>JAHJQL010000062.1 GCA_018819065.1 Nanobdellota archaeon | reverse complement strand
TGCTGGAAAATAACTCGTGCAAACGTTACAAATTCAACACATTACAAAAAAATAGAAGATATGCAAGAAGCCATAGAACAATTTTTAGACAACCATCTTTTTAAACTCAACTTGTCCCATTACTTATGTACTTGACTAATTTTTAACTAAAAATAGAAAAAATAAATTATTTATTTTTATAAGTCGCTTAGTCCAGAATCGTTGATGTTAAATATCGCTTCTGCATCTGGAAGATTTGGCGCGTCTACAAGCTTTGCAACTCTTGTTCCTTTCTTTCCACGCCTCAGATAAATCCTAAACGTGCTGTTGTGGGCAACTACGTGTCCGCCAATTGCTTCTGTTGGGTCACCAAAGAACTGGTCTGGTTTTGACATTACTTGGTTAGTGACGTATACACATAAATTATACATGTCTGCAAGCTTTGCGAGTGTGTGCATGTGCTTATTTAGTTTTTGTTGACGTTCGGCGAGTGTTCCTCTTCCAATGAATTCTGCTCTGAAATGAGCTGTTAAAGAATCAACAATCAAGACTTGCACTTTCATACCTTGCTTTATTAAGCTCTCTACTTTTTCTGCGAGCAGCATTTGGTGGTCAGAGTTGAAGGCTCGTGCAACTTTTACGTTTTTAAGTATTTTTTCAGGGTTTAATTTTTGTCCTTCTGCCATTTGCTTTATCCTTTCAGGCCTGAATGTGTTTTCTGTGTCTATGTAAACTGCTACTGCGTCAGGGTCTTTTGCTTGGCAGTTGACTGCTAATTGATGCGCTATTTGTGTCTTTGAGCTTCCATACGCTCCAAAGCATTCAGTAATGGCACACGTTTCAAACCCTCCACCCATTATATCATCAAAGTTCTTGCTTCCAGTAGTTATCCTGATTAGTGTTTCTCTCTTTTTTAGAAGGTCTGCGCCTGTTTGAAAGCCCATTTCAAGGCTGTCTCTTGCAGCTTGAATCATCTTTCTTGCAACTGGTTCGCCAACACCTGCAATTTCTATGAGTTCTCCAGGAGATGAGACTGCTATTTTTAAGAAGTTGTCATAGCCTACGGCTCTGAGCTTCTCAGCGGTTGCTGCGCCAACGCCTGGCAGGTCTTCTATTATTTTTTCTTTTTTTTGAGTTTGTTTTGGTTCTTTTTTTGTAATTTGGACTTCTTGAGTTTTTTCTTCTTTTATTTTTTCTTCTTTCATTATAATACCACCTTTCTTTTGTTTATTATCTTATTATTAATAAAGATTTGGCTGTTCTTTTCGAGTTTTCTTCGTTTGTTGTCGAAAAACTTTTTTTTGAGGAAGGGGTTTAGTCTTCCTCGCTTGAACCGTTGTCTGACAACGACAAGAGCTCAAATGCTTTTGTAAGAACTAGTATTGCTTTTGGTAAGTCGTTTGTTCTTAAGCTGTTGGTTGTCTGCCAATTATCATTCTTGTCTTTGTAGCTTCTTTCAAAAGAAACAGTTTTATAGGCTATTTTTTGGCCTTCTTTGTTGGTGTTTTCGTTTTCCCAGACTGTCGCGACTATTGCGCCAGCTCTAAACTTTTTGTATGGGGTGTTATTCCCAGAACTAACTTTTTTTCCTATTTTTTCCATTTCAATCGCCTCCGATTGCTTTTCGCTTTTTATTTCAACCCCTAGCTTTTTTTTGAGCTAAGAGTCGGGGCGTTGCAGTTTTGCAACAATAGTGTTATTTTTTGGTTGTTTATATACTCTGCGCAAAGTTGTCCAGTGTCCAGTGTTATGGAACTATTAGTTTTATTTGTCGAGGGAGAACTTTTATATTTACAGGTGTTGTGCCTCCTATCTCTGCATCTGTGTGAAACAACACTTTTTTCTTTGATTTTATGTGTGCTGTTTTTATCTTATAATGTTCTATGTCTTTTATCTTTTTTATCTGTCCTGCTCGAGCGCTTAGCAAGTATTTTATCATGCTCCAGATATCTTTATTTTTGAAAACGCATAAATCTAAGAATCCATCATCTAATTCAGCATCTGGTGTCAGCATTAGCTTTCCACCATATCTCTTCGTGTTGCTTATTATGACAAAATATCCTTTTACAACTTCTTTTTTGTTTATTGTGATTATTAGTTCTTCAGGGTTATGTTCAAAGAGTGTCTTTAGAGCGGCTACTGCGTAAGAGTGTTTTCCTAGTATTTGTTTTATTTTTGGCTGCACATTTGTGATCGCATTTGCATCAAAGCCTATTCCTGATACGAATAAGAACTTCTTCTTGTTTGCTAATCCAACATCTACGTCTTTTGTTTTTCCTTTTATGATGATTTCACAGGCGCGTTTGACTTTTAAGGGTATTTTTAGCTCTTTTGCCATCACGTTTTCAGAGCCAAGGGGGATTATGCCTATTTTTGTTTCATAGTTTTCAAGCCCGTTTATCACTTCATTTACAGTGCCGTCGCCTCCGGCTGCTATTATTGCATCGTAATCTTTTGATGTCTTCGCTATTCTTGTTGCGTCGCCTGCTTTTTTTGTTCTTTTTATATCGAGGTGTAATTTGTGTTTTTCAAAAAAAGTTTTTATTTCCCGTTCTAACTGATTTTCTTCTTCTAAAAATAGTTTTTCCTTTAATTCACCTAGCTTCTTTTTTTGTATTCCTGCTTTTGGGTTTATTATGAGTAATGTCTTCACAAATACTTATTTAATATCAAATTTTATAAATCTTTTTTATATTTTGAATATTTATGCTTGGGAGGACTCACTTGTTGTTTGGACTGCTTTTGTCTTTGTTAGCTTTAAACATTTTTTTTATAGAGTACACTTTTTTGTTTGTCGCTTTAGTTTTGCTTGGCTCTCTTTTTCCTGACATTGACGAGTCGTCGTCTATTATTGGTCGAAAAGTCAAGGTTGTTTCTTGGCTCTTTTCTCATAGGGGATTTTTTCATTCATTGTATCCAACAGTCTTTTTTTCTTTGCTTTTGTATCTCTTTTTTGGATTTGTTTATGCGTTGGCATTTTTTGGAGGGGCTTTTTTTCACTTAGTTTTGGACTCTTTTACTAAGAGGGGTGTTTCTATTTTCTGGTTTGATAGGAGAATAAAGGGTTTTTTTGTTAGTGGAGGACTTTTTGAATTAGTGATAGACTTAATACTTGTGTTGTGCAACGTATATCTTGCAATAATCCTTTTATAAAGATTGTTTTGTAGAATTTATCTGTCTATGTCTTCCAAGTCTTCTATTGAAAGAAACCCATCATCCTCTGAAGTATTACTTTCTTTTTCATCATCTTTATCTGGTGCTTCTTCTTTCTTTTGGATTTTTGGCTCTGGCTTAGACTCTTTCTTTAGATTTTTTATCTCTTCTTCAGGGTCAACGTCTCTATAAATGAGGTTTGCAACCAATTCTAGCCTGTCAAAAGCTTGGTTTAAGTTTGTTCTTCCAACAACTTTGACAATCATCCCTAAAAGTTCAGTCTTTAAAGGTTCAAAGTTTGCAGGTTGACTCTTAAATTTTAGTATTTCCTCGTTGCTTAGTCCAAGAAGGTTTTGTATCTGGTTCTTCCAAAGAACAGTCCTAATATTCTCAGTTCCATCATCTAAAAAAATGTTTAGCACGTAGCCATACGTAGGATTCGTAACTTCTTTTTCTCCAAGGTAAAACTTTCCCTCTTTCTCTATGACCCTTCTACCAGTTTCAGAATCAATTTCGAAGAATCTTAAGTCAAACACTTGAACTATTGTTGCAATAACCTCTACGTTGTCATCTCCCTCTTTTAACTCTGAAAGCTTCTTTCGCTGGACTGATTCTTTTACATCCTTGACAACAACACCCTCTGGATTAATTGTTATTCCTGCCTGGTCATTTAAGTGAATCTCTTTTCGACCATTATTCTCTCTTACATATCCGTTCTGAATCTTTACGATGTCGCCTTCTTTTATCTCGTCAAACTTCTTTGTCTGGTCATTCCAAAAAACTACTCTTATAAAACCAGTCTCGTCAGAAACCATTAAGTTAGCAACCTTTCCTGTTCTCTCTCCTTTAGAAAATTCTCTTACCTCGAACTTTCTAGTAACTTTGCCAGTTACTTCAACGTTTCTCATGCCTGCAAGGATGTTTTTTACACTTATCTTTTCACCACTTGGAATGAGCTTTACACCAAGCTCATTAGCGATTATGTGAGCTGCCCCCTCTTCAGAAATAAGCCCTGATAGTTGTTCAAGCTTAGCTTTTATTCTCTTCTTAATATCCTCATCAGAAAGTCCTTTTTGTTCCTTAATTTTAGATTTAATATCAGCTAAAGGTATGGTAATCATAAATATTATTCCCCCTATATTTTGATGGTGGTTAAACCTTTAAAAAGTTTGTTGTTATCAAGCGCAAGCATTAACTCTACAATAGCGATTAATTTTGTATCCCATTGTTTCTAGTTGTTCTAAAGTATTATAACAAACAGGCTCTATAGAATGTATGAAGACTTGTTCACCATTGTTGTCAGGAGTGAATTTTAAGAAACAGTTTTTATTTTGTGCTTTATCGCTTAAAGTTCCCACACCAATATATATTCCTGTGTGGCCTTCGCCTCCAATCACAGAGAATATGTCTCCTGGTTGTAGCTCTTCAGAATTTGAAAAACGGTACTTTACATTTGGTCCAGCACATTTTTTACTTCCATCACCTTTTGGTAACTCTGAGTCTGTTAATCCCGTATCTGGTGCGTATCTAAAAGCATTTGTGACAAAAGATCCGCATTGAGTCCTACATAATCTTTTATTCGCGTCACTTGCTTTGCAGATACTCCATCCATTATAAAATTCTCGTTTGGGAATGTAGCCTGTTCCTATATATTCTTTAGCGTACTCAACTACTGCTCCGCACAAGTTTGAGATTGGTATTTTTAATATTTCTATCTTTTCAATGATTTTGTTTCCATATTTATCTGATCCAACAATTCCAAAGTGGTATTCTAGGTTTGTTTTTGATTTATCAGCTTCTTGGATTATTGAGTCTTTTTTAATTAGTAAATAATATTTTCTATAATGAGGTTTTCCTGTTTGAGGGTCTTCAAAGTATAAAGTGTTGTTATGAAGTATTTTAAGAAGGTTGCTTGGCGAGTTAGGATCACTTTGTGAAGTATCAACGAAGTTATCAACCACTGTACTTAGTTTATCTGCATCTTCGTCATCAGCTGTTGGTGGTGTGACTGGAGACGTTGGTATGTTAGGAGTGATTGGTTGCACTGGTGGATTGCCTGATTTTCCTTCTCTTAATCGGTCGTAACTTGAATTACCAGTTATATTAACCTTTTTATAGACTGTTGCAAGCCAAAGATTAGTGGTTGGCGTAGTGAACGCTTTGTCTGAGTAGAATATTTCATAATAAGTAGCCATGTCTACTGTCTTTTTCTCTTCCCAAGTTATCAACACCCTTTGTATGTCAGATAGCCACACAAACTCTAAGTTCTCTGCTTTTTCTGGTGGAACCTTGTCAATCAGGTTAAGTGCGAATTTTATCTTTGATTCTTTATATTGTAACTTATTATCCTCCATCACTGGCAGTTTATTATTGGTTTTCAGACACATCCTAAATATGCTCTTTGCAGGTTCGCAGTTGTCACTTGGAGGGGTTATTTCTTCATTAGTCTCATTCATTACTTTTCCATTATCATTGCTCATTATGAATGAAAAATTATCTTTTTTCTTTAGCAGGGAAAGGTTTTTAAAATTAGAAATTTCATGCACTCCCCCTTGTTTGTCTATGAATTTAATGCTTGCAAAGTCAAACTTACCAGTATCCTTATAAAAAAATGAGTAGCTGTATCCATATTGATTTTTAGTCAAAGGCAACCAGTTGATGTGGTAAGTCTTTGCTTTCACACTAATTAAATCTTTATCTCCTTTAAGTTCAAGGTCGTATCTCTCAGGAGACTTTTTTTTAAAGTCTTCCTCTTCATACTTAGTCTTGACTTTCGTAATTATTGTGTTGACCACTTCTGTAATTCCAACCTCAACCTTTTTGTTACTTAGGCTGGATGCTAATTTTGTTTTCATTTGAGAAAGCACATCGTTTGTTATGATTTTGTTTAATCCTTCACCAAGTATGATAGTTGACGCTTCTGGATTTGTCGATACGATGATTAGTATCCCATTCTTCTCATCTTTCTTTCCAACACCCCAATAATTAAAAAAGCTTTTACCTTCATTCTCTATATCACTGGTAGACTGGATGCTTATAATTGCGATTTCAACCCCTGTATTCTCTTCAAAGGAATCAATTATCCTGTTCATCTCATCTTCAAAAGATTTGTTAAAGGTGTTGTTAAGGTCGTTCACCCAATGTATTGGTTTTTGATCAAGATTTGTACCTCCACCAAACTTGAACTCGTGAAATTTTGCAGAGAAAAGATATTTTCCCTGAATCGAAGCAACTGTTGAAGCACTATAATCCTCATTAACCTTGCACTTACAATTATCACTAGTAGTGTCTCCGCAATCAATTATATTCTCTGCAAAGTCATAAAGAATTTTAGTAGTTCCTTCCTCGCAATCACTCATATAAACAATTTGTTCGCTGTGTTTTGAGTTAAAATCTGTTCTTTTAATCTCTATGCAATCATCAACGGCGTTATCACAGTCTCTAAGCGCGTCTTTGACAAACGTTTTAAGCTCTTCATAAACTGTTAAGTTGTAGCCTTCCGTTGCTTTGAAGTTTTGCTCGAATTCAAAAGTGCCAATCACTGCATCGTACCCTCCAATATATCCATATCCAAGACTTATATCCTTTCCGCCCTCTCCCCATTGAAGGTTGTATTCATTTATTTTTGGGACATAATTTTTTGCTTCAACAGGAAATCCGGAAACAAGAGAAATATCTGCCCACGAAGGGTCATCCTTGCCGGTTTTAATTATATCGTTATCAATATTTCCGGCTCCTCTGTTATAAGCTGCGAGGCCAAATGCAAAGTAATCTGTGTATCCTTTTTTTTTATACCTGTCAGATAATTCTTTGAGATATTTTGCTTGTGCTTCAATCATCTTTGCGGGAACAAAACGATCGTCTTTAGAGTATATTGTTGTATCACATTTGTAAAAATTACCTGTTTTTTGACATTTAGGCTCCTTTTCTATGACTACAACGTTATTTGTTCCGAAATATTGTTGTGCCGTTCCGCTGATTGTACAAAACTGGCCAAGACCTGCACATCCAAGATGATTAATGATTTTCGGATCTCCGCTAGATTCTACAGCGATTTGTGCTTTGAGTACTGTTGGTGGGAGATCGTATTTCTTTGCAGCTTCTTGGATTGTTGAGTCAAAAGTATTAACTTTGTTTTTTACTGACTCATAAAGTTTGTATGTTGTTTGTAGTTGTCCAGTTGTTTGTGAAGAAGTTACTTGCTTTACTTTGGAGTCTTTAGCAACCGCGAGTGTTATCTTCTCACTAGTCAACCCCATTATTTCGACTTGTCCGTTAGAGGGATTTACAGTGAATTCGTAGTCTTTTGCAAATTGTACATCATTAAATTTGCTTGTTCTGTTTTCAAGTTCTGGCTTGAAGAGTTTTTTTAGGTTTTCTTCATAGTCTGGGATGCAGTTCTTGTCGTGGGTGTTCCATAGTGGGTATATTGAACTTCCGCATTCTGCGAGGTCAAAGCCACCGTTTTCTCCAAGGTCATACAGGCTTTTTTGAAGCGCTTGCTGTGCTGATAAGTCAAGGTAGAGCAGTGCTGCTTCTTGTTTTTGATAAGTGTTAATCACTGCTGATGCACTACTGCCTATGCTTGTGCTGGCTACTCTTGCCGCAGAGTATTTGTTATTTAAACTTATGAATATGGTGAATAATGCTATTCCCATGAATATCGAAATCATCAACACAAATATTTGTCCTTTCTTATTCATTTTTTTATACCTATGCAATCATCCAATATCTGAATTTCACAATTATATTTTCGTTGTTATGACCTGGAAGAGTTACTGAAATTTCAACAGGATAAGATAAGGGTAGTGGTATTTTGCTTCCTACTGCCATGGCGATAAAGTTTTTTAAGATATTAACAGCTGCTTGTCCAGTAAAGCTATAACCAGTATCCCATTTTTTTTGTTCTCTTCCTAATGGTTTTTGAGTGTATACTGTAAAGTCCCACCATTCACCCCATTCTTTGTCAAAAGTGTTTGTTATTTCTTTTGAAACAAAATCTTTTTTATAATCATTATATGGTGAATCAATAATCATCTCCGCAAATGTTTGATAAGTCCCAGTGATTGGTTGTCTCATGAGTATTAAGAGTCTGGTCTCGTAAAAATCAGCTCTTACGCCTGTTGCGATGTTCTTTCTGGTTTCTTTTTCTTGGTGAAACAGTAAGATTATGAATGTTAAAATTATTATTATGAATAATAAATATGAGAATATGTCAACAATCATTTCTTGCCCTTTTTTGCCTTTAATCATGTTCTTGCCTTTATCATTTCAATCTTAATAGTCTCTGTTCTTAAGACGTTGTTATCCATCACTCCAACTTCAAATTTTTTAAACCTGTAATCTGCCCCTCCTGGACCTTTAATTTTTGCTTTGGCCAGTCCTTCAAGGTTTAGATACCTTGATTTTAAATAGTAAGCTTCTTGGCTTCCAAGGGTTATCTTTGCAGCGTACATAGTACCGTTATACTCCATTGATTCGTTTAAGTTTTTCTCTGTTAGTTTGTTTGGGTCGATTATTCCAAGGTAAGTCCTTCCAGTCATAGAATCATAGTATGATATGGTGTTTTTAGAATATATTAGTTTGTTTAAAAAGACGTCAATCTCCAAATCATCAGTTCTTAAGTTATTCATGATGAAAAGTGCGGTAAACACTATTATCACAGTTATTGCTATTCCAAGGAATATTAGTTTTGGAATCATCTCAAGCAGCCACTTACCCTCGCCTTCACCAGCTTCATCCATAATATTCCTCCACCGAGTCTCCAATTAATAAAATCGCGTCGTCAGTCAATTCGTTGATTTCAAACACCAACCCGACATTTGATTTTGAGAGTGCAAACCACCACTTCGAGTTATAATCTATCTTGTTAATCTTGTAATAAGAATATTTGTCAGGGTATTTTTCAACCAGTTTATTTTTTATGATGCAACTTATCTTCTCGCTCTTCCTGGGAGTGTGTTCATAAAAAAATGATAGAGTGTTTGTTGAACTATTAGCCAAAATTAATGCTAAATCTATATCACTCTCATATTTACTGTTTGCAATCTTAAATCCACTTATTTTTAAATCATTAATTAACAAGTTTTCAAAATTTTTAAATTTGTCATCTGAATCAACATATATTTTTATATTGCTAATCAGGGTTGCTTTTGTATCTATGGATGGGCAACTATCTTTTTTAATTGCTTCTTTGCTGGCGTTGACTTTTTTATCATCAATATATATGTTGAAGAAAGTTGATATTATCTCCGCAGGCTCAATTTTTATTTTTTTATCACCTATGAACTTGAATGTGGAGCTTTGTTTAGTCTTTGCATTTGGGTCGTGATCATAGATTTCAACTTCGTTATTAATTTTAAGATTGAAAACGAGTGGTTTCTCAGCTTTTTTTGTGTTATAACTAAGCTCAAAAACACCTCTTCCAGTTTCACCAGCACTAATCATTAAACCAGCATCCTTGGCATAGTATCCACGCCAAAAAGTGGTGTCGTCTAGCGTGTTTCCTATAAACCTAAAGACTGACAGTATAACTATTGCAACCAATATAAATATGAATGCGTAGAAAGTAAGCTTTTTGCTAAGCTTTTCATCTCCTCTTTTATTCATGAACAAAAAAGTTGATATAAAGGTTTAAATAATTTTTGAAAAGAACATTTAACTAATTACTGACATCCATCTGCTGTTTCAGATTCACCTATTAGTCTATCCTTGTCACAATCACAAAGATCTAACATCTTCATTTTTGCGTTAACATAATCTTTACAATCACAACTTTCCAAACAATTGACACACTGTTTATATTCATTTCCTGAATATTCAGGTATACAACCTTTGATAGACGGTGTTGATCCGGTTTGTTGGTTTGAATATATAACGCTTACGAAACACCCATTTTTTATGCATTGATTTTCTGAAAGGTAGTTCTTACAGTCTTTCTTTATTTCGTTTTGACAATTTAAACAGTCATCTGTGTCGAGGGGTTTTTTGTCTTTGTCACAGTCGCATGGATCAATGAATCTAATCCAACCATCTTTACCCCCATAGTCTTTGCACAAACAAGTCTGCTCACAAGCTTCACAATCATCATTGTTCCAATAACACTTATCTTTAACACCACAACGGTTGAATGTACATGCATACTTATTTTGCTCAGCATCAGATCCATCTTCATAAGTTTTACAAGTAGACGATTCATCAAACTTGTTTATGAAACAGTACTCACTGCTAATATCTGCATCATAATACCCTTCATTAATACACATTCCAAATTCATAAGCAGTATCTCCACACGCACACTCCCAATCTATCATTCCAGGTGCGCATAGTTCTATGCTTTTATTCACACATTTTTCACTCTTCTCATTGAATTTACAAACAAAATAATCAATCTTACCATTACTATCTGTTAAGTTAAATACTTCATCATAATGCTGATATTTATTACAGCCTCCATCAGACTTATCTGTTGGGCATTTACTAATCATCTTAAATCTTTTTAAGAGCTTGTTGTTGAGATTAGAAATCAACACGTAATTATTGCCTTTATCCCTGTAATTCTCTACATACATTGGTTGAACACCAAAAAGAGTTGAATCAACAGATATTATTGCTAATAATGCTAATTCTAAATCTCCAAAAAACATGATTCCTTCATATTTATAAGAACTAAGAGTGTGAGTTTTTTTTTCTTCTCCCATACTTTGACTAATCATATCACTATTAAGTTCACTAAAAAAATAAGTTTTTTCAAAGCTTTTGCATTCAATAACCGATCCACCTTTATATATGCATAGACAACCTTTATTTGTTTCACATTCATCAGGTCTATCACGTGATGCTTCTTTAAAAACCAGCCACTTTGGTATGTCTGTTTTTATCTTACCCTCTCCAGGGTCAAATGCTATTATGTCAAATCCTGGCTCTAATTGAAGAACCATTTTTTGCATTGAAGTATTCATCTTTGACTTCGTCACACTTTCTACTGCTGTTGTTAATAGTTTATAGTTCTCGTAAGACACGCTGTTTTTTTCATTCCAAAGCAATGGTCCGATTAACTTTAACGTCACGATGAAAACTAGTATTAAAAATATGACTGTGATTGTAAGTGTTACCAGAAGACTAATTTCGCCTTTTTTCATCATGATTTAGGTATTTCACAACAGTAAGGTTTCTGTGGGTCGTCTGTTTTAGTTGAACTGCTACAACCCTTGTCAAGTCCTCTGGAGAAGCCTCCTAATTCTTGGCATTTGGCTTTGTTTTCTACACAAGTCCCATTAGACATATTACCAGTGTTGCCACAAGAAAAAGTTTCCTCTCCTTTAGATACTGTGGGACCTATCTTTAATGCTATAGCTATTCCAACAAGAACTACAATGACCATAAGCACAACTTTTCCAAACATGTCCATTGTTAGTCCTTTTTTATTAGTTTTAACCATTTCAACCACTAGTTTTACAACAATAATATTTTTCTTCTGGTGATGATGATTTGTCAGGGCAAAATCCTATTGCTGATTGATCTTCTGGACATTTCTGTGGTTGACATTTAGAGTTTTTATCTACGAGACCACAGTTGCTGTTTACTTGTTGACTGTTTCTATAAGCTTTTGAAATCATTATAGCCCCTAGTATTAATACTAGGAGTCCTAAACCTATGTATATCATTGTTGAAGTTGATATTTCGCCTTTTTTATACATTATGTTCCCCAATCATCCCTTTTTACCGGGCTACAGCAAGTCTCAGTGTTACAACCATACATTCCAGCGGTGCCTATGGCGTGGCCAACCTCACAGGTTTGCTTGCAAACGCCACCTTTTGATATGCAACTAGTTCCACTTGATGCGCTTTGACCAGACCTAAATATCAGAATTGCAATCACTATCAACACTAAAAGGCCTATTGCAATCATGATTATGACGCTGATGCTTATGTCTCCTTTTTTGTTTTTAATCATTTTTTTATCCAAGGATTATGCAACATTTATCGTTGGAATCTGTGCATTTCGCGGTTGGATGTGGGGAGTATATCTTTGTTCCTTCAGATAAATCTGAGCATGAAGAACTGCAAGTTCCACCTACACCTGCACATGATGTTCCTGTAACAACGTTTCCTCCACTTCTAATCAAAAGAACTGATAAAATTACCAGGACCAGAAGTGCTATTGCTGCAATTATAATCACGTTAATACTTATTCCTTGACCTTTTTTATTAAACATTTTCATTAACACCTCATATTAAGCTTATTAAAAAATGGAGTAATTACTATATAAATTTTTTGTAAATTTCAAGTATGGCTGAGGTTTTATGGGTTTAAAGACTTGTCCAAATCTTTTTGTGTTTCTAAATTTTTTTGATCATAAGGGGTTGCTTGAGTTCTATACATTTCTTTATAACTTTGCCAGTAAGATCTAAAAATTCCTCTTGGTTTATTAACTTTAAGTGCTGGTTTTAATTTTTTAAATTCTCTATAACTATACTCTAAAATAGCTTCTAAAGCACGTATATATTCACTTGTACCTTCTTCATTTAAATCATATGATAACTCTTTTGCTTTTTTAGCGTTCTTCATGATTTTTTCGCCGTATTTAGCAGTATCCATTTCAATGTATGACCAAGAAATGAAGTTGTGCATCTTTGCAGCGACAATTGTTTTATCATCTGGATTCTCTTTTAGGAATTTTTCCGCTTTTTCAACTGCTAAATCGTAGCTTCCTGAGTCAAAACAGCCTTCTATCTGTTCAGGCAATGCTAAGGCTTCATTTTCACAATCTGTTGATAACTCTTTTGGCTTGTTTGAATCAGTCATCTCTTTTATACCTTTGACAATAGATGGTAGTTTTAAAACTACGGCAATAATTATAATTATTAAAAGTGCAAGTGCCAACAAAATTTTTCCCAACTTATTTATTTGTCCTTTTTTCATCTTAAAAAAACGGAAATATACTTTTAATTGATAAACCTTTTTGTGTCATCCAAATTATAAGTACTAACGTCACTAAAATGACTATAAATAGCAACCACTTCATTAATTCTGAAATTTCTTCACCTTTCTTATTAAACATTTTTTTAGTCATAACTTAAATCAAATTTGTTTCCTTCTATTTATTAATTTTGTTTTGCGGGAGCAGTTTCACAGCCTAGTTCTTTTAATTTATCTTCGTTGTATTCTCTTAATAAAACATAGGATAACCACAATGGATAATCATCGGCAAATGTTCCGGCTATGAATGCTCCTGCGAGTGCTCCTACTGTTGCGCCAATTTTTACACCAACAACAATACCTGCTGGTCCAAAGACTGATCCAGCAACACCACCAAGAACAGCACCCCCTACAGTGCCTATTGCTGCTCCTTCAAAAGTACTTTTCGCTGTTCCCCAAAATTCTTTTATCTTATCAGAATCTTTGATGTAATAAAACAAGATTACTTTCGAAGTTTTTGTGTTAAAATCAGATGTTGAACTTCTTATTTTGGGATTTTGTGACAGTTTTTCTGCTTTGAAATCTTCATTGTTTGTTGTGCCTGTTAAGTATTGTATGTATTTATAATCTTTGTTGGGCACGGTCGTTTCTATGAGGAACTTTGTGAAGTCTTTGATTTCAACGTTATCATGTTCAAAATTAAGAATATAGCAAGGATGACAGTAAACCCCTTTTCCTGTGAATAAATTTGCATTTCCTTCCTGCCAGTTATACCAGCACTTCCTCATCCTCTCTGCAAGCGCTTGTTTTATCTCTTTTTCCTTTTTTTCTTTTAAGGTTTCAAATATTATCGGGCATTTAATCTCTGTTGCATACTCACTGTTTGAGAGTTTTAATGCTTGGACATGAGCAACTACTTGTTTGTGGCATTCGCTTTCTTCTATTGATTTATCTGTTTGCTTGGCTGTTGCTGTGAAGAATATTATTATTACTAAAATTGTGACTACTAGAAGAATAACTCCTAAGTTGTATTCTTGAAGCAGCGTTCCTTTTCTCATTTTCTTAGATGAACGGCAATGGCTTACAGGTTTCTTCTTCATTATACCAATCCATCAAATCTTGTGATATTAGATATGTGTTCATCACGCCTTCGTTCTGTTTTATGTTTTTTCTGATAAAAACAACAAGATATGCTTCGTTTGGATCTATGCTTAAGCTTGTGTTTATCATTACTTCATCATCCTTAGCGAATTCTTCCCAGCAGTTTTCTCCACCAACATAATCTCCACATCCTTGCTCGTGCTCTGCAAGGTATGAGTAGTATGTTCCTTTTTCACCTTCTTTTTGTATCTTTTTTGTTATATCATGTTTTTTTAAGTATTGTCTCAAACCTGTAAAATTACTTTTAGTATTTACATCTTCTAAAACTAAACTTATTTCAGAGCAAACTCTGCAACCAATGGCATCGTTTGATGCTTTTCCAAAGAACGGAACATATTTTTGAAAGATTGTTTCAGGAAGCCAAAAAGCATCTAGTTTTCCACCTCCAAACTGTGCCCAGCAATACCTCATTTCTTCAGCAATTATCTCGTTTACTTTCTCACTTGTTAGTTCATCATATTTTATCTTGTCAAAAGTCTTGTCTTTTAATTTTATCTCCGCGTATTTTTTATAAAAAGTGACTTGATATTTTGGGCAGAACTCATTTGTTCCCTCAAATGTTCTAACAAGTAAGTCTTCTGATGTTGTATGGCTTCTTAGAGTCATTGAAGTCAAGCAAGACGCACCTCTGTTGCCTTTATGAACTGCTCCTTGAAGTTGACCTACAAATATAAAGATAACAACCGCTGAGACTAGTATTATTATAAAAAAAAGCAGTACCGCCTGGCTCATTCCTTTTTTATTCATCAAAAACCCCTCCTTAAAATTCCAAAAACTACTATGAACAGTAGCAAGAGAATCATTGCTGCAACAACTAAGTAAGTCTTAAATGATTCTAAAATTGCTTCGCCCATGTAGAAAAACTTTGTGTTCTTGATTATAAAAAAGTTTCGCAAAAATTTTTATTTGCAGATGTATATCTTTACAATGACAGTTCCATGGTGGGGGTAGAGTGTTAGTGGCTGCCATGCGAGGTCTCGGTTAATGTTTTTTGGACTGCAGGAATCGGAGAATGTAATGTTTACAGTTGGAAGGT
The DNA here is from genome assembly GCA_018819065.1 of Nanobdellota archaeon. Taxonomy (GTDB): domain Archaea; phylum Nanobdellota; class Nanobdellia; order Woesearchaeales. The sequence goes on along the minus strand of JAHJQL010000062.1, from coordinate 41,237 downwards.
TTTCTATCGTGAAGTTGTACTTGCTATTATACTTGACAAACGTTTCATTGACAAATACTTTTGTGGTGTTCTTGACAAACTCACAGGAGTCAACGCCGTTGCAACTTATCCTCCTGTCAGTGGCGCAGTCCTGTATTAAGCTTTCAATCGTGTAATCCCGACAACCAGCGCTAGTTTTTAATGTTGTTATAAGAAACTTTGATGCTAGTTGATCATCGCTAAAAGACTTTTGAATCTCCTTTTTTGGCTGAGTAGTTTTAAATATCACAACGAAGAACATTGAAAGCGCTAACAATACCACTATAACTATTAATCCCATTATCTCCATTTGTCCTTTTTTCCTAGTCATATTTAACAACTGTTAAAATCCCAAAAGTGTTATGCCCAGTTATTGGGTTGTATATTATTGTTGGCATGAAAGTGCTTGAATTGCCTGTTGAGTTCCTCTTGTTATGATAAAGCTCATAATAAGTCACTCCTCCAGTGTTGTTGATGCTCTTAAGGTAGATTTTTGAGGTTCCAAACAACTCCCTGTAATAAAAATAAGTCTTACCAGAGCTAGTGTTTATCAAGTTTGAGAGGTATGTAAACTTTAAGATGTCAATGCAGCCATAATCACTTACTTCTGCAAACGAGCACTGAACCTCTGAGAGGCCGTATGCTACTTGCGACAGTTTGATCACGTCAAGCTCTTGAAACAATGATTTCTTCTCACCAATTGACGCTGCTTTTATCTTGGCGTAGAAGACCATGCTGCCGACTATTAAAAGAAGAACTATAACTATTATCGCTATTGATTCTCCCATCTGCATCTGAGCTTTCTTTTTCATAGTTTAGTATATCAAAGGACAGTTCTTCCCTCTGATTAGGTTTTCATTGGCTCGCATTATCTTTTTTGAGCCTTCAAATATGTTTGCAGCATCAACTAATTTTTTTGATGATAAACTGTCCATATCACTCCCACTAACAATAAAAATATTCCTGCAAGATGCCATTTCGGCTGGTAACTTGTCTTTGATTTCTCCAGTTCTGTTATGCTGAAGTTTCATTAAAATCTCAAAGCGGTCAAAGGCCTTGTTCATGGTGCAGTTGTAAAAGTCTGCGTCCTCTGAGAATATTGCTCCAAACAAAGAAGCTTTTTTGACAAAGTTTATTATTGGGACGTCTGGTTCATCGAATTTCACGGTTCCATAAGAGTCTATCGTGCTTTGTCCAGAATTAATATGTATGATTATTTTGTGAACATTTTTAGTCGGTTTGTCTCCAGTGTGTTTGGACCCGTCAAACTCTATTATTTTATAATAATCATAATTGTTATCAACTATGTTGTCGTTTGGGTTGATGAATAATTTGTTCATCCCTTTTGGAAGTGACTTGTTTAGTTCTTCGGCAAAAGTGCCTGTGTCGTTGACTATGATAAACTGTGCTCTCTTTGTTGTTAAGTATTGAAAAGTAGCAATTCTAAAAGGCACGTCCCAGCTTTGAGTCCAGCTTATAAGCTCGTATCCTGAGAGTTTTTCTTGAGAAAAAATGATGTCGTAAGGAGTATCTTTTTTTACCCCGTTTCCAAGGTCGTAAAAAGAAATGTTTGTGTCTGGCTCGCAGATAAATGATATCTTAACGTTTGGCATAGCAATAATTTTTTCAGCATCAACAGTCGTCTGGGCACTCTTAACAACAGTGTCTAAATTCTTTATAATGTCACCTGCTAATTCAATGTCTGCGCTTTTAGTCTGAGACCTAATCACGAATAAGAAGAATATTAGTATTATAACTCCAACTATGAATATAAATATCCAGTTAAACTGTATTTCTATCTGTCCTTTTTTCACTTTAGCTAACACCAGAAATCGATACGTTTCTTCCAAGGCCTTCAAAATTAACCCTGAAATAACCATTAGTATTATTTATACAAACAATTCCGCCTGTGTTATCAACGACTATTTTTTCATTAAAACCTATCGCGTCTGTGACATCCTTGACTATGAAAATATTATTTTTAATACTTTCTTTTACACTACTTTTGATGATTTCGTTTGAGCTATCAAACCCTGAGTCTCCTATCTTTTCGCTGCTGACAAAGCATATCTGCTGATAAGCACAAGGAGCTTTTAATGGTTCCATGTGAAAAGAGCCGTAACTGCTGTACTTTGAGATGTAAGATTCAAGCGTTGATTTAAAAGTTGCTTTTTCAACGTCGCAGCCCTTCTTCATTATCCCGCCAAAAGACTTGTAACCAATCAAGAGTATCAAGCCAACAACGATTATAGTTAGTATGTAGATGAACACTTGGTGTATCTGTCCTTTTCTCATTTATAACATCTAAAAACTTTAATAGATTTAAAACTTATGATTTTTTTTTGTAGATTTACTTCTTGGCAAGATCTAACTCTTTTAAGATGTCAGACACATCTTTTTTAGTTAGAAGGTTACGGTCTAAGAATCCAAACAACACCTCAGCGACTATCTGCCCTGTTAAGTGGCCTTTTTTAAGAAGCACAGACATAGCATCTTTTAAGACGTCAGGGTCTATATCATCCTTTGACTCCACATCCTCAAACACTTTTAACACATCATCACTTGTAACATCATCCTTCTTTATCGCTTTTTTCACATCCTCATGAGAATTATCAGTCATGTCAGCAAGCTTCTTAAACACATCATTTGTTTCGTCATCATCATCTTCATCAGAAATGTTTTCTTTCGTTAAGTCTATGAATCCTTCATCATCTTGTTTGGCTTTTCTTTGCTTACCACTCTTTTTGTCCTTAGAAACACTTTTTTTCAAAGGTGCTTCCTCTTGAGTCTCTTCATCGCTAATCCCTTTGCTCATCTCTTCTAATTCCTTAAAAACATCACCTTCACTCTTCTTCTCATCAGGCGCTTCCTCTTCTTGTTCAACAATTTTTTCAAGTGGTTCTTTAGACTTTTCTTGCTTCTTAGTTGGTCGAGTAATTGTTGTTCTTAAAAGTTCTTTATTTTCTAAAGGCTTAGCAGTATCTTCTTCCTCTTTGAATTCGCTTAGTACTTTCTTTCTTTCCTTTTTCTGCGCTCTTACCCTTCTCCTAAATAAATTTTGAGCAGCGATTAAAGCCTTGTCTTTTTGAGTTAAAATTCTAGACTTTAGACTCAAAGACTTTTCATGACCGACCAATTCATCTGAAGGACTGACATTAATCGCTTGTTTTATAGTCAAATTCTTCTTTATGACAAACAAATATAAACTTCCTCCACCAGCAAGCAAGACTCCTAAAATGATGAATATCCAAGCAAGCAAGTTAGATTTACCTTGAGGATAACTATTTGGATCTGTTGGGTCTGTTCCTGCAAGGTATTCTTCTAAGTTTGTAAAGCCATCACCATCAAGATCCTTATTTGCATCAGAAGGGTCATTTGGATTCAAACCATACTTATTCTCCCAATAATCAGGCATTCCATCACCATCAGAATCTTGAGGGTAACTGTTTGGATCTGTTGGGTCTGTTCCTGCAAGGTACTCTTCTAAGTTTGTAAAGCCGTCACCATCAAGATCTCCGTTAGCATCTGTTGGATCGTTTGGGTCTAGTCCATAAAGTATTTCCCAGTCATCTGGCATTCCATCACCATCAGAGTCAAGATCTTCATTCTCAATGCATAATCCACTAGAACACTTATTTGATAAACAGTCAGAATTCTTTTGACAAGCAAAGCCTATTGAGCAACCATTACAATTTATGCCTCCGCAGTCTATTCCTGTTTCTCCTTGGTTTTGTATTACATCTTCACACGTTGCGCTTTTACATATTCCATCAATGCATAATCTACTATCACAATCAGAGTTTACATAGCAGGTTTTGCCTCCTTCGCAAGGGTCACAGTCTAATCCTCCGCAGTCAGTGCTTCCTTCATCTAGATCTTGTATTCCGTTTAGGCAGTGTGCTGGTGGTGGTTGAGGGCAAGCAGAACAGTCGTTTCCTCCACAGTCTACTCTTTGTTCGTCAAAGTCAAGTATCTTGTTAAAACAATGTAACGCATCACATGAACCACATGGTCCTCCACAGTCTACATCCGTTTCTCCTTGGTTCTGAACACCATCAAAGCAAACAGGTTGAGTGCAAATATAATCAATGCATAAATTGCTTGTACATTCTGAGTTGATTGTACATTGTTTTCCCGGAGTACATGGATTACAGTCTTTTCCACCACAATCCAAATCTGTTTCATCCAAATCTTTAATATTATTCTTGCAATGTGCGGGTAAGTCAGGACAGATACCACAGTCATTTCCTCCGCAGTCTACTCTTTCTTCGTCAAAGTCACGTATTTCATTGCTGCAATGTTCGTCAATAGAGCACTTCAATAGGCAAGGTCCCTCACAGTCAACATCTAGTTCTCCCTGATTTTGAATTCCGTCATCGCATGTAGAAGGTACACAAACATTGTTAATACATTTTCTACTGATACAACCAGAATTATTTGTGCACTCTTTTCCTATATCACACGCTCTACAATCATAGCCACCGCAATCAACATCTTCTTCATCTGAATCCTTGATGTTGTTTGAACAATGATCTGCGATAGGCGGACACGCCACACAGTCGTTTCCTCCACAGTCAATCCTTGCTTCATCAGCGTCTAACTCTCCATTTGAGCAATGTTCAGGAGCTGACTCTGAAATGTTAATGATTACACCATTGCTGAGACCTATGAGACTCCACAGACCAAGCTCATTTTTTGCCTTTACAGCCCAGTAATATGTTTCTTTATTAACGAGTCTGAGTTGGGTTGCTGTGGTTGTGCTATCAATGGTGTTTGTCCAATTTTTTATGTTAATATTTCCTTTGCTTGAACCAATAGCGTATGAATACAATGTTATGTCACTTAATGAATCGATTGATTCCCATTTCGCTGCTAAGTTCGTTGTTGATACAGACATTATTCCATCATCTACAACAGGTGTTGTTGGTGGTGATAAGTCTACTGTGAACGTGTAGCTCTCTTTTGCCGGTCCACTTGTGGTTAGACATTCAAAATAGTAAGTGTGTTCTTTTTCAGGCAGGGAGATTATATTTGATTCAAAATTGTAAGAGTCAACTTTAGTCATAGCAGTTGTTGCTGGTTGTGTACTTCCGTATTTGCAATTTGAGGATTGCTTGTTGGTTTTTATTTTGAATTTAACATTGGCAGTGCTTATTTTCTTCGTTGGTTCTAGTATTGTTATTTCAGATGCTGCGTCAGTATCAACTTTGAACTCAACTTTTCTTTTTGATGAAGCGTCTCCAGCTCCATTTTCACACTGGAAGTAATAATTGTATGTTCTCTTGTTTTGTAGGTTGTTGAATAACTCAGTATTTGTATTGCTGAATAATGGTGTAGTATCATATCCGTTAAACTTCGTCATCGAAGCAAATGCGGTGTTTTCGTTTTCGGAATATCTGCATCTAGTGTCGTCATCTGTTTTTATTATTATGTTTGTATTAAGTGGGTAATCTGTTATTGTGGGTGGCTCTTTTCCATCACTGTGGTCAAGATACGCGTCAGTTATGATTGGTGGTGTTGGGTCCCATGATAATAAGAATGTCTTACTAATAATTGTTTGATCTTCTAATTTGCACTTGACATAGATTGGATAATCAACTTCAGATAAGTCGCCCAGTTCAAAATCTTTTTTCTCATGAATATATTGTACTCCACTCATAGGAATGTACTGATCAAAGTTTGGATAGTTATCCCATGCATATCTGCAGGTTGCAATGTCAATTGTTTGTATTTTAAAATCAAATTTCCTTGTTTTAGAAACACCAAACGGAGGATTTATTAGTTTTATTGCTGGGTCGCACTCTGCGCAGTTTGGTCCTCCGCAGTCTATTCCTGTTTCTCCTTGGTTTTGTATTAAGTCAGTGCAGCTTGCTTGTGTGCATATTCCGTTTGTGCATATTCTGCTGTCGCAGTCTGAGTTGTTGTTGCATGTGTCTCCTATTGTGCATGGGTTACATTCTAGTCCTCCGCAGTCGATGTCGCTTTCGTCAAAGTCTAGTATGTTGTTTGTGCAGTGTGGTGGTAGTTCTGTGCATGGGTTGCATTCTATTCCTCCGCAGTCTATTCTTTCTTCGTCAAAGTCTAGTATGTTGTTTGTGCAGTGTGGTGGTAGTTCTGTGCATGGGTTGCATTCTATTCCTCCGCAGTCTATTCTTTCTTCGTCAAAGTCTAGTATGTTGTTTGTGCAGTGTGGTGGTAGGTTGCATGATGTGCATGGTCCTCCGCAGTCTATTCCTGTTTCTCCCTGATTCTTTATACCATCAGTGCAATTGGCAGCAACACAAACACCGTTTTGACAGTTCTTACTTATACAATCAGAATTGTTTGTACAAGATGCATTTTCATCACAAGCAGGGCATGGTCCTCCGCAGTCTATTCCTGTTTCACCCTGATCATTTATTTCATTAAAGCAATGCAGATTATAAGTTACGAGTTGTACTCCGCTCGCATTATTATTGTTTAAATCATAGACAGTCCAGCAGAAATAACTATTTTGAATTAACAATACTGATTCATTTAAGTTGTGCCCGTTTGATAATGCACAATTGTTTGACTGATTGGACAGTCCATAATCAAACCGGTCTTTACAGCCAGAGCCCGAATCAAGACAATTAACCTTGACTTTTGCACCGTCAATAGTCTGATTTACTGAGATGCTCGTTGTTGGTTTAGTTTTGTCACAAACGATGCCTGTGTTGCTAGCAGCCAAGAACGTGACAGCAGGAGCATCAGCCGCGTTTCCAGCCTTGTCAATAGCTTTAGCATTAACCCTGTAAGTTGTATTTTCAGCCAAGTTAACACTCTTAGATATAATCCCGTTAGTAGTATTGCCATTTGCAACCAGCGTGTTATTCTCATTTGTCACAGTGTAACTATAATAATCTATTTGGTGGTTATCAACAGCAGTTACCACTCCTTCAACCTTTGTCAAAGAACAAGAAGGGTCATTAACAGTCAATGTGACGTTTTGAGGTGGAGTCTTGTCAACTCTGAATGTGAAATTATTAGTTTTAGTATCATAACTAGAAGTGCACATAACCTCATATTGGTGTATTCCTTCATTTAAAGCTCCAAGACTAACTATATACACTTGATTTGCTATATTGCTGGTAAAACTTTTATCCCAAACACTATTTGTTCCTTGAGCGTATTTGCAACCACCAGGTGTTTGTACACTAGTTTTTATCTCAAAAAAAACGGGGTTTGCATTTGTAATTGGCTTTGGTCTGCTCATTTGAATGCTGAATGATTCTTCAAAAGCAACAGTTAATATGACTTTTTGAGCGGTTGTACTTAGACTTGCAAGGTTTGTGCAAGTTACTTCATACTCAAAAGTTTCCACATTGAATTTGTGAGGAATTGGTCTTTTGGCCAGTGATGAAAAATTCAAGTATTGTCCGTGGTTTTTTTTGTAAGTTGAAATATCAGCCGGGTTATATCCTGGAAAGTTGTTTACAACACCATTTTCTTTATAGCTGCAAATAGTCCGGTCGTTTGTTGTTATGTTTAGTGTTGCAAAAGGGCTTTCAACATCATTAACAGTTACAGGATTTAAGATTTGGGTTATTTCTGGCAGTGTTGGGTCGTATTGCAAAGTAACATTTCCAGGGTGTATAATGCCTGATGTGTCGTTGCACGCAACATATATGTTTTTGTATCGCGCACCACTATCAGGAGATACCAAGAATAGTTCTATGGGTGGATTTGTAACACCCAGAATAGTATGTTGCCTTGGACTTTCAGGATTAAACGTGTAACTGTACATGTTAAAATTAATTCCATTATCAGTAAATGCATATCTGCAAACAGCGTCATCTTCACTTGCAATGACAGCGTCAAAAGGGGCAGTGCTGGAAGCTCCATGAGGCGGCGAGGAAACCCAAATCTTCATGTAAGGGGGATTGATTTGTATTGGCTGGTAAACTACTCGTTTGTTGCCTATAAGATCTTTTGCACTTATAGTGAAATTATAAAGTCCTTCTCCTAATCGGTTATTAGAGGTAAAATAAAACACTTTATTGTCGGAAGTTGTTTTTGCAAGCTGATAATTAACACCTTCTTTTGTGAAGTTGTAGCCACTTATTGTTACACTTTCATTGTAAGAAACTATTATGTTTGGACGAGACTCGTTTGTTGTTAAAAGTGGTTTTGTATCATAAAAAACTAGCGATGCAACTAGCTTGCTTAGTATTATTAATGCTAATAAAAAAAATATTTTCTTCATTATGAAGAAGCAATGCTGATATCAGGCGGTGTTGGCGCAGCCAAATCCAAAAGCAAGTATAATGATGAGCTGTAAGTCAACCCGACATAATTCTCTGCACTTAAAATGGCAGTTTTCCAAATCTCTTGACTATATTCACCAACAACATTCATTATTATTTGGAATTCGAACTGGTTGTTCTCATCTATACAGTTGTCTCCTGCTCCAGCAATACTACACCTTAATAAGCATTCAGGCACACCTCCTTCTCCCACTTGATAATAACATAATGTTTTAGTGTTTTCAGACACGATGCCAAATATTGTGACGTTTAGCTGGGCTGTGTTCGTATCATTGGTTCCAACAGTCGCGTTTGTTTGATTAGTTATAATTATCATTTCAGATATGATATTTGTGATAGTAATGTCTGGTGTTGAGTTATCAACTGTCACACTAGTAGTTTTTTGAGTTGACCTGTCAGCATAGTCTTTTAAGATGAATAATATAGTTTTTTCTCCTTCAGAGCCCCAGTTTAAATCAGCTGGAGTGACGAATTGATAAACACTACCAGTTCTGTAACTTGAATTGAGACTAAACTGCTGACCTGCAACAGTTATTTCAGCAATCAAGTCGTACTCAGTGTTTGTAACATTGGCAAATAGTGTTAGCTGCTGGTTGGGTTTGATGAAGCTAGTGCTCTTAGTTAAATTAAACTGTGGAGCGTTTAAATCAACAAATACTGTGAATAAATGGACTCCTCTACCACCGAGACTGCCATTTTGCAAGTATTTTCTGGCGCTAGTGTTAAATGTGTATAAACCTTCTGTCAAAGTCTTATTGAATGTACATGAGAACACATTCCTTAAGGATGTGTTTTGACAAGTCACACCTATATTTGCAGGTGTTAACATCTCAACAATAGGCGTAGTCAAGTTCAAGGTTTCAATGCTGCCATTATTCCTTCTTGTGTAATCCAACTCAAACCTTTGAGGAGCGTTGTTCACAACAGTTCTGTTGCTTGGATCAATTTGCATGTTTGCGCCGTACATAGTTATGTTTGGCTTTGAAGGAGCATCTTTATCAACGTTGAAAACCCACCCTGGTGCACAGTTTGGATCAGGTATGACTGTGCAGTCAGGGTCACACTTATCATCATCTAAAGGTACACAGCAATCACCTTGTGCAGCTGTACAACCATGACAATCAGAATCTTGTAGTTCTGTACAATCAGGGTCACACACATTAAAGCCGGATGGATTGCAACAGTTGTCAGGAGTCAGTCCTCCACTACATAAAGATCCACAGTCAGAGTCTTGTCCTTGGCACGCGTTGACGTCACAATAATAATTATCAGTCCACACGTCATTCACACACCAAACATTATTATCAATGTCGCACTTTTCATCTATACATACAGGGCAGCCGTAATCATAGTCTTTTGAGCCACAATTAGTCTTGTATGTTGTGGTTGTGTTTATCCATGCGTTGTTGCTGCAGTAATACTCTACATCTGTGTTGCAAACACCATTTACGCAGGTGTTAGTTGTTGAATAACAGTTGTAATCCTTAGTGTTACACATGTAATTGCTGCAATAATTGCTGTTAGTCCAGCTGTTTGTGTTTAAGCAGACATAGTTGTTAAATAAGTCACAGTCACCAGCAAAGCACTCATAGAAGCTGAAGTCGTTTCTCTTACATAAGCCACTATAGTTTTGATTAGTCCAATAACTGTTTGAACAAACCTTCTGATTCTCGACATCACAAGAGTTTTGAGTGCAAGCAGTGTAAGTGTATAATCTCAGACAATCACTATCAACAGGTCCACATTGTAAATTGTAACCTTCAGTAATCCAATAATATCCGCCTGAAACGTTGTGGCACCAAGTGTTATTTAGAGTGTTGCAGGCACCTTCGTGATCTTTATCACAATCGAAACAATCAGGATCTTCATTTCCGCAAACATCTAAATCACAATACTTTTTGGAGCCGTCAGAAGTTTTATTTATCCATCCTCCTTGATAACACCAAGTGTTATTTGTAGTATCACAAGCACCAGGAATACTACATCTGCAATCCACATCCCATGTGTCATAGCAGTCATCGTCACAAATATTGTCAGTTAATAGTAAACAGCAGTTACCGCTTGTGGAGTTGCAATTTGTTGGACAGTCAGGATCACTCTTACCAAAGATGTAACTTCCGTCAGCGTCTTGTCCACAGTCAGGGTCGCACACAGAGTCTTCTGCGTCATTACAGCAACCATCCTTTGAAGGGTAGCAACTCTTTAACAATCCGTGGTCATCATAACTGTTTCCAGCGTAATCCTCTAAGAACAATTTTATGGTATAATTTCCATGTCCCCAAGGACTGCTAGGAGTATAATTTAATTGGTATCTTCTCTCATTATTTTCAACACCCACATAACTTAACAATAATCCATTAGTATCGACACGGTATACGCTCTCGACGCCGTCATTATATTTGATTGATAAATTCACAGTGTCTTTGTTGACTCCTGAGCCAACAACATCTTCTCTTATTTCAATACTCAAAGGTTGTAGTTCATTAACAAGTGTTTCTCCAAAAGCAGGGGTGACTAGATGTATGTCTGGCTTTTTGTTGTCAAAGAAGAAGTTATAACTAATCGTTAGAGCTGAGAAGTCGTTTTTATTTTGAAGTCCAGCCCTTAAGAAGTAACTGTTATTATCTGGCGGGTTTTTATAATCAGTATTCATATTTATGCCAAACCAGTAAATCATGTGACTTTCATTATAAAGATAAACATCACGATTACTTCCAACGCTTGTTTCTAAGCCTGGTGTAAATGTTATTCTAGTCTCTTGGTTTTGAGGTCCGAAAAATTCATTATTAGTTATCCTGTAAAACTTTCCAAAGTGATTATAAGTTGTTCTTCCAACATCTTTAGAGAATGTGATATACTTGCCGGCCGCCCAGTTAGGATGCTGTCCTTGCAGCTTTATCTGAGTTGCCCCTTTATCGGCTGAAAAGTCAGATGTTGTTTGTTTGCTGTCAGTTTCTATTGCTGATCCCTTATTTGATTGCTTTGTCTGATTATACTTTAAGTTTGTTTGATACAGACCAGGATCCTCACTTTTTAACAAGTATAAACTAACCAGTCCAAGATTAGTTGATAACTCTGTTGTTCCTGTTACAAATAGTTGTGAGTCTCTTACAAAATAGGTCTTTGCAGGATAAACTGTTCCATCTTCAAGAGTTATACTGTTGTAAGAGTACTTGAAAGGATAACCTTCCTCATTTGTTTCTTTAAATATAGGATCTAAAGTGGGTGTGCCGGGTCTTCTAGTATCAAAGGTGTAGTTAAAAGTCTTAGAAGATGCCAGACGATGGCTGTCAATTATCCAGACTTCAAACTTTAAAGGACCATCATTGTTATTATAAAATGCCTTGTCTTTAGGTTTACTGCTTGTTGCATTATTAGGTATTATATAAGTTGCAGAAATACCCATATCTACAGTTTTTATTACAGCATTTACATTATCGGTGAATGCAGCAGGTTTTTTAAGCTCAAACTTAGTTATGGCTGCGATTGGTTTATCAGATGCGACATCGATTACGTAGTCACCATAACCAACCTCACTAACTATGGCGCCGTTCTTTTTAAGAGTCATAGTCAAGTTTGCTAGTATGTTGTCAATCTTAATTATATTACTTTTTGTGGCTTGCGCGTTTCCACCAGCATCAACAGAGTAGTACTTGATTGTGTAATTCTGCATTTTAGGCTGTGAGAACCGTAAGCTGAACGTGTATGGGTCGTCTGTCTTTTTTAAGGGGAAGCAATCATTTTGGCCTTCGGTTACGTTGCAGAAAAACACTTTTCCGCAGCCAAAAGAGCCATTCCAACCATACATATTCATATACCATAAATGATTATCGTCGGATCTATACCTGTTTATATCAGCGCATTTAAACTTCAAGGTTATATCCTGGTAATAAGGTTCAAAACTAGTTTCGTTTTCTGGTGTTGGATAGGTTGTGTTGACCAAAGTTACAGGTGGCAACAAATCAACAGAGAATAATATTCTGTCACCAAAATTTTCTTCAGTAACCTTAAAATACTCTTTTCCCTGAGGGTCGCGGTAGCTAATGTTACAGGCAGTGTATAAGAGGTAAACGCCAGAGTTTTCTAGTATAAGAATTGCAGAGTGGTTCTTGTTATTATTACTCGCTGTAAAGCTTCCCTGGAATCGGTGCTGAACTGGGATGTTTATTGGAGTGCTCATATCTGCAAACTTCTTATTATCAGTACTATACTTGCAATAAACTGGTCCTGTCGCGTTAGGAGTTTCAACAGAGATATTCACAGTTGTGACATTGAATCTTTCTTGGAAAGGTAAAGGATTAGTTATACTCTTATCACCCTCAACCCTTAAATCAATAGACCTGTTTATTGAAGGGTTGTTGTAATCATCAAAGCAGTCTAGTATCAACTTGTAAGAATTACTATCATGCAAGTCAAAGAATGAAAGGTTAAAAGTGTTCACACCAGAAAACTTTTCGAGCTGACGCACAATATTACCTGATTCCTCTAATGAAATGTTGCAGGTAACATTTTCATGAAATGTCAACGAGAGATTTAAATCGCTAATCCAAGAATTTTCATTATTTAGATTTGACAATCTTGAAGAAATTGTGTGAGAGAAATTGTCAAGGACAGGTTTTTTTCTGTCAACATTGAAATTTAAAGTCTTTACAACCTCTAAGTTCTTAGCAGGATCATAAGAATAATACTTTAACACTTGAGGATAATTATCATCATTAGATCCAGTTTTGTACTCATATTCATTTTTAATAATACGTTCAGTTGCATTAACATAAGAGCTACTGTTGGTATATCCACAAGTTTCTGTTGCTGTATTGTTAAGTATGCAATATTTAGTGGTTAATTCGTTTGGAAGATAATAATCGTTTTTATCTCTCACATTATAATTTATCCTTAACCTCGCCCCTGACTTAAAGTTTGTCCCAACCATTAAAGATGTGTTTGGACTTCCAAAGTCCTTCATGCAAACCAAATCTCCGGTGGGGCAGTCCCTTTTTATGTTAGTGGTTGGGAAAGTATTCGAATTATCATCAGCATCCCTGTAACACTTGCCATTATCCCATTTACATTTACCAAAACCCAAGAAGTCCTGGCTTGTTGAAATGTTAGAATTATCGCTGTGATTAATGACAAAAGAAACATCACTGTTATTTACACAATCTTTTTTATCAGTGTATTTTTCACAATTAATATCTGAATTCTTTGAACAAAAAAATTTATTTGTTAAAATCTCTTTGTGATAAAAGCAATTACCAAATGTTTCACAGAGGTCCTTGTTGCAGGAAGGGAACACATTGTTCTTATCAGATGTGCACAAGTCACACCTCTGCTTATCAATGCTCGTCTCAGTACACACACCAAGACTTGTTTCTGAATTAAAACTCTTCCAACTGCAAGTATTAAGATGACAATTGTCACTAAAACAAGCATCTTCTCCTTTATAATCATAACAAGAAGTGACATTCATACACCTATCAACTTCATCAACGCTAGTGGTGGTGGTGTCTAAATAGCATATATTATCATCGATAGTTAATAAGCGGCAACTACGAAGCTCTGCAGTTCCTTCAAAGCTGTAATTAACCCATAAGAAGTTTTCTGAACTATAAGTTTCACTTAGAGTGAAGTAAGAAAACATTCCATAAAGGCTGTTACAGTCAAGACAGTTGCCATCACCCTTGCACTCAGCATCATCAGGGTATTGGACGCAGCGACCCGGAGCAGCAGAAGGATTACAATTAGTTATTGTGTTTATGCTGTTGTTATCATCGCAAGTAGCTGTATGATTATCATAGCAGATGCTGGTTGGGTTTGAAGGGTATAGTGTGTTGTAATCCATGCAGATACCTACGCCAGTACCAACACAAGTTGGCAGGCTTGAACGCCTAGCACCATCAGCATAAATTGCAGAGACAACATAACAATAAGACGTCGAGTTTTCAATGTTGTCAGTGTCATTATGCTGTCTTGTAGTATTAGGAATATTTTCTTTTATAGATACAAAGTTTGTGCTTGGAAAAACATTGCAATCAGTAGATAACCCTTTACATCTGTGAATGGTTTGTTCACTGATGCTAATATTGCACAAGGGATCATCAAGGGTCCATGTAAGGTTAATCTTTCGCTCCCTCTTAACATTCTTAACAAACAAATCCTTTGGAGCCTCTCTTAAAGTGCAGTTACCCTTACACTCACAACCAACGCAAGTCTCGCCAGAAGGACAAGGTCCATTTGGATTTGCAGAAGTATTATCACACTGTTCACGCCCAGCATCCCAAACACTATTTTGACAAGTATTGCTACCAATTATGGTTGTTGGACAGGTTTCGGGGTGTCCTGGGTTTGTACAATGACTACAATAAATAGTTGTGTTTAGTGCTGAATAATTCGGAGGACTCACTGGTGAAATAAAACCACCAACTCCACTGCACCAAGAAGTACTGCCACCATAATTACAACTATTTCCACAGTCAGGATCTTCATCAGGGTCACAGTTAGGGCTGCATAAACCATCACAAACACCTATGCTAAGGCAAGGTTCGTTAATACATTCAGCATCACCAGTGCAAACAGCACAATACTCAGTGTATTGAACTGGATCATTTAAATTGTAATTTTTTTTTACACCAGCCGCACATATAGAATTATGTAAGTGGTCACAACCAGGAAGACACTGCTCGGGAGGAAGAGAGATGTCTACACAGCTACAGTTCTCATAACAATTCCAACCAACACTACAATTCCTTGCACCAAGAGACTGAGCCAGAGATCCTTGACTATTAACACATATTTGGGTGGAGTTACAACACTTATTAGGAAGCCCACAAGTTTGTGTTGAACTAGCATTTAAAACGAAGTTATACTCTTGTGAAGTAAAAAAATTAATATTAATGGTTTTTGATAGAAAACCAGGAGTTTTTCCAGCAGTAACGCTGATAAGACTTTGAGGAACAGTTAATCGATAATGTCCAGACAGATTAGTTGTTGTTGATGGATCAGGAGTACCACTACCAACCCTTACAAACGCTCCAAGAATAGGATTATTAGACGTATCCTTGACAGTTCCATACAACAAGTGAGTAGGTGTAGAAGAACCACAAGAATCAGTACATAAATCTTTAGAAGAAAATAATTGCGACTCCATCTCGCAACAATATTGGCTGTCAGCATCAATTAATTGAGTTCCACATTGACACCAAGTAACAGCTTGTTCACAACTTCGTTTACTAACATCACACACAGGAACACATTGATTTCTACACAGACCATTATCTATTATTAACGGATGAAAACTTATTCCGCCAAATGCAGTACAAACTGTTTGGCTAATTAGTTGATGAGGATCATCAGGATCAGAATTTAAGTCAAAACAACAACAACCTTCTCCAGCAGCATAAGAAGAACCGCTATTAATAAAGAATAAGACTAAGACAAAGACTATCAAAAACCACTTCGAATCTAACCGCACCATCTTTTTAACAAGATAAGAATATTACTCCTATATATAGTTTTTGAAAAAAAGACACATGAAAAAGAAGTTATATTGAGATATTATCTAAACACAAGCACAAGTATTTGGGTTACAAGTTGGTTTTGAAGGATCAGTACAATCAGCGTTTGTTTCACAGGAAGCTCCACATGATCCTATATGACAGGTTCCCCCATAAACAATATATTTGCAAGTGTTATCACAAATCCAATTAGTTTTTTTTGTTCCAGATATACAAGATTTATAACCAGGAGTTTTTTCATTACATTGTGAATCTCCTGTACATCCTGTTCCTAAACTTGGGGATGCACAAGTTGTTTCTTCATTTACAGTTCCATCAGTACTACATTCATCTAATAAAAACGATTTTCCTCCTGTTTTTGCATTACATCCTAAATTATAACCACTTGTTTTTCCATCACATTTAGGATCACAAGAACAATCTAGTGCTCCTGAACACTTAAATGTTGGACTTGGTACATTTACAGGTTGACAACTATTTTTGCTACATTCACTTAAATAATAAGTAGTTGCATAGCACCTATTTAGTGGTTTCGGAAGTTCTGTTGCTTTTAATCCATCACACAGAGAATCCGCACCACAAGTGCTTTTGCTACAAGTACAATCTTGGTCTCTTGCATATCCACAACTACCTCCGTCGCAAGTTCCAATACATAAGTATGCTCCACTTGATTTATAACCACTACCAACACTTGATGGTTTAGAGCATTTTTTATTTTGATTACAAGTACCATTTGCAGCTGTTGTTGTGCCACTCTTATTAAGTCCATACGCTTTTTCAAAGCTATTTCCCGGAGCATAATCAATACAAGTAAATGATTCATTTTTTACAATGTAATTTCCCACATTTGGTATTCCTGGTCCACTGCAAGTCTCACTTTGACCTGTAACACCTATCCCATTTTGGTCACAAGCTTCTTGTTGTATGAATGTTTCTGTTATGCTTCCGTTGCAGATGTTTCCTCTGTCGCCTGAGCAAGACCTTTCAAAGACTCTTTTGAAGATGTCGTTTATGTTATTATTTGTTTGGGTGTTAAGTGGTCCATTATACAAGTTTCTTCCTGTGACTGTGTATTTTGTGCCTGGAGGGGTAATGACCATTGAAGTTGGCAAACCATTTCCAGATTTATTAAACATCTGCTCTCGTGCTCTCATTGCCTTAAAGTCTCCATACTCTGTATAGCTAAAGCAAAGTGTCGTGTTTGGCATGTAAATATATCCACTGTCGCCAGTAGGATAGTGGTTTTCGTCGCAGCATGTATGATCTGCCTGGAACGGGTCAGCTATACCTGAATAATTGTATCCAACAAAGAAATCCTTGCTTAGATTGTTATACGGATATGAAGCTGTTGATTTATTTCTATGTGGAAGACAAAGATTTACTTGTACTTGAAACAGATTTCCAGTTGTCCACTTATCATCACCAGCGTCATCATATTTTCCTTTTAATGTAAGATTATGTATTGACTCTTTTTTAGATCTGTTAAATAATGTGAATTGATCATTTATTATGCCAATAATATCTGCAGGAGCACCAATAATATCATCAGGTATTATTGTTTCGTTAAGATAAGTTTTATGAGTCCATCCTTCTATTGTATCATTCCATTCAAACTCAGTCATATTTGTCATAATTGAATATTTTAAAGAGTATAAGATGTATTTGTCTTCTATGGATGCATTTTGATGGTTTAGAAATGAGTCAGTGTAGTTATGTGAACCATTTGGTATTGGTATTGGAATATCATACACTATTATTGAAAGGTTTTGAAAATCCCTTAATCCTTCTTCATCCTCAACGCTTAAAATAAGGTGGTGTAGTCCGATATCATAACGATTTGTTTTGTAGCTTGCATTCATTTTGCTATTTTTATAATCAGCAGAATTAGACCAATTACGCGGGCTTTTAGAATTAATTATTACACAAACAGAAGGATTAGTCAAGCATGAAGAAGTTATAGCACAGCAACTATTATTAAAAGTTGCATTATAAACCATGCACGTTTTAATATTATTAACGTTGCAACCACCACTAATTTTTACACAACAACTTTCATTAAACCATTCATCGTAGTCTTCTTTCCAGCCAGAATAATTGTAGAATAATTTTTCAGGCGTCTCATCAGGATCTTTTCCATATGGTGTTATATTTATGAGGCTACCTTCCATAGCAACTATGTTATAAACGGCGTTTCCTGTACTGTAAAAATCAAGTGCAGGCACCCTGTTCTTTATCGCGAGGTTGAATATTAAAGGTTTTCCCCTTATCTCGCTTCGATTATCAATAACTATGAATAGGTTATCATATTTTCCGTATCCTTCACTGCAATGAAAACAAGGGTTGTCCCATCTCATGATTGAATATGCAGGGTTGTAATCTGTCTCGAACTTATATTTCCGATCTATATCGAAGAATAAGTCTTGGTACTCTGTCATTATTAAGTTGTATAGATATTTATATAGTTCTTTTAACATTATTTTTTTCCTAACTTCAAAATCTGCAAAAGCAGTTCTAGATTCGCCTTTAATCCTCACTTTGAACGGGTATGTTGTCTGCACTGTAAAACCTTCTTTTCCAAATGTCAGCGTGGTGTTTGGTTTGTTTATAATAGTTATATTGTAACCTATATTTTCAAATATAGAGAAATTCACACATTCGCTTGTTTTATTTGAAATGTACACTTCTAGTTGTTGCTGAATGGTTAAGTTATCAGTAAGTTCTCCATAATGAATTGCTGGGCATGGAAATCCCCCCTCCCCTGATACATTAATCCTGTTTGTACCATAGGGGTTGCAAAGCTTTGAAAGGTTAAAAACGCCAAAGGCGCCTGATTCTCGACTGCAATTTTTCGTCACGTTAAAGTATCCTTCGGCATACTTACCCATTATATCATCCAACTTAGTGTTTGGAAAAGGATAAAAAGGCACATTGATATACATGCAAGTATAATTTAGATTTGGAACTACTGCGTGTGAAATGTTTAGAAAACCATAAAAAGAGTTATTGTAAGGATCGCTGACATTAACGTAGATGGTGTTATTCTTACCAATACCTTCAGGGTCAGGGTAGATTCCTCCCTGGCTCTTGTAAAGAACGCCCCCCTGCAAGCCTAACAAGTAAACCGCGTCGTCAGTAACCCTGTTAAGACAACTTTCAACGTATAAGTCGATGTGAGTGTTCTTAATTGCTTCATTAACAGTCCTTTGAGCCTCAGCCTGAAGCTTATCTTGAAATATGAAGCTTCGCACAAACAAAAGAAACACGAAAGCAACCACTAAGACAAACCCAAGGATTACAAAGATAGTGAACTGACCCCTCTTTTCAAACATTAATAATTAAATTAACACATATAATATATAAAATTTATCAACGAATAATCAATGAAAAATTTTCAAAAAGTTTATAAACCACTCTTTTTTCCAAGAGTTAAAACACGGCCCGAGTGAATAGCGCATAGGGTTTATTTAAGAGCTATTTCTCAAAAGTCGTTAAAAATAAAATGGAATTTAAACACTTAGTAAGGGTTGCAAGCACTGACTTAGACGGCAGAAAAAAAGTGATGTTTGCACTAACAAAGATAAAGGGCATACACTTAATGCTGGCAAACGCTGTCTGCAACTTAGTAAGCGTTGATAAAAACAAGCGAACAGGAACATTATCAGACAATGAAGTTGAAAAACTAAACGAAGCAGTCACCCAGATTGACAAGAAAGGACTGCCAGAATGGCTTTTAAACAGGCGAAAAGACCCAGAAACAGGACTTGACAAGCACATAATCGGCCCAGACTTAAAATTCACAGAAGACAATGATATCAAGATGCTAAAGAAAATAAAGTCCTACAAAGGATTTAGACACCAATGGGGCTTGCCTGTAAGAGGACAAAGAACTAAGTCAAACTTTAGGAAGAACAAAGGAAAAGGCTCATTAGGAGTCAAGAAAAAAACAACTATTAAAACGTAAAAATGGGAGACCCAAAAAAAATTCGGAAGAAGTATAGCACGCCATCACATCCTTGGCAGAAAGCAAGGATTTTGCAGGAGATAGAGCTAAAAAAAGAGTATGGACTAAAAAACAAGACCGAGATATGGATTGCAACATCATTTCTTAAAAGACTAAAAGAGCAAGTCAAAAAACTAAACGCTAAAAGCGGAGCACAGGCAGACAAAGAAAAAGAGCAGCTAAGAATAAAATTATTATCACTAGGACTCATAAAACAAGACCAGAAACTAGACTCAGTCTTAGGATTAGAAGTAAAAGATGTCCTTGAGAGAAGATTACAAACAATTCTATACAAGAAAAACCTTGCGAGAAGTACAAAACAAGCAAGACAATTCATAATACATCGGCACATAACAGTGGCTGGGACTAAATTAACAGTTCCATCATACCTTGTAAAAGCGGGCGAAGAAGACAGGATAGGATTTACACAAAACTCCGCACTAGCAAACCCAAGTCACCCTGAGAGATTTGAAGAATTAAAAAAAGATGAAAAACAGCAGAAGAAAGACAAGAAAAAACAAGTGTCTGCTGAAGAAGTCGTTGCATTTGAAGAAGTTCCAGAAGACGAAGAAGCAATAGTAAAAGAAGCGCTCATAAAGAAAAAAGAAGAATCACAAAAAAAAGAACCTGAAAAAGAAGCAGGAGAGACTAAAAAATGATTAGAGACACAACCAGGTGGGGACTTGCAAACATATTCTCATCCTACAATAATACAATCATACACATAACAGACATAACAGGCACAGAGACAATAGTCCTTACAAGTGGTGGACAAGTAGTTAAGTCTCACAGATTAGAATCAAGTCCGACAGCAGCTATGAACGCAGCAAAAAAAGCCGCTGATGTATGCTTAGATAAAGGCATAAATGGATTACACGTAAAGATAAGAGCTCCAGGAGGCCACAACGGGCCAATGAACCCTGGGCCAGGTGCACAAGCGGCAATAAGAGCACTGTCAAGAAAAGGACTAAAAATAGGATTAATAGAAGACGTAACTCCAATACCACACGGTGGTTGCAGAAAGAAAGGCGGCAGAAGAGGAAGGAGAGTCTAAAATGGAAGTAAAACTGTTATCCAAAGGAAAAGACAAGATGAGCTTCTTAGTCAAAGGAATAGACCACGCATACGTTAACTCTTTAAGAAGACTAATAATTGCACAAGTACCAACACTAGCAATAGAAGACGTGTCATTTTCAAAAAACAACTCTATACTATATGACGAAGTAATAGCCCACAGATTAGGGTTGTTGCCATTAAAAACTGATGCGAACATGGATGAAAAGACAAAAATAGTATTTTCAATTAAAGCAAAAGGACCAGGATATGTTTATGCTTCAGAACTAAAAACGACAGACAAGAAATGCAAGCCAGTATATCCAAATATGCCAATAGTCAAGCTACTAGACAAACAAGAGCTACAACTAGAAGCAACAGCAATGCTTGGAATAGGCTCAGAACACACGAAGTGGAGCCCTGGAACCGCTTACTACGTTCAAGAATCAACACTAATAATAAACAATAAACACAAAGATTTTGAAAAATTCAAAAACAAGTACCCACCAAAAGCATTTGACAAGAAAGGACAGCTAGATGAGAAAAGCATATTGCAAAACAACCTCGTTGACGCATGCGAAGGAGTAAACGAAGAAATACTAAAAGTAGAATACAACGACGAAAACTTCATATTTAACGTGGAATCATGGGGTCAGATGGACTGTAAAACAATGGTTACAACAGCACTAGACATATTCACTGACAAACTAACAGAACTTTCAAAACTGTTAAAAGCCAACTAAAAGCTTTTGATGCTTTAATTCGCAATAATGAATCATTAAAGATGAATAAAATTATGCGAGGGTGTCAGAGCCTGGTCAAATCAAGATTTTAAAAAGTCATCAGCGTTTTGAGACCAAATGACTACGGTTGAGGGCCGTAGGCCTTAGTGGCTGCGCGGGTTCAAATCCCGTCCCTCGCATTAACAATTACAAACTCAAACGGAGAAATCAAATTTGAAGCATCAAAAACCTAAAAAAAGTTTTTGAACTTCAAGAAATGAAGCATCAAAAACCTAAAAAAAGTTTTTGAACTTCAAGAAATGAAGCATCAAAAACCTAAAAAAAGTTTTTGAACTTCAAAATTTTAAAAAGGTGAAGCTTTTGAAACACGAACAACTAACACAACTGGTAAGCGAACTCAAAAAGAATTCAATAGTTAACAATGTAAAAATTTGGAAGAGAGTCGCAACAGACCTTGAAAAACCAACCAGGAACAAGAGAATTGTTAACTTGTACAAGATAGATAAATACGCCAAACCAGACGAAACAATAGTTGTCCCTGGAAAAGTGTTAGGAACAGGCGACATCACAAAAAAAGTGGTTGTGGCAGCATACGTGTTCTCAGACTCTGCATATGAAAAAATTAA
Source organism: Nanobdellota archaeon (assembly GCA_018819065.1). Taxonomy (GTDB): domain Archaea; phylum Nanobdellota; class Nanobdellia; order Woesearchaeales. The sequence continues at coordinate 19,001 of JAHJQL010000062.1, read as the reverse complement.
AGCCAAAGGAGAAGCAATATCAATACAAGAACTCCTAAAAAGAAATCCAAAAGGAAAAAAAGTGAGGATATTAGGATGAACAAAAATCAAAAATTTTTGAATTTTGAAATGGTGATTTCAAAATGATAATAGACGCTACAAACCTAATCATTGGAAGAATGAGCACCTTCATCGCAAAAAAAGCACTGCAAGGAGAACAAATAGATATAATCAACTCTGAAAAAGCAGTAATAACAGGAGACAAGAAAAAGCTAATGGCAGCGTATAGGCGAAAAAGAGAATTTGGAGCACCATTAGTTGGACCATACTTTCCAAGACAACCAGACAAGTTTGTCAAAAGAACAATCAGAGGAATGTTGCCATACAAGCAACCAAGAGGATTAGCAGCTTTTAAAAATATAAAATGCTATGTAGGGGTGCCAGAAGAACTAAAAGATAAAAAACCAGAGACTATAAAAGAAGCAAGCATTGAGAAACTATCAAACATAAAATACTTGACAGTAAACGAGATATGCAAATCAATGGGTGCAACATTATGAATAAAATAATACACTTCTCAGGAAAAAGAAAAAGAGCAATTGCTAGAGCCACTCTAAAACCAGGAAAAGGAATAGTGAGGATAAATAAGATCCACATAGAAAATTACGAGCCAAAACTAGCAAGAGTCAAGATACAAGAGCCATTGTTTTTAGCAAAAGAATACACTGATAAGGTAGATATAAATGTAAGTGTAAAAGGAGGAGGAGTGATAAGCCAAGCAGACGCTGCAAGACTAGCAATTGGGCGAGTATTGGTAAAACACAACTCACGATTAAAAGAATTATTCATAGGCTATGACAGACAACTACTAGTTGCAGATGTCAGACGAAAAGAATGTTCAAAGCCAAATAGTCATGGGCAAGCAAGAGCAAAAACTCAAAAATCATACAGGTAAACAAAAAATGATTATTCCGATAAGATGTTGGAGCTGTGGAAAACCAGTAGGACACCTCTGGGAAGACTTCCAAGAAAAACTAAAAAAGAACGAAGATCCAAAAAAAATCTTGGACTTGATGGGCTTAGAAAGATACTGCTGCAGAGCACTATTATTAGGACACGTTGACTTGATAGACACAGCTGCAAAATTCAAAAAGTTTTAACTTTTTGATATTAGATTAAAAATCTAATTTTCAAGAAATTTTAATTCTTAAATTTCTAACATTTGATTAAAAATTAAATTTTTAAAAAGTTCTAAATTTCTTTTTTTGATTTTTTACTTTTATTTATGTTTATAGTTCACTTATAATTATTTCTTTAGAAAAGTTTATAAATAGTAATCACTTACGAGTAGTTAAAATAGGTGGTTTTATGAAGAAAACAAAGATAAACGGTCAACCATACACTCAGGAACTAAAGAAAAAAATACTTGATGATAACAAAGACTGGCTTTTAGAAGAGAGAGTCAGATGCTCTGAAAGCAAGGATTTTAACCAAACCAGCGACATAGTGACATACCTTTTTGAAAAAACAGACAAGGTTGGTGATGGGCTTAGCCTCGACTTCCAGACAAACGCATGCTTTGTCTCAAACCAGACAAACTACGAGAAAATACCAAGAGCGTCGCTGCTTGACAAGATTCTATATGGTACAAAACTAGAGCTATCAACAACGATGAAATTTACAGAGCTAATGGACACACTGTCAAGAAAAAATGACGACTTCAGATATGAAATCAAAATAGACGCGTTTTGCATTAACAAAACAATAATAGACGCGAACTGGGATATACAAAGAGATGAACCACAAGTAGTGTTTAATAAGAAAATAAAGTATGAAAACGCAGGCACCATAAGCGGAGACCTAAAAGGACTTTTGGAATGGTTTGGCGGCCACCAGAGGCTTGAAATAGACCCTGAGTCAGACCTAAAAGTTGCAATATACAAGGACAGAAAAGGCAAAGAGACGTACGTCGCGTCACTTTCAATGAGTGTTTACACAGGAATATCCGGCGCACCTGGAAACAATGATTGCACAACCAAGGTTATAAAAGCATCAGTATCACCAAGAGAAAACTAAAAAACATCTTCTTATTTTTTTCATTAATTTTTTCTCACATTCTAACATTAAACGTAATGTATTTAAATCATATTTAATATTAACCATTAAATGAAAAGTAAACAAATAGATTTGAAGAAAATCGCTAGTAAATGGCAGAAGAAGTGGGAACTGCAAAAAATATTTGAAGTTAATCCTTCGAAAAAAGAGAAATTCTTCCTAAACTTTCCATATCCATACATAAACGCTTATCCACACATAGGCCACCTATACACTTTAATGAGAGTTGAAGCACTGGCAAGATTTAAGCGGTTGCAAGGCTTTAACGTTTTATTCCCGCAAGGATGGCATGCGACAGGCAGTCCGATAGAGAACGCTGCAAAAAGGGTTAAAGAAAGAGAACAAAAACAAGTAAAGATAATGCATGATATGGGTTTTAAAGATAGCGAACTCAAAGCTTTTGAAAATCCCAAACACTGGCTAGATTTTTTTGCTCCAGAATTTAAAAAAGACTGGAAATCAATGGGCGTCTCTATTGATTGGAGAAGAGAGTTTTACACAACATCTCTAAATCCACACTATGATAAGTTTATAGGCTGGCAATTCAGAAAATTAAAAGAAAAAGGATACTGCATAAAGGGGAGTTTTCCAGTAGTTTGGTGTCCTAAATGCAACGGAGCGGTGGGTGACCATGCAAGATCTGAAGGTGAAGGAGAGACAACACAAGAATTCTGCCTGTTTAAGTTTGCACTAAAAGACGGTAGGAAAATAATCACAGCAACATTAAGACCTGATACTGTTTTTGGTATAACCAATGTCTATGTCAATCCAGAAGTATCATATGCGGAAATAAAAACTAAAAACGAGCAATGGATAGTTGGTGAAGAAACGATTGAAAAACTTAAAAACCAGAATTTTAGCCTACAAAGAACTGGCAGCGTAAAAGGGATAGACTTAATAGGTCAGAAAGTCGAATCATTTGGAGGAAGAAAAATCCCAGTCCTCCCAGCAACGTTTTTAGATTCTAACTATGGAACAGGAATGGTTCACTCAGTTCCATCAGACTCAGCAGATGACTTAATAGCTTTGCAAGACTTGCAGAAGAACGATAGAATAATACAGAAATACAACTTGAATCTTGAAGAGATAAAATCAATAAAACCAATAGAGATATTTCACACTCCCGAGATTGGCGGAAATTCAGCACAACACTTCTTAGATAAATATCATGTCAAATCACAGCACGAAAGAGAAAAATTAGAAAAGATAAAAAAAGAGTTGTACAAGTTAACATTCACAAAATCAACACTTGGGCATTTGTACAAGAAAGGTTTTTCAAAGAATTTAGAAGGAGTAAAGATTTCTGAAGCACAAGAAATAATTAAGAAAGAATTACTAAAAGCAAATATCATAGAACTCTTTTATGACTTGACAGGAAGGGTTGTTTGCAGATGTCTAACACCAAGCACAGTAAAAATAGTTGCTGACCAGTGGTTTATCAACTACGCAGACTCTGAATGGAAGAAGATAACCCACAAATGTCTAGATAACCTAAGATTATACCCTGAAAAAGCAAGATCTCAATTCGAATACGTGATTGACTGGCTACATGCATGGGCTTGCACAAGGGAAGAAGGACTTGGAACAAGACTTCCTTGGGATGAGAAATGGGTGATTGAAAGCCTCTCAGACAGCACCATATACTTAGCATATTATACAATCTCTCACCTGATAAAAAAGATACCTGCAAATAAAGTGAATGATGAATTATTCAACTACATATTCTTGGGCAAAGGGAAAAATCCAATTCTAGACAAAAAAGAAGTTGTAGAAGAGATGAAGAAGAACTTTGAATATTTCTACCCCGTGGACTTTAGAAATTCAGGAAAAGACTTAATACAAAATCACCTCGCATTCTTTCTTTTCAACCATGCAGCGATTTTTCCAAAAGATAAATGGCCAAAAGGAATAGGCGTTAACGGATGGGTTGTTATAGACGGAGAAAAGATGTCAAAAAGTCTTGGAAACATGATACCATTAAGAGTTATGGTTGATAAATTCTCAGCTGACGTTTCAAGAATAACAATGCTTTCAGGAGGAGAAGGAGTTGATGATCCTAACTGGGAGACAGAATTTGCAAATTCAATGGTTGGAAAACTCGGAAGTCTATTTAACTTCTGCAACGAATTCTATGATAAAGGAAGAATTGATACAAAACCAATAGATTACTGGTTTGAATCAGAATTAAATAAAATCATAAAAGAAGCAACTACACTAATGGAAGAAACAATGTTTCGCTCGGCGATTCAACAAATATATTTTTCCTTACAAAGCACAATTAGATGGTATCTAAGAAGATGCAACAACAATCCAAACAAGAAACTCATGAATAAAGCAATAGAAGCACAACTAATAATGCTAACACCTTTTACGCCGCACATATGTGAAGAAACCTGGGAATCAATAGGAAAAAAAGATTTTATATCACTACAGAAATGGCCTGAATATGAAAACTCAAAGATAAAACCAGAACTAAACACATCTGAAAATATGATACAAACAGTAATTAATGATATAAAAAAAGTTCTTGTGCTTGCAAAGTTAAATACACCAAAGAAAATACAATTATTAGTTGCTGACGATTGGAAATATGAACTTATAAAAAATATCAAAAAAGAACTTGAAACAACGAGGAACGCTGGAGAAATAATAAGAAAAGTGATGATAAAAGAATACGGAAAAGAAATAGCTAGTCTAGTTCCAAAACTAATCAACGATCAGTCGAAAATGCCCAAAGAAGTAACATCACAAAAAGAGGAATTGACAGCATTGAAGAACGCCACCGAATTCTTAAAAGAAGAATTCAAAGTTGCAACTATTGAAGTGATAAAATCAGAAAGTTCTCAACATGAAAAGTCAAAACAAGCGTTGCCAGGAAAACCTGCGATAATTGTAGAATAAATATTCTTATAATTTTTAAAAAAGTGCGTGCCTGAAGGTGGACGAAAACAGCAAACTAAAAGCACCCTTAACTTTTCCTCAGCCCTGCAACCCCCTAAGCACCATGATTAATTCTTAGAGCTGCTTCATTCCTGATCTGACTCAGTTCGTAAAAATCACGATCCTAGAGGACAAGGCGTCGACGGTCCAGTTAAGACCTTTAATTTGTGTCACGCCGCCCCTCAGGCTTCAGCTCCACCGACATCCGTTTGTGGTAACAGGTGAGGATGAGCCACCCAGCCTAGCAATAAACGAAAAGACGACCGGATTTTTAAAGATATCCCTTGATGATGGTGAATAAACGAAAATTTTATTAATATCTTGAACAACATACTTTTTTAGGGGGGGAAAATCAATGAATAGCTCTATAACCTTTCTAGGAACTGGAGGAGACTCAATAGTTGTCGGAAAACAATTAAGAGCATCTGGTGGGATAATCTTTAAGTTTGGAGAAAGCGTGTTTTTGATTGACCCAGGTCCAGGCGCGTTAGTAAGAATGAAGCAGTTTGACGTAAATGTTAGAGAGATAACAGCCATTTTAGTATCACACAACCACTTAAACCATTCTTCCGATGTCAACTCAGTAATCTCCGCGATGACTTATTCAGGAATAGATAAGAGGGGAATATTAGTGTGTGATGAAGAAACCTTGCACGGGTCAGAAACAGAAAAACCAGTCATCTCAAACTACCACAAAGGATTAGTGGAGAGATTCATAACTATGAAACCAGGCATGAAGATAGGTGTAAACGATGTAAACATCGTCGCAACAAACGCTAAGCACACACAAACATCAATAGGTTTTAAGTTCTACACAGAAAAGTTCATAGTCTCATACACATCAGATACAGAATACTGCAAAGAACTAGTTGAAGATCATGCAGATTCAGACGTTATAATAGTCAATTGTAAAAATCCTCTTGGCTTGTCAGAAAAAGGTCATATGAATACAGAAGACGTTGTTAAGTTTTTAGAGAAAACAAAGCCAAAACTAGCGATACTAACACACTTTGGAATAAAAATGCTAGACGGCGACCCCATTTTTGAAGCTAGGGAGATACAAAAAAAAACGCCGAGCCAAGTAATTGCTGCAAGAGACGGTATGACTGTCAACCCAACATCATACGCGTCGTCAATAAATCAAAAAAGACTGGACTCTTTTTAACAAGATAATGCTTTGTTTTAAAATTTTTTATTAGTGCATTAAATATTTATCTGCACCATCACGCTCTTTTTGATAAACTTTAAATACCTGCTTTTTAAGAGAATAATATTATGATTGAATTAACTGCAGGGTATGTTCAACAAAACCACACACCTATACTTCACAGGTTCTTTGAGTTGTTCACCCAGCCATTTAAGAACTCAGACATGATTTGGATGCTCATACCAGTAATAGGAGTCATAATTCTAATGGAGATATACTGGACTAAACACAAGAGAGAAGAAGAAGGCTGGAACACTGTAACTGCCAATAGTTTAGTGTTGATATTTGTATCTATTGATTTGTTTCGTTTTCTAAGCAAAAAGAACATGGTTTCTTTTATAAAAATAGGTAGTTACGAATTCTTGGCAAGCATACTGGTTCTATCAATGTTATTTATAGGCATGATGATGTTTCTCTTGAATTTCACACATTTTTGGCCAAAACTATTCGCTTACACATTTTCAAGCATATTCGCAGTCAACATCATAGCTTACTTGCTACTAGTTATAATATATAGTGGCATGGCTTTGGATGTCATCACTCTTTTTGCAGCCACAACGTTTTTTTTGCTGATAAATTTAGTATTCTTCTTGTTTAGAAAGCTATACCCTTCAAATGGCTAACACTAATAAGTAGCCCAAAAAACAACCAGCGCTAACAAATGGCATTGCTGGGTAAAACTTATCCTTCTTTGCAAAAACGAATAATCCAAGAATTGATAAGGTTACAAACACACTAATAATTGTGACCTTGAAAAAAGCGATTTGAGGAGTTAATCCACCAAGTATTAAAGCTTTCATTACAACGCCTGAGAAAATTAGTGGAAAAGCAACGTCGCCGCCTCCAAGTATGGCATTTCTAACCTTGCCAGTCTGTTTTAAGCTTGGCTTTGAAGGCATACTAATTTTTGGACCTTTATTCTTTTCATAAGGAACCATTAGTCCTGCAAATAGTTTGCTCTTAGTCTGAAACTTGGCCATTTTCACCATGTGCTTGCTCTTCCAGACCGCGTACATGTCATAAATTGATATTACTATTAATAGCATGAAAATCCAAAAAACGTCAAAAAGAGGAACAACTAAAACTGCGAGTCCAGAATACATTAAAACCTCTGTAAAATTGTGTATTAGCACATTCTTCTTAAACATCTTCAGCGCTGCAAGTATGAATGCAAAGAAGAATGCAAGAGTATAATCAATCAATACACCAAGAGCAATGCTTATAGAGAAGAATATCGCTAGAAAAAACCAAATCTTCCACAAGTTCATCTTTCCAAACTTCATTATCAACAACAGCAGACCAGTCCCTATGATAATTGCAAACACTATGTACAAGAATGATGTTGCTCCAGAAACATCTGGTCTTGGTCCAAGACTGGTTTCTTCAAAATTGATGGTGGTTGTTCCATTTACCTGCTCTATTGAACTAATGTTTTCTTTTACTAAGAACAAACCAAAAATTTGAGTGAGGAAGAATATGCTAATAATTACTGCTGTAACACTGATGTTGTGTTTCATGTGGGAAAATTATCTTGTTTTGTTTTAATAGTTTGTCATTCAAAAATTAAAATCACTTGTTAGTAGTAACCAAATCGAAATATTTAAAAATCAAAAACAAGTCTTAAAATATCATGCTGCAACAAGATTTCAAAAATATAAAAACAGATACTTGGCATACAATAGAGTATTTAGGAATGCCTGCAAGCAAAGTAAACTTCGTCTATGTAGAAAGAGAAATACTTGAACCTGAATATGCAACAAAGATTCGAAAAACAACTTGGTTATCAAAACTTGAAGAAAGAAAAGAAGCATTAGAAAAAATAAACTCAAAAAACAATTATGAAATCAAGTTCGATGAAGAAACAAAAGAAGACGCACTCTTTGAAGTAAAAACCTCAAAAAAGAAGATGTGGGCAGGAAAAACAGTAACTTTTGTAGGATTAAATCTTTCAGAACAGAAAGTTGATATTTTTGTTCATCCGATAAGCTACACAGAATGGATAGCTTGTTACAATCCAGAATATGCGGCTGCGTTTAAAGATAAGAATCTTCCACTTCCATATGCAGGTGTTGGAGTTAGTGTTCTACTCGAATCAAGAGACGGATTAATTCCGTTGACAAGAAGAGGAATAGAAACACCAGTATATCCGGGAATGCTATACTCACCAGGAGGATGACCAAAAGCGGGGGAAAACTCAACAGCAGCATTATTACAAGAGATCTTGGAAGAAACAGGACTTGACTACAATTATTTTGAGCCAGAAAATCTAAATATGATTGCATTAATAGCTGACACAAATTTTGCAGGATCAAAACATTCACGACCCGAGTTAGTGGCTAGACTTTCAGTTAGCCTAAACTACAGAGAAATAGAAAACATACAACAAGAAAGCGTAAGAAAAAAAGGCTTCAAAGAAGAAGATGTTTTGGGAATAGAGCCAGTCTCAAAAAACCTGATAAGCTTAGAACAAAAAATAAAGTTTGACGGCAGACAAATGTGTCCACCTACAGAAGCAGCCTTAACTTATTTGCTCTATGAATTATATGAAGAAAAAGAAGGATCACAAGCAGCGTTTTCTAAAATAGAAGAGTTCACAAAAACAGTTAACAACTACAAACGAGAACCATTTAAACCACCGATACATACATTGAGCAGCTAAATTTCTTCTATAAATATTCATCCCAAGACTTTATTTGAAGGTCTTTTGCATTCTTCTTTGATATGGATTTAACAAAAAGATTTGCACATTTAATATTAGTAATTATAGGTATTGAAAAATCAACAGCAGTCCTTCTTATTATATAATCATTAGAAAGTTCTTCAGATTCATTGCTTTTTGGAATGTTAATGACGAGGTCAACCTTGAGATTTGTTATATAATCCAGTGCATTTGGTTTTTTATCTTCAAGAGGCCAGTGAAGCAAAGTGTTATTTATTTTTTGATTATCAAGAAACTTTGAGGTTCCACTAGTCGCAAATAGTTTGTAACCCATCGATACTAATTTTTTTGCACTTTCAATGAATTCACCTTTTTCTTTTAATGTTCCTGTTGAAAGCAATATTGATTTTTTTGGAATCTTAAAACCAGTTGATAAGATTGCTTTAAGAAATGCCTCAAAGATATCATCACCAAAACAAGCGACTTCTCCAGTAGACGCCATTTCTACACCTAAGATTGGATCAGCTCCTCTGAGTCTTGTAAAAGAGAATTGAGGAGCTTTCACACCCACATAATCCAAGTCAAATGATGTGTTCTGAATTTTTCTAACGTGTCTTCCCATGATTGCTCTTGTTGCAAGATCGATGAAGTTTACATTGTAGACTTTCGATACAAAAGGAAAGCTTCTTGAAGCCCTTAAATTGCATTCAATAACCTTAATCTCATTGTCTTTTGCAAGGTACTGTATGTTAAATGGCCCGGTAATATCAAGAGACTTTGCAATCATCCTAGTAATCTTTTTTATTCTTCTAACAGTTTCATGATAAAGCCTTTGTGGAGGAGTTACGAGAGTTGCATCACCTGAATGAACGCCAGCATTCTCAACGTGTTCAGAAATAGCATAGCAGATTATGTCACCTTTATTTGCAACAGCATCAATTTCTATTTCTTTTGCGCCTGTAAGGAACTTTGTGATGACGACAGGGTGTTCCTTCGAAATCAACGATGCTTTCTTCAAAAATCTCTTTAATTCATCCTCATTGCTTGCAACACTCATCGCAGAGCCACTTAGAATGTATGAAGGTCTTATTAGTATAGGATAACCAAATTTTTCAGCAACATTTTTTATAGTCTTCATATTTGTTAACTCTTTCCAAGGAGGCTGATCAACATTCAATTCGTCGAGAAGTTTTGAAAACTTATGTCTGTCCTCTGCGTTATCAATACTTTTAGGAGCAGTTCCTAGAATTTTAACTCTTTGTTCATGAAGCCTTAAAGCAAGATTGTTTGGTATTTGGCCGCCCATAGAAACCACAACACCTTGAGGATTTTCTTTCTCATAAATATCTAGCACTCTTTCCAATGTTAATTCTTCAAAGTAAAGTCTGTCACAAATATCATAGTCAGTACTTACGGTTTCTGGATTGTAGTTTATCATTATAGTTTTGTAACCAAGCTTAGAAAGTGTTAATGTACAGTTTACACAACACCAGTCAAACTCCACACTGTTACCTATTTTGTAGGCGCCACTACCAAGAATTACAATAGACTCATCGTTTCGAATAGTTATATCGTCTTCTGACCCATTGTAAGTAAGATAAAGGTAATTAGTCTTGGCAGGGTATTCTCCGGCGAGAGTATCAATTTGTTTGATAAAAGGAAATATTTTTTTACTTTTTCTAAGTCTTCTTACTCGCAAAGACTTTTTATCCAGAGATACTTTTTCCTTTATAATTTGTTTTCCAATCTGTGCATCTGAAAAACCCAGCATTTTTGCTTGTTTCAAAAGTTCTTTTGGAATTGTTTTTATATTATATTTTGCAAGTTCTTTGTTTACTTCAACAATGTTCTTGATTTTGTGAAGAAACCACTTATCAATATTTGTCAAACGAGCTATTTTGTCAAGGGACATTCCTTTTTCAATAGCTTTAGCCACTGCGAATATACGCATGTCTGAAGGAAATCTTAATTCTTCTTTGAGATTTTGAAAAGAGATATTGTTTCCAACAAGGCCGATGAAGTTTTCTTTTGACATTCGAATAGCTTTTTGAAGAACCTCCTCAAAAGTCCTTCCAATAGCCATGACTTCACCAACACTCTTCATGGAACTGCCTATAACTTTAGAAACAGCTTTAAATTTCTCCAGATCCCACTTTGGAAATTTGAGAGTTATGTAATCAAGACTGGGCTCAAAACAAGCACATGTAGCTTTGGTAATAGCATTTTTTATCTCCGTTAAGCTCTTTCCAAGACTGAGTTTTGCGGCAACAAATGCCAAAGGATAACCGGTTGCTTTAGATGCAAGAGCGCTACTTCGTGAAAGACGAGCATTAACTTCAATAACACAATAATCTTCAGAGTAAGGGTCGAGTGCGAATTGAATATTACACTCACCTATGATTCCTAAGTGTCTAATAACAGTTATAGATATTGTTCTTAGTTTATGATATTCATCATTTGTTAATGTTTGAGATGGAGCTACAACGATAGATTCTCCTGTGTGAATTCCTAATGGATCAACATTTTCCATGTTACACACCGTTATACAGTTATCTTTGCAGTCTCTTACAACTTCATACTCTACTTCTTTCCAACCCTTCAATGATTTCTCTATAAGAATTTGACTACTTGTTGCTAATGCTTTCTTGGAAAGTTTTTTTAATTCTTCTTTGTTTTCGGCAAAACCAGAACCAAGCCCTCCAAGAGAATAAGCACCCCTTACAATAACAGGAAAACCAATTTTTTCAACAGCGTTGATTGCTTCTTTTATAGATGTTACAGCTATGCTATCAGGAACTTTGATATTTATTTCTTTTAACTTTTTGACAAATAAATCTCTATCTTCTGTAGCAATGATTGTTTCAACAGGTGTGCCAAGAACATTCACACCGAATTTTCTTAGAATACCTTTTTTATAAAGTTCTATGCCACAATTTAAAGCGGTTTGACCTCCAAAACTCAGAAGTATTCCATCAGGTTTTTCCTTTTCAATAATTTTTTTCACGAATTGATATGTTACAGGTAGAAAGTAAACTTTATCAGCGAATTCACTGGAAGTTTGTATTGTTGCAATGTTAGGATTAACCAATATTGTTTGCAAATTTTCTTCCTTTAATGCCTTAATAGCTTGACTTCCGCTATAATCAAACTCTCCTGCTTGTCCTATTGAAAGGCCTCCTGATCCAAGTATTAAAACTTTTTTCATTTTTCTTTAGATTTATTTATCATCTCAATAAACTTGTCAAACAAGAAATCAGTATCTTGCGGTCCACACTTCCCTTCAGGATGAAATTGAACGCTCATAAATGGTTTGATGTTATGTTTTATACCTTCATTTGTGCTATCATTCGCATTGTAAAACCAAACCTTCCAGTTCTTAGGCAGAGTTTTTTCATCAACTGCGTATCCATGATTTTGTGGAGTTATGTAGCATCTGTTGGTTTCTGTATCTATGCAAGGTTGGTTTTGACTTCTGTGACCATACTTTAACTTGTACGTTTTTGCTCCGGCTGCCAAAGCAAGAATTTGATGGCCTAAACAAATTCCAAACACGGGAATCTCTTTTTGAATAGCAAGTTTTATGTTTTGAATCGTTTCTACACACCTAACCGGATCTCCGGGTCCGTTAGATATGAAAATAGCATCAAATTCTTCTTTGAAGATTTCATAGTTCCAAGGAACAATTATTAATGAGACATCCTTTTTTAAGAACATTCGAATGATGTTATTTTTTATTCCACAGTCAATAACAAGAATCTTAAGAGTGCCTGTCCCAAGTCTAATAACATTTTTTCTTGACACGATTGAAACTAGGTTTAGTTTGTTTGGATCCTCGATTTGAGTATCTTTATCAATCACTATCTTGCCAAGCATAACTCCTTTTTCCCTTATCTTTTTTGTGAGGGCTCTTGTATCAATTCCAAATATCCCTGTTATTTTCTCTTCAATTAACCAGTCAGAAAGAGATTTTTTTGCATTCCAATGATTGTAATTGTGGGAGTAATCAGAAATAACCAATCCTCTTATATGAATTTTATCAGATTCGAAGTGTTTCAATAACTTGTTTTCATCCCTTTCAAGTCCTGGAACTCCATAGTTTCCTATGATTGGATTTGTAAGAACTAGAATTTGTCCTTCATAGGATGGATCAGTTAATGACTCCGGATAGCCAACCATTCCTGTGTTAAAAACAACCTCTCCGCTAGCAGAACTTTCATACCCAAAAGAAAATCCGTGAAAAACAGAAGAATCTTCAAGAACAAGCTTAGCTGGTTTTCTTTTTTCTAAAAAAAAGTTCATTAAAAAAAGTATAACATTGGCTGTTGTTTAAATGTTTTTTGAAATGTTTTATTCTAAAATTGTTAATTGGTTAAATTCCTTTAAAAACTGTTTAGCTATATATTCATCATGAATTATGAGGATGTTTTCATCATTTCTTTCATTCCCGCTTTTCGTCGGATTGTAACTTCCAGTAATAACTGTTGTGTTGTCTATTATGAAGACTTTATGGTGCATTATTGCAGGGTTGTTATCTAAAACAACATTTATACTTGAATCATTTAAGTAGTGAAACACTTCGTACTGCATGTTAATTCTTTGCTTCTCAACAACACCTCTAACATTAATTTGCTTGCTTTTTTCAACCAGCAATTCAGCAATATTTTGGTCTGTAAATGAGAACGTCATGAAGTAAATGCTCTCATTAGCTGATTTTAGCTCTTCAAGAACTTCCCTCTGACAACCATCATCTGGACAAAAATAGTTTTCCACTAAAAAACCATTAAAAATGATTTTTTTATTCTTAGTTTTTCTATTTACACCAGTTTTTAATTCTTGAAACTCTCGACGATAATTTTCTGCGAGGACTTTGGATTGTATAATCACGATATTGTTATTGTTTTTTGAGTTGCCGTTAATTGTTGGGTTAAATGAACCTGTGAAAATAAGGTTCTCATCTAAGATGCAGAACTTGTTGTGCATCAATCCTTTGCTTTTAACAGCTGTTCCAAAGCCCTCATAGTTATCTTCAAAAATAAGCACTTCTGCTTCTTTATTCTTTAAAACAGCAGTTAATTTCTCAAGATTTAAATCGTAAAAAGCACACTTGACGCTTGTAGCGTTTGACAAATATCTTATCATGATGTCCTCGCAGTTATTCGTGGGGCAGAAATAAGGTTCCACAAACCCTTCCTCAAAAGGCACTTTCGTGCAGCCTGAGATTATAAATAGCAGCAAAAAAACGAGTTTTTTCATCAAAGAAAATCTGCGGATGAAATGTTTATAAACTCTTTGCAGGAATTTTCGGAATATATGCGGACAATGACCATCCATAACAACATGATGTGTGTAAGCTATCGGAGAGTTTGCAAGTTGTTATTTTTAAGAAATTCCCAAATTAAGATGTTGATTTCTTTGATTATTTTCGGATGAAGTCTATAATCATGATCGCATTCAACCCCAAATAATTGTTTTGGTCCGGCAGCATTTTTATAAGTTTCTTTTACGATATCTGGACTGATTATTTTATCCCTCGCACCAAAAATGAACATTTTTGGTTTGTTGCATTTAGAGATGTCATTCGTAACGTCGTATTTTAGGGCATCCATGAAGTAATTCAGAGGCAGATGAAATTTCTTCTTTACATCTGAAGGAGTGTCACGGAAAGAAATCTCAAATCCTGTTTCTTTTGTATTCTTATTTATCGGGCTTGGTGATGGTCTTGACATTATTGAGATGATGTGTGTAACGTGGTCATTTTGCGTGCCTGCAAGCATAGCCATGGTGCCTCCGCGGCTATGTCCTATGAGTACTGTTTGTTTGTTGCCAAAATATTCAATGAGCTCGTTTATCGACTTAAGGTAATTTGTCATTGAATACGAGGCGATTTCACCAGAACTCTCCCACGTGCCCGGAGGGTCAAAAGAGACTGCTAAATAGTTTTTCTTTGCAAGAAAATTAACATGGCTTTTTATATGTTTATAATCTTTTGTATCCAGTCTTCCAGGCAGTATTAGCGCTAATTTTTCAGAGTTGCGACTTCCCTTAATGTATGCTGCTAAACCGAAACTACCAGTCTTTATTATCTTAACCATCTCAATTATTATTTTTTTCAGGTTTATTAAGTTTTTTAATCATTACAGAGGTTTTTTCAAACGTTGTTGTTTCCGTAGGGTTGTTTGTTTTCAATTTATTTCATTATTTTTTCAAAGCTCTTTGCAATTCCAAACTTTGTCCCGGGGTGTTTTTTTTCTATTGACTCAAGCAAATCGTTTTTTGGTTCTTTATTATCTGCTTTGATTCTTTTTATCTTGCAAAAGATGATTATTTCTTCCTCTAAAACGTTGTTAAGGATTAGTTTGCCAGTTTTTTTTGGTGTTTTCTCGTTTTGAAGGTATGATTCAAGATTTATTCTTGCTTCCCTGTCAAGATTGGTTGGTGTTAATGTTTCCTTGTCAGTTTTATTTACTTTTTTTATATTTGCAAACTCTCCAAATATGTTTTTTAATATTTTTTCTGCTACTTCAAATTCTTTCGAACCATCATTTAACAGCTTTATTTGTTTATTCCTTCCAATCTTTTTATTTATTCTGATGTCTTTTCTAACCCTTTTTTCTATGAGTCTCACAAAGCATCCATTACAGTATTTTATTATAGTGTAGCTAAGCTTTATTATGGGTTTTTTTCCGCATCCAAAACATTTTTTATTTGTTACCATTCTAAAATGAATAAAAAATCGAAATATTTAAATATGATATTCAATATCTATTATTATTCAAAGGGAGGTTTTTTTAAAAAGGATTCAAATAGCTATTCTAAATTTAATATTAAGCTCACCTCTTTTTCCCGGGAAGATTCCACATTTCTTGGAATCTTCCAGGGTTTTAATCATCATCTTCTCGTTTTATTCTTCTTTTTCACAACCACGTAAGTTAGCATAGTGATTAATGATCCAAGCAAAAATCCAAACATGAAAATAACTATCAATTCTTTACTTATATAAACTTTGAAATTGTTTTTTGATGGAAAATATAAGTCTAACCTGCTAAACTCCAAAGAGTACTCGGCAAAAGTCACACTTGAAATCAAATCATCTTCTATCAATGAATTTGAGTATTCATAATAGCTATAACCAATAATTGGAAATATCCCTTCAGGCTCCAGTTTTTTTATTACCTTCTTTATGGCTTCAATCTTTTCAAGAATAACATTTTTCAACTCATCTTCCCTAATTGTAAGAATTGTTAAGAGAATATCTGCCTCTGCTTTGGACTTGCTGGCTTTAAAGATGCATTGAGTGTACTCTTCAGCATAATAACTTTCAAGAGCGTCCTTCAAACTATCCTTTATATTATCAATAAATGATGGAAGATATAATTCTAAATAATTAATTCTCTCTTCTGCCTCAGCAGTTTTTTTTAAACAGACAGTCCTTAGATGGATATCGTCTAACTCTATACTTTTACCTTTCAAATCAAAAAACCCAGACCATGCAACCGCGCTAAAGAGCCTCTCTTTTGAGTATGCAAGAAAGTGGCCGGATAAATTATCATAAGGAGTGCTTTCAAGATATTTCTCTGCATCCTTTAATCGTTCAATAACAATTATATTAGTCTCTAAATCAGACAGCGTTTTAAGATTTTCTTTCTTCAACTTACCTTTTAATAATTCCAACTCTTTTCTTGTATCATTATATATTAACATAAGATCTTCTTCGCTTTTATTTTGATAATCTAATTCTCTTAGCCTAATGTTTGCTGAAAAACAATAACTGCCGCGAGAGTAATATTCTTCTCTCTTTTCAGCCTCTATTGATTTGTTTATGAAGTTTTCAGAAATGTTGTATAAGGAATTATTAATATCAGTTATTGTGCTTCTTATTTGGTAGGCCCTGTCGCAGAGCATCTGAGAAACCTCCTTCATTTTTTGAGAATATGTTTCTGGCACACTAAAATTATTTTCTTTTGTTGAAAAATCCTTGCCAGTAAAGTAGTATAACGCCTCTTCTATATTTTTTACTTTGACAATTTTTATTTTTTCTTCAGGTTTTATTTTTTCAATTTCTGATAAATTAAGGTCGGACTGCCATTTAGGTATTATTATAGTTGTAAAATTATTCTCAATGGCTGCTTCAATCTTTTCGTTAAGACCAGCTACAGGTCCTATGAGCCCACCAGAGTTGATAGTTCCAGTAATCACGGTTTTCTTATCCAGCTTTAAATCTGATAGCACGCTTATTGTTAGTATTGTTATTGCTCCGCCTGCGCTAGGACCTCCAACAATGCTTGCCTTGGCTCTTATTGTGTAGAAAAAATCATATTTGCCACAGTCTTCTTTTAAGAAGTCGCAGGCTATTTGATTTGCAAACCTTGTCGAAATCTGAGTGTCTAGTTTGCTTAATGGAAATGAGTCTATGAATATGTTGCCATTCCCAGGTTTAACCTCTAAGTAAATGTCAGCTATGCTTCCCTTTCCTCCGTCAGAGCCACTTATGGCCAGTAGCTTTATGCTATCGGTTTTTGCAAAGGTAAAAGGAGCTAGTAATATCAACAGCAACAGCGTTGATAATGTTCTTTGTAACATCATTTTTTCTTGTATCGACCTCTTAATTCAACTATTTTTAGACGGTGAATTATTTGCTCATAATCTTTAGTGAGTTTGTACCCGTTCAAGAAGTGTTTGAATGCTTCATCTGATATTTTGTAGTGTTTGCTCTCTAATGCTTGCTTGAAAAGGTGTATGTCAACTGCTTTGTCTTCAATTTTTTCAGAAAAAAATGAGAGTCCAAAATCTATAAAGAATATTTTTTCACCTTTTAAAATCATGTTTGAAGTTGTCAAGTCTCCATGGATTATTCCAGCGTCGTGCAAAATACTTGTTTTTAGTCCTATTTCCTTTGCTAGCAGAGGATTATGATCAAGAACGTCTCTAATTTTTTCCCCACTAATAAATTCCATCTCCAGAGTCTCTGTCATGTCTGTTTTGAATAGTTTTGGGGCGTCGACTGGTATTTTTTCAAGGATCTTTGCTTCAGTCCTTGTTCTGTTTTTTCTCAGTGCCAAGTCTAACTCATCAATTCTATAGTTTTTCTTAATTCTTTTCTTAATAACTCTTTTTCCGTCAAGAAATATTAGTGCTTCAGCGCCTGAGCCTATCAGTTTCATGTCTTTTGAGAAAAGAAATTAATTTAAAAGGGTTTTGCTAATTTGAGCAGAATATCTCATCCATTTCGTTTTTTGTGAGGTCTTTTCTGTTCAAGTCATTTATGTCTTTTTTTCTGCTGTTGCAAGATCTTATTCTTTTTAGCTCCTCTTCTTCTTCGAAGAATAGTTGTTCTGGCATTTTTATCTCCTTGTTATATTCAAATCATCCCTTCATATTTTGTCTCTTCACTAATTTTTTTTTTAATCTCTTTTGAAGTTTTGTGGTCTTGGATTAGCTCTGTTAGTTCCATTTTATATCTTATTTAACAAAGTGGCAGTTATTTAACCCCTTGTTAGTAGTTAAATAACAGGAGAACAACTATTTAAATCTTTCGGTTTTTTACTATTTGTTAGTGATTATTTTGTTTTTTTCAATGAAAAACGAGAAAACTTCTTACAATGAAAACAAGAATACACAAGCTTCTCTGAAACAGTCCTAACCCTACAATTAACTCCAGGCCTAAGATACTTATAACAATGCTTACAAAACCTCCTCTTATACTCAGACTTCAAACTAATCTTATACTTCATGGCAATAGTCCTTGCAAGTTTGACATATCTATCCGAAAACGAAGGGTCCTCTCCAAACATTTCATCAGCCAGAGAAAACAACTTATCAATACGCAAAAGTGCAATCTTCAACTGATCATCAGACTTCTTTTGATATTTTTTAAGCATCAAAACAATAAAAGAATGATATTATAAAAATTTAATCAAAAACAAGTCGTTTTAAAATAACATTCAAAAGTACTTGATAATCCGGCTTCATCCAATAAATACTTTAAGTCGTTATTCTTATAGAATTTTATGGGAGAGCCAAATATTCGGCTCAACCCACAAATAGACTCTATTCGAAATAGAGTCTTGTTGGAAAGGGCTGTTAAGCTTTTACTCTCGATTG
>JAHJQL010000061.1 GCA_018819065.1 Nanobdellota archaeon | reverse complement strand
TAGAAGTGGCACTTCTGCCACTTCTAAATTGTTTAATAATCCATTTTCTCTTCTTTTCAGTCAACTTTCCCATAAAAAATCACCAAAAAGAAGAAAAACTTCAAAGTATAAAGAAGTGTAAACAAATTACGATCTTAAACAAAAATTTATTACTTGCAAAAATATATAAATAGCAAATTTAAGTTAAATTATTACTCAAATGGATCCACTCAACACAACAGCTCAATTAGCATTTACTGATGTAATGGTTTCAGAGCAGACTGCAAAATCATTGTTTGACTACCTGCCGCAGAACATGTTCACAGAGTTCATTGTCAAGATAAACTCTGCGATGAGTGAAACACTTGTTCAGTACATACCAGATCACCCCTTAACACACTTTTTCATCACAAACCCACTTATAGTTTTAATATTCATATTCGCTGCATCAATAAGCATAGCAATATTTCTAGACTTCATAGTTGATGCATGGAAAATTCCGTTTGCAGTCGCTGTAGACATAATAGACTTAATGGCAATTGCAATGCCTGGACTGCTTGACTTTGCAGCAGCGGTTGGAAGCTTTTTAATATTTGCAATCCTTGCAAGCGACTGCCCAAAATTTGCTCAGTACGGCTTTGGAGCAATCGGAGCCGCAAAAGCTGTTTTGCCGATAAGAATAGCTAGTATGCTGCCAATAAACACTGCACTCATGCTGGTTGTTACAGTTATAGATAGGAAATAGAATTTATTGTAGGCTTATGAAAACATTTTTATATTTTAAATGCTGAAAACTTGATAAACATGAAATATGAGATGGCTAATCTTTCAAATTATATCTTTCTGTTTCTATTAATACTAATCGGATTATCGCTCATGTCAAACGATGTACCTGTCAACATAGTTGGCAAAGCAAGTGATCGTTTAGAAATTAGGTTTGTCGAGGATATACCAAGAAGCATAAATGATGATTTTCTAGTCCCAGTTGAGCGACAAAATTTTCTGGCAAAAGCGGAGAATAAACGAAACTCATACATAATTGAATTTAAGCAGGAGCCATCATACGTCAAAGAGGCTGCATCTGTTGCTGAAATAAGACTGCTTGAGAAAAAAGAGTCTTCCATGTCTGCAATCACAGGCATGGCTGTTGCCCTGGATAAGAAAAAGATTGAAGTTCAGGCTAAGATAACACTCCAGGAAGAGATAATAGCACAGGAGCGAGCCCAGACAAGAGAAGAACTGCTTAGAATAATGCCTGATTTTGAATCAAAGCAAACAGCCTCTTTCACAGTGGTTTTCAACGGAATTGCCGTCGAAATGAGCAAAGATGAGGCAGATGCAGTTTCAAAGCTTCCATCGATAAAAGCTGTCTACCCTGATCTGCCTGTACATGCAACAACCATGAATTCAGTGCCATTCATAGGCGCAGGTGCCAGAAAAAATTTCAGCGGTACAGGATTGGGAGTCAAAATAGGAATAATTGACACTGGTGTTGATTATACTCATCCAGACCTTGGAGGATGCTTTGGCATCGGCTGCAAAGTAATTGGCGGATATGATTTTGTGAACCATGACGACGATCCGATGGATGATAATGGACATGGAACGCACGTCGCAGGAATTGTTGCTGGCAACGGCGCTCTTAAAGGTGTGGCTCCTGATGCAGAAATCCTCTCTTTCAAAGTGCTTAACGCAGCTGGTTCAGGCAGCTCATCAGGTATCATTCAAGCGATATCTACTGCTGTAGTGGTAGGAGCTGATGTTGTAAGCATGAGTCTTGGCGGCATAGGAAATCCCGATGATGCAAAGTCAATTGCAGTTGACAACGCGGTGACTGTCGGTGTCATAGTCGTTGTAGCAGCAGGAAACAAAGGGCCTTACGAGATGACTGTAAGCTCTCCTGCTACTGCAAGAAAGGCAATAACTGTCGGTGCTACTGGGCAGATTCCGGACAATCAGTATGATATTGCATATTTTAGTTCAACTGGACCTGTAAGATGGGCGAGTTCTCCATTTACATTTTACCAGCTGATAAAGCCCGATGTTGTCGCTCCAGGAAGCCTAATCTGTGCCGCACAACTTGGAGATGTTTTGAACAACAGCCAGTGTTTTGACAGCGACCACATTCTGCTTTCAGGCACAAGCATGGCTACTCCTCACGTAGCAGGAGCAGCTGCGCTCATCAAGCAGATGCATCCTGACTGGAATCCTCTTGAAGTAAAAGCTGCCCTGAAAAACACTGCCAGAGATTTGGGATTTGAAAAAGTGAAGCAGGGCTACGGACTAATCAATGTAAACAAAGCGATTAATCAGCCAAGACCTCCTGTTGCATTTATTGATGCGCTCCGTTCAAACGGCGTGATAGACATAAGTGGAACTGTCTCAGGGCAGACTTACACGCTTGAATACTATGATACTTACTGGAAGCACTGGAAGCTGCTTGTCAATAGCAGCTTCAATAATTCTTTTGTATCACGTGTCTTATACTCTGGCTTTGATACACGGAGGCTGGACGAGGGTTTATATCCTTTTAGGCTGATAGTGCAGGGAGAAAATGGTACCAGCAGAGATGAAAATATTTTGTTTGTCAACAACATTCATATTTCAAAACCAGTGCTGAACAAAAGTTATCTTATAATTCCAGGCTCTACTTTCGACATAAAAGGCCGTATAACTGAAGGATACCAATCATATAACATTAAGATTAGAGCGGTCGGTGGAGAGTGGACCTCTTCCGGACTTAC
The DNA here is from genome assembly GCA_018819065.1 of Nanobdellota archaeon. Lineage (GTDB taxonomy): Archaea > Nanobdellota > Nanobdellia > Woesearchaeales. Next base: position 4,496 of record JAHJQL010000061.1, on the reverse strand, counting down.
AATACACCTTGAAAATGGAACTCTTGCCAGACTCAACACATCTCTTATTCAAGGAGAAAACTTTGATCTCAAAGTGAGTGTGCAATATCCTATAAAACTGGTTGAAGAGATAATCCCTTTCACTCTTATTGTTCCAAAACCAGGCTGGCCTGTAAGGATTTCCGGCTCGTTTGAAGAGACTGATTCTGGGACAGCTTATACTTGGATAGGTATGATATCGCCTGTTGCAGAAGACTTGGATGGCGATGGCAAAAAGGAGCTGTCATTTTTCATACAGGGAAACCAGGAAGGCCACAAATCGACATTCATAATCCTTGATGAAGACGGGTCAATGATTGCTTACGTGCCTCTAAACTGTTACGTTGACCCAAGAACTTTTGTAACAATTGGAAATGTGGACTTGGATCCTGAGTTGGAATTGATTGTTCCATGCAGCAACTCTTTCCTTATATTTAACTCGAAAGGCAAACTTGAGTATTCAATAAGAACTCCTTTTTCCATTTCAGATAACCTTTATGCAGCAGTCGTGCTTGCAGATATCAATAATGATAATTCTTCGGAGCTAATCTTTGGAGGCTATGGCCCTACAGCTAATCTTATGATTATGGATCTGCAAGGCAGTCCTTTAGACGGATTTCCTGTTTTACTTCAGAAATCACTTATATCTCATGTGAATACCCCTGCTGTCGGGCAGCTGGACGAAGACTCTTATATGGAGATAGTGGTGGGAACACAGGATTGGTCAGATGAGAATAAATTGCTATCCGAGGTTAAAGTCTATGAACATGACGGAACGTTGAAGTGGTCAAGAAACTTTGGCTATCTTGGAGTATCAGACCCTGTGATTGCAGACATAAATAATGATGGTTCAAATGAGATAATATTTTCATCTGGATTAGGGATACATGTGCTTGACAGAAATGGAAACTGGTTATTGAATAAACAGTTTGGAACAAACATGGCTCACTCTCAGGTGGCGGTAGCTGACCTTGACAAAGACAATGACTTGGAGATAATATTTGGTTATGGGTTCAACCTTTACGCGGTGCATCACAATGGCCAAATAATCTTTTCTGTACTGGATGAATGGCTGCCGCACCATCCGCCTGTCATCGCAGATATTAATTATGACGGCTATCTTGACATAATCTATAACTCAGACAATGACATCAAAGCAGTTGACAGAAATGGGAGACTATTGAATGGCTTTCCAAAAGAGATGGAGACAATAGCCTATAGCTCTCCAACAGTCACTGACCTTGACGGAGACGGAAACTTAGACCTGATAAGCAGCTCAAATTGGCTTGAAGAAGTCCACAGAGGAATAATCTATCGCTGGGAGTTTATGAATAAAACTCCAATTACCGATGGAGATGCTCTAAGAAAAAGGTCAGAAAAAATTTCAGAAACGGCTAAGAAAACACTTGTAAGCTGGCCGATGTACCAGTTCAACCCACAGCACACTGGTTTCTATACTTCGCTGAACGATTCTTTACCTACTGAACCGGTCTGCTACGAAAGTGATGGCGGATACAACATATTTGAGCAAGGATATCTTTCTTACGGTGAAAATAAAAGCTATGACTACTGTGATAATTCGGGAACAGTGTTATATGAATATTTCTGCAAAAACTCAAATCCTCTAGTGCCAACAAGAGTGGTCTGCTCCAAAAAATGCAATGCAGGAGCATGCACAACTGAGTCTCGTGATTATATTGAAGAATGATGATAAGGTAATCGTCTCTTCTAGTGTTTCTTGTGCCTAATTTCAATCTATAATATATCAGGCTCTAGAATTTATTCTGCTAGTTTTTCTTCAATCATAGAGTAAACTTGTGGATATTTGTCAACCTCAAGCAAACCTATGTGCAGGGAGTCAAGTGTTTTGCAAGAGCCATTGACAAATAAGTTAGTCGCTCCATCCAAAATCGCGTCCTGCTCCAAGACAACACCATCACCAAGACCTTGCTTCATCTGACAGCCAGTTCCAACAATGTTAAATATCTTTATATTTGGCAGGCTCCCTCTGTTAAGTTTGTTTAAAAAAAGGCTGTCTGCATTCATATCCCTGCATTCAAGAGTCTCACCAGTTACTGTGCAGTAATCAGCGATGCTGCCTCTAATTCCTTTGTTAGGAGTTCCAACCATGATAAGCCTATCAACACTCTCGCTTCCAAACACCTGCAAGTACCTCCTGGTGACAAGTCCTCCCATGCTGTGAGCGACCACCTTGACCTTGGGTTTTCCGGTCTTGAATTTTATTGTGTCAATGATGTCTTTTAGCCTGACAACGTATGTGTCGATGTTTTCACTCTTCGTCTGGACTATTATGTAGTTTTTGGGTTCTTCAAAAACATCAAAATAATAACTCGCCTTTATGCTGATAGGAACACCTGATAAACCCCAAACACCGTCCTTAATATCTTTAGGGGTGTAAAGGGAGATAGCTCCTGCATTCAAGTAGCCATCATCCTCAAGCAATGATTGAATCATGTTAAAAGCATCCAAGCTGTACTCATACTCAGTATCCTTGTTAAAAGCGTGGCCGTGAAGAAATATAACCGGGAATGTTGAAGGGTCATTTATGCACTCAAAACTTGTGCAGCAACTTTTGCACTCTCCAAAAACACAGCAGGAAGGTGTTGGCTTTGGAAAATCGATTGTTAAGTTTGCCGTGAAATTATTATCCAAACTAATTTTGTCAAAGACTATATTATTAACGCTAGAAACATTTTTAGTCACCAACTCACACTTGTCAGGCTGTCTGTTAATTATTTCAAGCAACAAACCATTAGACAAGTCAGGATTAAAGTTTACATCAAGGGTTTGAGTGCGCATATTCTCAAGCACAGTCTTTAACAATATTGAATTAGTATTATTATCCGGAACCGCTGACAGATAGCTATTGATAACATTTTGTTTTAAAGAATGAAACGTGCGAGTTGTATTATTATTAGTTGTGAGGTTCTTATCAACGACCTCACTTAGTTCCATCAAATGTTCCTTTAAATAAATAATATCATTACAAGCATCTTTCAGACTTAAATTTTGAATAGACCTGTGAATCATTCCAGGCCTATCAATGCAGGTTTTGTTCAAGAAGCACAGCAAGTCATAATTTATGTCCACTTCCAAAGTTTTTTGAACAATATCAAAATCAATCTCATATTTCAAATCGTCATAAAATTTTTCGCTGTTATTAAAAGCAATCTGAACCATTGCTTTCTTCTCAGAGATGTTTCTTCTCTGATTAAAAAACCTCAATAAAAAGTTGAAGTTCTCAATCTCATCATTTACTCTTTGCACTTGCAAGTTACTCACAAAAGAAAGGTTTTTCATCATGTCAAAATTGCTCTTTGTTGCATACAGCAAATCAACTACTAGATTGAAAGAATTAACTGTTTCAAAAACCTGATTAGAAAACATAGTGATTGAATTGTTGATTTCAAAAAAATATTGGTAGAATAATCCAAGCTCTCTTTCTAGTAATTCATAATCTTGAGAAAGCCAGATGCTGCGAAGCTCTTCTAATCGTGCAACGTTTTTGTCTAGCGATGAATGCTCAACATCATATTTGGTCTTCAATTCATCAGTAAAGACAAGTGGATCAAGTTTAGTTATTAGCATTGAAGAATAATTCATTCTGCCAATAGAGTTATTCAGCTCACTTCTGGCGTGAATGAGTTGCTCATTTAACCTGTTCTTCAGATTCTCTTCTTCATCACTAAGAGCATATTCTACCGTGACTAGAATGCTTCTAAAAATTAGTTTTTCATTTGTGTGACAGAAAGTTGTGCTTTTACTCCTACACTCAAGTGTGAAGCGGTATAACTCTTGTCCAGAGCCAAGTTTTGCTGTTGTCAAATTATAATTCTTAGTGATTGGATTGTTCTTCTTCAAAAAAAACTCTGAAGCGTCAAGAACCTTGTCAGCACTTACATCCTCAAAAAGTGACCTGCACTCAGCAGTGCAGAAAGGGTTAGTAACAACACTTGCCTCAAAGCTAATGTTTTCCAAAACCCCTCTCGTAGTTGAGATGTCAGACTTATCAGACTCAAGCGTTATTATGATGTCGTTTCCTAAAGTGAGATTTAAGAAGAGGTATGCCTTGACTCCAACAAAAACTAGCAGACCAACCTTTATAGCAATCAAAGAAAACAAGATTAACTTATGATTCTTAAGCCAATTCCAGACGCGTTTTTTTTTGCTGTGCTTTGACATGATAATTATAGTATAATATAGTATAATAATAAGAAATGGTATTTAAACTATGCGCTTAAATTATTAAAAATCTCAACAGAGATTTTGTTGGGGTTTAATACTCAGAAATCATTTGTGATTTCTGGTACTAGAAATGTTCCATTTCTCTGTACCCCGACCTTCAGGTTGAGATTTTTAATTCAGAGAAATGTTTTTGCATTTCTCGAACCAGCAACTTTGTTGCTGTGTTCCAAAAATTCGACTTTTAAGATAGTCGAGCGTAATACCCTGACCTT
>JAHJQL010000060.1 GCA_018819065.1 Nanobdellota archaeon | reverse complement strand
TGCTGGAAAATAACTCGTGCAAACGTTACAAATTCAACACATTACAAAAAAATAGAAGATATGCAAGAAGCCATAGAACAATTTTTAGACAACCATCTTTTTAAACTCAACTTGTCCCATTACTTATGTACTTGACTATTTTTCAGTTAAATTTATATATTTGTTCTGCTATTCATGGCGAGTTGCCTGGTTATAGGTTAGATTGTTAAAAAAATGAGGTGTGGAGGGATTAAAATGAGTGAATATTCATACATGGATGAGGATGATTTTGAACAAGACGACGACTTTGAGGAAGAAGAGGAAGAAGAGGGTGACGAAGACGATGATGACGATAATTTTGACAATAACGACGACGATGATCGTTGGTAATTTATAATTTTTTAATTCCTTATTTTTAAAGAATTCTAGAATTTTTTTAAGTTTTTCCTCTTCTTACTATCTGCATGTGAGGATATGCTATCTCTATATCTTTTGTCTTTGCTATCACGTTTAAGAACCCCTCGTTTATCTCTGATTTCATAACCCTTAAACACTTATAATGAGCCATGTACCTAACGTTTAGTCCTATTGATGACGATTCAAGTTCTATCCTAACTATTGGCTCTGCCTTCTTATGTTCCTGAACACTTTTTTTCATCTCATCAGCTTTTTCAAACTCTTTGTTAACCTGCTCAATTCTATGCTCAATCACTCTTTTATCACTCGTCCTTGTAATTTCTGAGTGATGCTTTTTGAGCACTCTGAGTGTATCGCGGAGGTTTTTGTGCTTTGCTGATTCTTCATCATCAATTGTTCCGACATACTTATCAACCACTTTGAAGGCCACTTCTTTTAGTATTTTCTCGGCTTTTTTCCAGTTGCTCTCATAAGTAACATCTATTGACAACTCATCCCACAAGTAGTATCCTGTCTTTGTAAAATTAGTTATTGAGCCTGTTAGGACCATCTCGTTTGGCACTGTTATTAGCTTTCCGCTGAGCTCGTCAGTGTTTGGCAAAAGTCCATCCATCACTGTATACATTATTTGTATCTCTTTTACATCTCCTCTGACGTCTCCGACTTTTATTCTGTCTCCAATAGAGTATGTTCTATTAAATATGAGTGTGAACCAGCCAACCATGTTTAATATTGGCTTTTGAAGCGCGAATGTTACTCCAAAACCAACAAGCCCTAGTGATGTTAGCCAAACTCCAAAATTACCCATAACAACTGAGAGTATTGCTATTATTGCAAGCACCCACACAACGTATTTTACGACTGATTTAAGAGAGTTGTACTCTTTTTCTTTTCCCACATATTTAAGGTATTTTCTAAGCAGGCTGTTAGCAAACATTATTAGCAGATTTGCAAATATTATGATGACTATTGCTGTTAATAGTTTAGGCATCCACAGACCCATATAGTTTGATAAGAGATTGTAATTGTCAACAAACAGTTTGTAGAATTCTTCCCATATAGAATAGATTATTAAGAAGATAAGAAAAAATCCTCCTAAAAACATACCTTTATGAAAATCTTCCATTCAAAACCTCTTTTTTCCTCTATAAGCTAATCAATGAAGTCTTATAAAAAGTTTTCTAAATTAAAAAACAATTAACTATAGTTAAGAAATCGAAAAATATAAATACTAGCACTAGTTAACTATAGTTAATAATGAATTAGGGGTGGTTTATATGACATGGAAAATAGATAACATGGGATTTTTGTACGAGGACTATGAGGAGGAGATATAGAAAATGGTTTACGAAGACCTATTTGGAAAAAAATACACTGATGAAGACCTAAACAACATTGATCCCTTATGGTTGGACTGTCTGGAAATACACATTTCAGAATAATAAAACGAACTATTTTTTATCAGCATACTCTTTAGGTATGAATATAGTGAGTTTATCATCTGGATGCAGCAAGTTAGTCTTGAAATATTTAGGGTTCCAAGCTCTAATATCCTTTACATCAACTGCTGATTCCAACTCCAAAGGTATGTTGTAAGTCTTGTTAAAATGATCTGTTATACTCCAAAAATTGTCATCTTTTTGCACAGTGTATTCTAATTTTACAAATTCTTCAAGATTTTCAACCTTTGGATCTGGAATTTTTGAATCAACATCAATATTTATATCAATGTTTGCAGTCTTAGAAACTCTTCTAGACGCACCTGGTATTCGAAGTCTTTGACCTATTCTAAGAGTGTAAGGAGATCTCAACTTATTAGCTATAGCTATATCATGATAATTCCTAACACCATACACACCAGCAATCCTACCAAGAGTTTCTCCGCTGTGAACTATGTGCCACCCTTCACCCGTTTTCTTCACCCTCTCCTTGACATTAGCCATTTCTTCTTCATATTTCTCTTTCATCCCTTTAGGTATCCTAACCTCAAATGCGTATTCTTCATCTCTGACAATACTCTTTGGAGGTGTGCCCCACATCTTGTAAGCAGGGTTGTACTCTCTAAGAACACTAACATCAACTCCTAAAACTTCTGCAATGACATCAAAGTCAGTTTGTTCACACACAGTAACTGTATCAAAGCTTCCAGACAAGATGTCTTGCAATATATGACCTGGTCTTTCAAAATTTATGTTAAAATCATAATCATTCATGTTTTCAGCAAGATCCATAAATGCATATATTTTAGGAAGATGATTGGCTGTCTCCCGTGGAAGAACGCCTGCTTCTAATAATTCATCATAACTAGAACTTTTTGTAACATTAAGCTGTTTTATAGTTCGCGACTCACCCTGATTATAAGATGCAATTGTTAAAAAAACATCTCCAACCATAAAATATATATCATAAAGATAATTTACAGAAGCAGACAAGGATTTAACAGGATCTGAACGTTCATCATACCACAAACCATAAATCTTAAGTCCATAAAGCTTTGCTGTCGAAGGCATAAATTGTGCAATTCCACCAGCACCAACTCTCGACCTTGCAGTCTCAATCATCGCGCTTTCTATAGGATACATCCATTTGAAAAAGTGATCAAGACCTTGATTAGTCAAAAGAGAGTCTATAAAATTAAAGTATTTACCACCCCTAGACATACTTCTCTCAAACCAAGCCTTATCCTTAGTAAGAAATTTTTTCTTATAATAAGCAACTCTCTCTGTGAAGCGCGCTCCAAGCTCAAAACCACCCATCTCTCTCAAATCATCTCTTGCAGCACTAATATCTTCAGGAGTAAGAACGACGCCATTATTGTTTATGTCAAACTTCAACTGCCTATATTGTTCCAATCGTTCCATCTGACCTAGCTGGTCAAGAAAAATCCATTCATCAGCAGAAATTCCTGATTGAAGAAATAATTTCACGCTTTTATCAAATAATTTTCGTGCTTTCTCTTCATTACCATAGTTATACTCCGTCAAGGCTTCCTCCTGTAATGCCTTTGCCTGGATATAATTATCATCCCCATTCAAAGTGGTAATTGTATCTATTGCACTTTTTGTACTGTCTGAAAACACAGATTTTTGATAAATTAAAGATGAGTTAAGAGTTTTTTTAGAAGAATCAACAGGAACAGACACAACAACACTGTCTTTGACTATTGATTCAAGAGGTTGAGTACTTACAGCGTTCTTTGTGGAAGAGCAACCAGCAACGAACATAGAAGCTCCTAAAAGCAAAGGTATAAGTTTTTTTATTTTAATCACCTTTCTTCAGGAATAACAACTTAGATTTAAAGTTTTTGAAAAAAAGCAAGCCATAATTATAACAAAAACCTATTAATACCAAAATTAAAATTTAAGATATTTAACAACAGGTTTTTGAACTTGAAAATAGCACACTAAATTAAACACCATTCAAAATGTGCCATTTTCAAATAAAAACTTTTAAATACACCGCATAAATCCAACAATACATGCGAGGGTTGCAGAGCCTGGTCAATTCAAACCAAGGGTTTGAATTTCAAAAACCCGTGGTTTTTGGCTAAATGCGCAGGACTTAAGCCCGCAAAAAAAGGACATGAGCGTAATTGAAGCGCTTAGAAAATTTTTGTTGTTAGAAATCCTGTCCCTTAGTGGGTCCATGGGTTCAAAACAAGGGTATCGTTCCAACAAAAACGATAAATCGTTTTTGAGGTGCCAAAAGCTTTGCTTTTTGAGAACCTTGATCCCTCCGGTGTACATCGACTTCGTCGAGTGCACCTGTTGGATGTAACATCGATATCTTTAGTGAAAGTCCCATCCCTCGCATCATATTTATTTTGAAATACTCCACAATAAATTAGCATATATCTTAAAAGAATCTGCAACGTCTTGATTTTGAATAACAACGGAAAAACTTTTTCCTTTATTTATTCCAATAGTTACAGTATCTGCATATATTTCCATCCATGCATGTGTAATCAATCCTTTCGGCATATATTTTACTTCACTTAATGGGTATGAAGCAGATAGTTCACCGTGTGGTTTTTTTGCATAGTCATTATATAAGTATCTACATTTAATGCCTTTTTCCCATCTTCTTTTATGATAATTCTTAAAATATGGGGTCATACTCCCTTCATACGGAGTTTTAGAAATTCCCATTATCCACATCTCATCTCCTTTTTTCATTATTTTTAAAGTTCTTTCTCTTGCAGTCTGCAAACCTTTTAGACCATCATATACTTGAGCAGTTTCAGAAGTTACTGCTGTTTTTGATTGAAGTTCAAGCATTGGCACAAGCTCTTTTAATACATCTTCTTGCTCTTTTAATTCTGATTCTTTTTCTTTTAGATATACAAGAAGTCTATTTGGATCTGCTGCTTTGAAATATTTTGTTTTTCTTTTTACAATGTGACTTGCAAGTCCTTTTTTAGCAAGTTTATCAAGAATTACATACACCTTTGAACCTGAAATTCCTGATTCATCAACAATTGGACCTGTTGTTGATTCGCCCAGTCTTATTAGTGCTAAATATACGTTAATTTCTCCATCTGTCAGTCCAAGTTTTTTTAGTGTATCTGTGTTTATCGTCAATTTATTACTCACTTAGGGGGAGGTAATATTTATATATTTACTTCAACTATATAGTAGTAACAAAAAGAGAGGTGACTCATATGTCATTAGAAAAAAAAATCCAAGAAGAAAAAGATTTGGATGAAAAACCTAACAAAATAAAACAATATATTAAAGGATGTTTGGATTCAGATAACAGTAGATTATACGGAACTTTTCAGCAAAGAGCTGCATTAAATATAACACAATTTCCAAAAATCCAAGGAAGTATGTTAATTAGAATGGGAATAGTTTATCCAATTGTTTCATATCTAATTCAAGAAGCAGGACTTCCAACAGATGCAGCATCTGATTTCGGAATAAATTACCACACATGGGTTGCAGGTTATGCATCTTATTTTTTAGAGATTCAATTAGGATTAAGCAAACACGCAATAGAAACTGCTGGAAAAGCTGTTTCATACGTGAAGAATTTAGTTAAATCAAAAACTCCGCCCTAAACAAATAGAACTTTAAGTTCTGTTGTGCCAAAAACTAAAGTTTTTGAGCAGGACGGAGTATGTTTGCAGAAAAAACAAACATACAAACGGAGTTTTTGGAGCAGAAAAACAAAGTTTTTCGCTCGAGAAATCAAAAAGATTTCTACGAGCCAAAAAAAGAATACTGACTGTTAGCAATCCAGCTAACCTCGACATGAATATCGAGGTACTCAGAATTCAAAGAATTCTGGTACCAAAAAAGTACTTTTTTGTGTATTCTTTTTTTGTAATAAAAATCTACATCATTAATTTATTATTTTTTATTTTTTCTGTGCTACTTCAGGTAGCACTCGTACGCCTATGCCGTGACTGGCGTCACATCCCTCGCATCTTTTACTCTTTATTTTTTCTCGTGCTTAGTGCACTAAAGATTTATATATTTTCACTACTTTCTAGGGTGTATGCTTAAGGTTTACAGGCAAAGATTAATAATTGGATTAATGACTTTAATCATCGTCTTTGCAATTGTTTTCTTAATTGCACTTCTAAACTTGAAAAAAGGGCAGCCATTATTTGATTCTGGAATGGGACTTGCTGAGAACTGGGCTGTTATGATAATGTCAATTCTTGGAATAATAAAAGCGATACACGAAATAATAAGGGTTGAACATTCAAAAGATTTAAATAAATATAACTAAAAACTAATGTCAAAGGTGATAAATTATGTGTTGCGAAAAATGCAATAAGATGACTGGAATGCTAGTATTAGCGTTTGGAATACTGTTCTTGTTAAGAGACTTAAACGTCTGGAACTTTTGGAATATCCAGTGGTGGACAGTCGCATTTTTGGTAGGTGGATTGATAGTTGTTTGTACAAGCTGCTGCCCAATGTGCAAAACCGATAAGAAAAAATAAATTATTTGTTTATTTAATTTTTTTATTTTTTGTAATGAAAAAGTTTTTAAAATAACAAAACAAAGTCAATTCTAATGAAACAAACAAAAAAATTGGAAATTTTTTTGAAGTGCCAAAAAACCATGGAGGTGGTTTTTTGAAACAAGCAATCCTAATAAGACAAGACTTAAAGTTGCCAAAAGGTAAGCTTGCAGCGCAGGCAGCTCATGCATCTGTTGAAGCAGTTTTTAGAAGCGAAAAAGAAACTCTTAAGGATTGGAGAAGTCAAGGTATGGCTAAGATAGTTTTGAAGGTTGCAGATTTAAAGGAGCTTCATAAGTACAACCAATTGGCAAAGGATAATGGGCTGGTAACAGCTGTGATAACTGACGCTGGAAAAACAGTTGTTGCACCTGGAACAGTGACCTGTTGCGCCATAGGCCCTGATGATGATGAGAAAGTTGATGAAGTGATTTCTGAGTTGAAACTGTTATAGTTTTTTCCAAACATCCGAAATAAATCCGCAAATTCTTGCAAAACACATATTAAAGTGAGAAAGAAAACAATTATCTATGTTAAAAACAAAAGATTTAAATATAAACAATCACTTTATATCACTTATACACACTTCAAGTGATATAATGACACGAACAATAAGTTTTAGAGCAGAAATAGATGACTACACCAACCGCGTATTAGGTGTTATAAAGGAAAAATTTGGATTAAAGGATAAAACACAGGCTTTAAACCTATTTGCAAAGATGTACGGCGATGACTTTGTTGAGAAAGAAACACAAAAAGAATTTATTGAAGAAGTCACAACTATCGTTCAAGAACATCACAAAAAACACTCTAAAAGAAGAATGAATTTGAAGGAATTAGACGAATTAACAGGTTTTCATAATGTTTGAGTTTGATATCACTGATGATTTAAAGAAAATTCTTAAAAAACTTGCGAATAAAAATCCACTAATTGCTAGAGCGATAAACCGAAAAATAAAAGAAATTATTAACCGAGACAAAGAATCAATTAATATCTATAAAAATCTAAGTTATGGATTAAACAATTTAAAGAGAGTTCACATCACCGATTGGCTGGTAATGACATTTGAAGTTGATATTAACAAAGAATTCATTTTATTCATCAATGTAGAGCACAGAGACAAAGTTTATAAGAAGAAACAATAGCTCAGCACATAGCCATCAATAGACAAACGAAAACTTTATATTATCACCAATAGTAAATTTAGACCATGACCCAAGAAGACCATTTGATGCAGGAAAGATTAAGGAAACTTAATGAAATTAAGCAAGTAGGTGTTAATCCGTATGCTTACAGATTTGACCAAACAAATAAGGCTCAAGAGTTACAAACAGCTTTTAAGAAGTTAAAAAAAGAAGAGAAAACAAAGAAGAAAGTAAGTGTCGCAGGCAGAATAATGATGCTTCGCAGAATGGGAAAAGCGACATTTGTTGATTTGCAGGATGGAACTGGAAGAATACAATTATACTTCAAAGAAGACGACCTTGGAAGAAGCAAGTACAAGTTCCTAAAAAAATTTGACATAGGCGACATAATAGGTGTTAAGGGAACAGTCTTTAAAACAAAGCTTGGAGAAGTGACTGTCTACGTCAAGGATTACGAGTTCTTGACAAAAAGCTTAAGGCAACTGCCTGAAAAATATCACGGCTTAAAAGATGTCGAAGCTCGATACAGACAAAGATACGTAGACTTGATAGTTAATCCTGATGTAAAAAACATATTCATAACAAGGACAAAAGTATTTGACGCGATGAGAGAGTTTCTTGTAAAAGAAGGATTCTTAGAAGTTGAAACGCCAACGCTGCAACCAATCTATGGCGGTGCAAGTGCAAGACCATTCATCACAAAGCATAACACTCTTGACATGAATCTTTATTTGAGAATCTCAAATGAGTTATTCCTTAAAAGATTAATCGTTGGTGGGTTTGAAAGAGTGTTTGAGTTTTGTAAAGACTTTCGAAATGAAGGTATGGATACAAAACATAATCCTGAGTTTACGCAGATGGAAACAATGTGTGCATATGATAATTATCTGGACAGCATGGACCGAGTTGAGAGGATGCTTGAGTTCATCGCAAAGAAAGTTCTTGGAACAACAAAGATAAAATACCAGGGAAACATCATAAACCTCAAAGCACCATTTAATAGAATAACTATGATTGATGCTGTAAAGAAAGAAACAGGATATGATTTTTCAAAAGTCAAAAATATTGATGAGGCCAGAACGATTGCAAGAAAACTAAAAGTTCAAATAACAGATGATATGGGTGTTGGAGCGATACTAGCAGAGATATGTGATGAAATGTGTGAATCAAGATTTATACAGCCAACAATACTCTATGACTATCCTAGAGAAATATCATCGCTTGCAAAAATAAAAAAAGATGATCCTCAGTTCACAGAGAGATTTGAACTAATAATATGCGGCATGGAATTTGGAAACATGTACTCTGAACTAAACGATTCTCAGATATTAAGGGAGAACTGGAAGAAAAGTGAAGAACTCTTAAAGAAAGGTAATGAAGAAGCTGAAAAGATGGATGATGACTTCATAAAAGCGCTTGAATATGGGATGCCTCCAACTTCAGGGATAGGCATTGGAATGGACCGACTAGTCATGCTCCTTACTGATTCTTCATCTATAAGAGATGTCATCCTGTTTCCAACAATGAGGCCTGAGAAATAGATAATAAAGATAATCGCCTAGTTTTAGAAACATTTTTAAAAAATGTGTTGTTTTCTTTTAATATGGAAAAAACAATAGTTGGACTTGTTGAAAAAGTGAGGTTAAATAGTCATAGAGCTGATGAGGAGATATCTGCAAGGATAGATACAGGAGCGACGAACAGCTCAATAGACTTAAGACTTGCATCGAGGATAAAACTTGGTCCAGTGATACAATCAAAGCTCGTCAAGAGTGCCAATGGCACAAGATTAAGACCAGTCATTGAATGTGACATTGAAATCTGCAATAAAAAAATAAGAGCACACTTCACTCTAGCCGATAGGTCTCATATGAAATACCCCGTCTTGATAGGGCAAAACATTCTAAAGCAAGGATTCTTGATTGACCCTTTAAAAAATGTTGAGAGTGCAAAGGTAAAGACAAAGTGAAAGCAGCAATAATAAGCCAAAACAGCAAGAGTTCACAGTGGACTGCGACAGCTATGAAAAAATATTTTGAAGAAGTCGATGAATTAAACCTTAAAGATATTGAAATAAACTTTTCAGGGAAGAAATCAGAAGTATTGTACAAAGGAGAGGAATTGAAGAAATATGACTGCATATTTGCAAAAGGATCTTTTAGGTACGCCCCTCTTTTAAGATCAGTTGCATCCCTACTTAAAGGAAAGACTTATTTTCCAATTGAAGAATCAGCTTTCACCATAGCCCATGACAAACTGCTAACTCAACTGAAACTCCAACAGCATAATATACCTATGCCGAGAACCTATTTGAGTGCCACAACAGAAGCAGCAAAAAAGATTCTTGAGAGGGCACACTTTCCTATAATTATGAAGTTTCCTCAAGGAACTCAAGGAAAGGGAATAATGTTTGCTGACTCTTATGCTTCTGCTTCTTCAATGCTTGATGCATTATCAGCTTTAAAGCAGCCTTTCATAATACAAGAATATATAGATACTGGAAGCACCGACATTAGAGCAATTGTTGTTGGTGAGAAAGTGATTGCTGCCATGAAGAGAAAAGGAGCCCAAAATGAGGTCAGGGCAAACATTCACACAGGTGGTGTTGGCGAACCAATTCTGCTTGACTCTTACACACAAAAAGTAGCTGTTGACACTGCAAAAGCTATAGGTGCAGAGATTTGTGGAGTTGACATACTTGAAAGTGCCAAGGGACCACTTGTAATTGAAGTAAATATAAGCCCCGGTCTTCAAGGAATAACACAAGCAACAAACATTGATGTTGCTGATAAGATAGCAAAATATCTTTATGACAAAACAATCGAAACGTGTGAAGAAGACAAGAAGAACGGCACTGCAAAGATAATGAAAGACTTAGATTTTGAAAAGAAAAAAGAAATCATAAGCACTCTTGATTTTAGAGGTACAAGGATATTGTTGCCTGAAATAATAACTAAGATATCCAACCTTAAAGAACACGAGGATATTCAAATCACTGCTGAGAAGAATAAGATAACTCTAAAAAAGTTTGAAGTCAACTAAAAATTTATTTTTGTAAGAAATTGTTTTATAATAAGTTCTTGATGTTATTTATGTGTTTTGCAACTTCTTCACCTTTAGAAGTCAAAGTAAGAACTTTTAATCTTCCTTGCTTCTCAAAAGTTATTAGTCCTGCCTTGTTCATCTCCTGCAATATTTTCACAACGTGACTATAAGTGCAGTCAACCGTCTTTGCCAATGAAGATGCATATATTTCATGTGTTTTATTAAGGAGAGTAACGAGCATCATAGCTGGTTTTTCCCTAAAGAAAATGCCAAAAACTTTCTTCTTACCCATGTTTTTTCCCTTTATTTTATTAGTATAATCTGTTTAAATATTTATATGTATTCAAAACAATGTTATTAATCATATAGTTATTAATCTATATTTATAAAACAAATTATAATATATAAATCTATCGATTTTAGAAAATATTTAACAAGTGTTAAGTTAGAAATATTAAAAAAGCTTGCAAAAATTAAAAACAAGATTAAAACTTCAAAAAAATAAAGTTTAAATAAAGATTAACATTCACCATTAAAAAGTTAATAAAAAAATAAATGGTGACTAAGCATGAAGAAGATAGCTGTCTTGACAGGAGGAGGCGACTGCCCCGGACTTAATAACGCAATAAAACAAATAGTTCATAGTGGAAAAGATAAATTTGAGATTGAAGGTATCACAGAAGGATGGGCTGGAGCAATCAAGATAGCGCTTGGAGGAGACAGAGAAACATACACGCTGCCTCTAAACGTTGAGCAAGTCAGAAGGATAGACCGGACTGGTGGAACAATACTTATGTCAAGCAGGAAGAATCCATTCAACTACAATAACCAAGACTTATCTGATGAAGTCATGAAATTCTTAAATGAGAACTATTATGCGTTGATAGCAATTGGAGGAGAAGATACTTTAGGGGTTGCTGGAAAACTCTCAAAAAAAGGATTAAGGGTTGTTGGAATTCCAAAAACAATTGATAAAGACTTGTGCGGTACACAATTCACCCTTGGTTTTGACTCAGCCGTTGATATAGTCTGGAAAGAAATTGAGATATTGAAATCAACTGCGGGCTCACACGGTTTAACATACTTTGTTGAAATAATGGGAAGAAACGCCGGACATCTAACTTATTGGAGCGCGGTTGCAGCAGGCGCACACTTTGTTACAATACCTGAAGTAGAAACTAATTATGAAAAACTCTTTGAAAGAATATCTGAAAGAAAGAAATCATTGCCGATGAAAAGAGGTTACACATTAGATGGTCTAAGATACACGATGATAATCGTTTCAGAAGGAACAAAACTCAGAAGCATTGGTGAAATAAAAAAAGGAAAGACTGATGACCATGGAAACACGTACCTTGGAGGAGTGGCTGAATTCCTAACTAAGAATTATACTGAGATGACTGGCAATGAAGCAAGAGCTGTTGTGCTAGGACACATACAAAGAGGAGGAGCTCCAAGTTTTCAAGATAGAATCAGAGGGAGAATACTAGGCGAAGAAAGCCTTAAACTCATAAGAAAAGAATATTTTGGAAGAATGGCGACGATCGACAATTACGAAACTGGAGATGTCTCTTTAGACCAAATCATAGGAAGGATAAGAGTACTAGATGCAGATAAGTGTTATGACCAAGAAAAATTCAGACCAATAATTGGAAAAGAAAACAAGATTTATCATGAGAAAGAAATTGATAAAAGTTAAACAAGATAAGAAAATAGTCACATTTTAAAAGTAGTAAAATTTATATATTATAATAGTATATAGTAAAATTAGGGTGATGAATAATGAGCAAATGGCATGAAGAATCTCAAAAAACTAGCAAGAAAATACTTCTAGGATTAGGAATAGTAGGCACTATAGGACTTGGTATAGTATTAACACAAGGAAATAATGATTCAAATAATACTTTGGACTCAAAAGTTGACAGCACACAAATAGTTGTTCAAGAGCCAGAAAAAGAGTTTTACATAGTACAAAAAGGTGACAATCCAAACAAGATAGCTAAAAATTTAGGAGTTGACTACCAAAAAATACAAGAGTACAACCCACAGATAAACAACTGGAAGAAAATATCTCCAGGAGACACTGTGTACTACAGAAAATAATTTTATTATTTTATTTATTCAGCAAATATTTATCTAATCGACTATATACTTCCTGATGGTTCTCTTTAAGCCATGGAAGAAAACTCTTCTTAGCATACTTCTTGAATCTATCAGACATCGTTCTTGGAACGTGCCAAGGCCTCTTACCTATATGAGGATGGACTATGGATGTTGAAGTGTAAAGAATCTCCAAGACTCCGTCTCTGTGAAGCCTACCAAGTTTTTCAATCGCGTTTCCAGTCAAGGGTGCGTGTTCTGCCAAGCCATACACTTTAGAATTGTACTTCTCATTTATAGTTCCAGCCGCTCTTGCCATGGTGCGTGCAGAGTCAACGATGTCATCTCTTATTATTGCCATGTGACCTTTTATGTTCTCTATAAGAGATGATTCTTGATCAACATTAAACTCAGGTTCAAACAAGTTTCCAATGTAATGACTACTTTGATCATTTTTGAAATCTCCAGAATGCACAATATCATAAGGAAGAAGATTGCCTTCATCATCTCTCCTGTTAAGATCCTCTTTTCTTTCTTTCTCAGGATTGTAAGTGTAAGAACCTAAGAATTCCATCTTTGCTATCTGGCCAGCTTTCACTCTTTTTTTCTTAAAGACCACTACTCGCCCCGTAAACTCTCCATCAGTTCTTCTATACATCTCCCTTGCAAAAACCATTGCATCAGTCAAGCCGCCTTCATCAGGTGAAAACGCGTAAGCTTTGTTAAAATTAATATTTAAATCCTGACATAAAAGGCTTATATACTCATTTGTCTGAGTTAAGTTTACTACGCAAACACCTTTTTCCTCAAAGAAATCAATATGTTTTTTTGAATGCATACGAACAGAGTATAAAGAATTAACTCCAGTGTTTGCTGCGAGGTCAGCGTATTCTCCGGC
Source organism: Nanobdellota archaeon (assembly GCA_018819065.1). Classification (GTDB taxonomy): domain Archaea; phylum Nanobdellota; class Nanobdellia; order Woesearchaeales. The sequence goes on along the minus strand of JAHJQL010000060.1, from coordinate 7,823 downwards.
GCGGATACACTCATAAGGATCTGGTTTGTTATGGTCTGACCTTCCGTCAAGCCAGGGAATTATCCAATTAAAGCGTCCAGTTTTCTCATTTTCAAGAAGCTTTCCGACGCGATAAGATACTGCTCTTAACTCGTCAACGAATATCTGCTTTGACTTTGGCTGTATTATCTCCTTTGAGAGATATCCGCTCAGAGTTGATTTGAACATGTCAAGCCTTTCATCATCTGGGTTGACTTCGCTTACACCATTAGCCTCTTCAAAAAATTTAATTATATTATCTTCATAATGCTCGAATATGTCTATTATCTTATTTGATATAGGAATTAATTTTTTATTAATCAAGTCCTGTTTTACAACACCCTTTAATTCAACAGGAAGGCTTGCAGATATAAATGACAAGAACTCATTTCTAAACTTTTCCTCATTCTGCCTTATCTGCTTAAGATTATAATACTCCCTTCCAAAAGTTTCAATTATTGAGTTGAGCAGATACTTCAACGGATCTGCTAGGAATGGCTGTTCTAGTTTTGTCAAGAAATAATTGTCGCCATGTTTGATTACGTATTCTATCTCTTGAATGCTTAACACGTCATTAGGATCAACTATCTTAAAGTTCTCTTCTCCATTCGCGTATGGAATCCACTCCACATCAAGCCTGACAACCCTGCCACCTACCTCGTGGTCTTGATTGAAATGATTAGAAATATCACCTGTAAACTTTCTTGAAGGATCAGAATCACTAGATATCAGCACAAGCCTTCCTTCGAGATCCTCCTTGTTGATACGCCTGTTCAAAGCATTCCACCTATAACTATTTTACAACTATATCATACATAGGTATTTAACATCATTTTTATATGTTTTGATTCTTCACCATTAAAAAATGATGACTAAACAAGAGTTGTTTGTCGCTTGCCATCAACCTCGATGAAAGGCTTAGCGACACTCAACCGAACACCAAAGTCTCTTAACTGCTCGTACTTAGTATCAGAACTCTTAGCAAGTTCTCTTATCTTGTCATCCAAGGAATCGTTGTTCATTCAATTCACCTTTTATTTGACATCTTCTTCAAAAGATCTTCCTTGCTTTTTTTGGCTGAGTAAAACTCTGAATCAAGTTCCAAAGACTTATTATAAGCACTCAAAGCCTCATCAAAGCGATTAAGCTTTTCTAAAACCTCACCTTTTTTGTACCAAATAAAATTATATTTCGGGTCAATCTTTAAAGCTTGCTCAAAGGATTCCAAAGCGACATTATAAAGTTTTAATTCATCCAAAACTTCACCCTTCTCAATCCATAAAAACTCGTTATCAGGGTTAAGTCGTAAAGCTTTATCATAAGCATTCAAAGCTTCCTCATAGCAGTCCAATGTCATTAAAAAACGGCCTTTATAACGCCACACATCAGCATTCTCAGGATCAAGTTTCAAAGCATCATCATAAACTCTTACAGCGTCATCTAAACGATTCAAATTATTTAAAACATAAGACTTTTCAATCAAAACAGAAAGGTTTTCAGGATCAAGCTCCAAAGACTTATCAATAGCAATCAAAGCATCATCATAACGATCCAACACGTTTAGAAAAGAACCCTTATAATGCCAGACACTAGCATTCTTAGGATCAAGCTCCAAAGCATCATCATAAACCTTCAAAGCATCATCCAAGCGATTCATCTTTTTTAAAAGGAAAGCTTTTCTTACCATTGCAGAAGTATTTTGAAGATCCAAACTTAAGGATTTGTCATAAGCCGCCAACGCATCATAAGGTCGCTCTAATTTTTCTAAAACCTCACCTTTTCTTTCCCAAGTATAAACTTTCTTGGAATCTATCCTTAAAGAGTTATCATAAGATGACAGGGCATCATCATAACGGTTTAACATTTCAAAAGCAAAGCCTTTATAATCCCAAATCTCTGCGTTTTCAGGATCAAGTTCCAATGCCCTGTCATAAGCATTAATGGCAGCATCATAATTTTCGTAATCAAAAAATTCTCCACCCTTTTTATACCACTTTGTGGCTTCTCCAAGTTTATGATTTTTGACATTTGAAATAGAAATATTATTTGTGTTCTCATATTCAATTACTTCCTCCTCTAAGTTATCACTAAAATAAGGCTTATTTTTAGGTTGATTATCTGTTCTAAGAATGTTGTCAACAGGTTTATTAATGATAGAATCAAAACTAGGCTTATAAACTGGTTTCTCAAAAACAGAGTCAGACAATTCAGTCTTCTTTAAAAGAGTATCTAGATTAGTTCTAATATCTGGAACAAAACCATCAGTCGAAGTGACCAAATACAAAAGTCCGCCAACACTCAAACCAACAACTGCAGCACCGACTAACAATTTATTGCGAAGGCTGCTAAAAAAACCAGGCTTAGGAGAATTGTTAATATCACTCTTCGCTATCTCTCTTATCTTATCATCAAGGGATTCAGCCATCATGTTTTATCCTTCTTATTTGAAGTAATCAATTATTCTTTTATCTAGTTCTGGATCGTTTGGCGATACTCTGCCAGCATATTTTCTGCTTATAAAATCAACTCCGAATTGGTTTCCCCACACATGCACTTTAGTTCCGATTTTTTCTATAAAATCTTTTTTATCTCGTTCGCTTGTGAATTCTTTTTTTCCTTTAGCTATGCTGTTGCACATCTCAGTGGTTTTATTTAAAAAAATGTTGTGTTCTTGAATTGCTAATCTTTTTAGTTCTTCATATGCTTTCTGCGTTAGGCTTGATGTTACTTTACGTTCTTGTTCATAAGCAACCATTTTTTCATATATATTTATCGCTGCGTCGACGTTTTGCATTTCAACAGTTTTGTAAAGCCCTGTTTTTGGCTGGTTTAGAAGGTCTTCAAGGCGTTCATAATATGTTTCAAGTGGTGTTAGTATTGATCCTCTCTGATAATCATCAAGGAATTCTTGCACCGATTGTTGCCTGTTTGTCGGATCTGGATCAATGGCTTTTCTTATGGCTTTGATTCTATCTTCTGATACACTTTTGGATCTTAGCATCAAGTCCATTTTTTTATCTAAATATGTGGTGTTTTCTTTTGCAGCTTTTAGTTCATCAAATTTTTCTTCAATGCCATCTTGCTCAAAAGGTGTCTCTCCGCATTCCAAAAACAATGCGACAAGCCCAAGAGAGTAAACCTCAGTAGGTATACCATATATAACTCTCTCCTGCTTGTTAAATGGTAACATTACTTCTGGTGCAGAATAAACATCTTTTCCATGAAAATTCATTGATGAGAGGGTTACTGTTCCCTTGTTTGGATTATCATCTTTTGCTCTTGCAATCCCTGCGCTTCCAAGATCGCCTATTTTGACTATTCCTTCTAATTCTGATCCAAACACAAATATATTCTGTGGACATATATCCCTGTGCAGGTATTTCTCTTTGTTTGGACCTGTAATATTATGAATTGCAGATAGTCCTTTACATATCCTTTCAAGTATTGAGTCTTTTAAACCTTCAGGTATGTCTTTTTTATCATATTTTGTGTGTTTCCAGTTGTAAAGATCTGTTTCTGCACATTCTAAGAGTATGACAGGCATACTTGACCTTTCAAGCCAGCCATAATATTTTACTATGTAAGGATTCTCTTTCATAGCTTCAAAAACTGTTATTTCCCCTCTAATCCTATCTCTGCTTGATGAACTTCTACCTTTTGGCGATTTTATTGCTATTTTATCACCCTTATTTATAGAAGAAGATATTGATGAGGTGTTTATCTTTTTCTTTGCTATGGCTATGGTTATGTCTGCAAAAGTACCGCCTTTTTGTTCAACACATTCAAAAAAATCTCCAAAATTCTCCCCTATAAATTCTTTATGCATTTGAGTCACCTTTCTTCGCGTATATCACTAACATCGTCCTGTTATCTCCTTTCTCCTGTTCTTTTATGTATCTCATCGTTTCTCCCCTGTCTTCCTTTCTGTATTTTGAGAGTAGGTCAAGCACCATTTCCGGGTGGTCGGCCAGACGGTTTATTTCCTTGCACACATCTTTAAACTTTGAGCATCTGAGTATTTTCTTAAGTTCTTTTTCATGAACATAATCAGTCACACCATCTGTAACCATTAGTATCTTGTCTTCAGGGTATAAATTGATGACATTTGAATGAATATCAACTGACCGTGAGCCAATGCTTTGAGTCATTGGTACTTTTCTGTTTTTTATCATTATTTCATCTTCCGTTAATTCTTCATCATTCTCATAATTCTTATCATCTTTTGTTAAAAGGATTAGTTCTTTATTTCTGTGCAGATATACTCTTGAATCTCCAACATTGCTGACATATGCTTTTTCTCTATGCAATAAAACAGTAGCTATCGTTGTTTTGAAGTCTCGTAGTATGGGTGAGAATTTTGATAGTGTGTGAACATGAGAATTTGTATCTTTGATTAGGCGTTCAATCTCTTTTACAACATAATCTTCATCGATATTATTGTTTCCTCTTATTAAACGGCTGAATTTTAAAAGACTTTTTTCAAGACTCCAGACAGCAAATCCACTGGCAAAATCGCCGTTTCCATGACCGCCAAGGCCATCGGCTATTATGTAAAAATCCTTCATCCCTGATGATTTTGAATCCTCATTGACGTATTCAGGCGGCGTTCTATATTTACCTATTGATGTGCTACTGTCAACTAAGTATTCAAGCCCTTTCGATGAGTGCTTGGCATCCTGATGTTTGCTCAATATACCGCCCTTCAAATCTGAAAGGATTTTTTTTATATATGACATATCCATTCCAACCCCCTATTATTGCAGTGTTCTTAGTGACATTTATACTTGTTATCTTATCTCCGATTATATCTTTTTCATCATCAGATATAGTTATAGAGTATTCCTCATCTTTTTTTCCTTTGACAAGTGACTTGTAGGATTTCCACAATGTTTCTACAAATTCACTATTTGAATTAACATGAAATGTTTCTATCTTCTCGTTTTCTGCATATAATCCAATCACTCCGTCTGTTGTTTTTAGAACCACTGGTTCTTCCTTGTAGTCTTTAATATTTTTTATATGGACCGCCCCTTCTGATTTATAAACTAAAAGTTCCTTTCCATTCATTCTGTAAATATCCATATAGGTTGGCGTTTTATTTATATCCGCCATTTTCACTGGGTACTTTGTTTTGTCTTTCTCCCAGTAAAGTATGCCATCATCTCTAAGTGCTAGTAATCCGTATCCATTAGAAATTCTTCTTCCTCTCACAAAATAGAATTCTTTGTCAATTATTGGATCTTTATAATTAACTATTTTTTTTTCTTCGATGTTAAATACTCTGACGCTGTTGTTAATATTATCCCTTGCAACATAGAAAAGGTGGTTATCAACAAAGTCAAAATCATTTATTTGATTTGATGAAAACTCTGCTATCTGTTCTAGTTTAAGAGTGTCATGGTTTATCAAAAATAACTTGTATGAAAATTTGTTCCTGTTTTGATGTTCTATTAGAGCAACAGCTTTATCATTTAGTGCTTTTATTCCAATTATACTTGTCTTGTCATCAGCTTGTGGAAATGTTATCTCATCTCTTAGCATGTTTTCTGAATTTAAGTCATAGAGCAAAATTGATCTGAAGTCAACAGGGTTTCTTAGATATAATAACGCTCGTGGTTCTTTTTTTTCTTCAGTTTCTTTCTGTGGGAGTGGTTTAATAAAATCTTTTATTCCGTGAATTATATCATCCACAAAACTAGTTTTTGGCTCCTGAAGACTTATCTGTTCTGGAAATTCAAGTGTTCTTTGTCTTAGATTATAAGGTTTTATCAACTCTTCTTTTATTAGATTTTTTGTCAAATCTCTGATGATCTTCGTTTCTTCAATAAATCTATTTCGTGCCTTGGATCCGGCTTGCTCAATGTATTTATCTGGATTTTTTGGAAAAGCTATAGTTCCTTTCATTATGTTAAAAATCATTCCTGTTGTAATTTCGTGGTCATTTTGATATACACTTCCTCTGTGAAAAGCGTTGTTTTCTTCTGTAAGTATCGAGCCTATAGTGTACATCAATGCCATAACCGTATCTTCTGAGACTCTTCCTTTCCTTTGATAATATTCTTCTCCATGTAGACCTATTCTTTTCAATAACTCTTCAAATTTGATTTCTGCCTGAGTCTCAAAATATTCTTTCCAGGTTTTGTTGCCAAACAATATTGACTCCTCATCTAAAACTATTCCTTCTCCGTGCGGTCCATAGGGAAATGGTATATCTATATTGATGCCTATCTTTTCTTCAGATATTGATTCTAAGTACATCGCTTTTGCGTGTAACTTTGCTCTTCCATAATCATTGTCTGTTGGTCCCCATATTCTGTTAAACTCCATATCTGCTGATGACATCAAAGCGTGAGTTGCAATATCTATCTCATTGACTATGTTTAGGATTGTTCCTTTGTAGCCTTTCAATGCTTTTCCTAATTCGTTGATGCCTATAAGGTTGTGTTTTAGAATATTTATCCTGATTGAATTTAGAAATTTTATCTTGCTTTCATTCTTATAATTTTTATCATTATTCTTTTCTAATTCCATCTGCATATTAGTTATTACATTTTCAATAGCAATCCTTTTGTCTTGAAACTCTTTTAGTTTTGACATTAGTCCGCTCTCACTTTCTGGAGCTTTGTAAGCTGTTGTTTTTATCAGATTTAGTATGTTGTCTTTTCCTTTTTCTTTTAGTAGTTCATCTAAGTTTTTTGGGATAATTCTTTTTCCAGTCGGGGTATTCTCATTTCTTACCAGGTCGTCTAGCCATTCATAGTTTGTTGCTACTATTAATAGGTCTGATTCACTATCATTATCTTTTGATTGATCTGCTATATTCTTAAGATAATCAAGCCTTTTGACAGGTCTAAATTTTATTATTTCACAAAGTTTGTTATAGACTTTATTTCCCTTCTCTTCAGTGTTTGAAAACAAGCTTAAAAAATCCGTACTTAACTGTTGTGATGTTCTGTTAGGTTTATCTCTAAACCAGACATTAATCTTTTTTATCTTAGAATTTGGCTCTTTTACAACTTCTGCAAGTTCTTTTAACAGGCTTTCTCCCATATTTCCATAGCCTATTATATTTATTGTATATTCTCTTTTTTTAAGTTCCTTATCATACTTTTTATGTTCATCTATCAATTGAGTTAGAACTTTTGCTGTCTCGTTTAATTTTCTATCTTCATACCACGAGTATTTGTTTCCCATACAAAATCACTTTAGGATAATAATACCAATTTATAAATATTTACCATCCAATCGTGGTAATTAACATTATTTTTAGAAAAATTAACAAGAACAACAAAGTATTAATGGTCGTGATATTCGAAGCCATCGTCTCATCAAAGCCAAACTCCAAAACCAATGAAACATTCAAGAAAGCAGACGGCATCGCTACAAGAAAAAGAAAAATGAGGAAATCTTGAGCGTTTATAAAGAAGAAAAGAGGAAGAACAAAGAGCGGAGCTAATAATAACTTAATAAGACTATAATTAAAAAAATTTAGCTTAAATGAAGACAAACTAATCCCGCTCCCAATTATAAAGACTGCCAAAGAAGGCGTTAACGACGAAACATCCCTAAACAGGTTAGGAATGAAAAGATTAAATTGCGCCAAACCAAAGACTCCTAGAAGAACCCAAAAAAAAGGGGCTTTAAAAATCTTGTTTACAAAAACATTCTTATTAAAAATCTCAACAGAGATTTTGTTGGGGTTTAATACCCCGACCTTCAGGTTGAGATTTTTAATCCCAAAAATTCGACTTTTAAGATAGTCGAGCGTAATACCCTGACCTTTAGGTCGGGGATAGCCGACTATC
>JAHJQL010000059.1 GCA_018819065.1 Nanobdellota archaeon | reverse complement strand
CAAGAAAGAAGCAATTTTGTTGCTTTTTCTAGCAGTATTATGTTTCTTATCGATTCTATTGTGGGATTGAGCCGAATATTTGGCTTGCCCATATTTTTCTTTTAGAAAAACAGCATTTATTTATTTTTTGGATGGAGCCTGTTCTAACAGTAGATAGCAAAGTTGATAAATCTATTGGGAACTCGGATTAATAAACTATCGATAAATCTTCAGAAATAGACTAAGATTTGGGATTTTTAACAAATTTTCTTACAAGATTAGTTAAACTTATCAAAATTATGAGAATTAGAGATACTTACAACTAGCAAGATCATTTCAAAATCCTAAGAAACAATTGTTATCCTCCGCCAGGATCAAGATAAGAACAGAGAGTATAAAGCATTACTCCAAACATTTTGGCAGTGATAAATGGTTCTTTTGGGATAAATTTCAATATTGCTAAACCGACCATAATATTAACCAATATCCACAAATTATAGAGACAGGCAGAAAACATAAAGTAAAAAAATCTAACAACATATTTCTTAGATGTTGTTCTTGCTTTGAAATCTTGTTTAACCCTGTAAGATGTTTCTATTCCCCATCTCTTTCCATATTCTTGGAATAGAATCTTAGCATTATCTTCGGTAACTTTCAGATTTGTAGCAAATACTCTCTTAATCTTTTCTTGGTCATTAACGATAACGAGTTTGAATTTAACTTGGTCAAAGTTTTTTCTTCCCATTAAATATTCCAAAACTTTTGGAGAATTATGTTCTTTCATTAGTTTCTTAATGGCTCTGTTTCTAATTGCTGGCATTAACCATTTTACTTTCTGCTTTTCTAAAGTCATTATACATTTTATATTAAAGAAACCTCTATCAACATACACATTTCTAATACTGATCTTACTCTTTGCATAATTTATTAATTCATTAACAATTTTGTATTTCTCATCAAATGCGTGCATTGGTAACGCTAGCAAAGTAAATCTTCTTCCATTCTCAACTATATTTATCGTAGCAAACCTAAAACAGTGAGTAGTTCCTTTTTGTGGTTTAGTTTCACAAACCATAAAGTCGTTTTTATTTCCATAATAAAGCTGATCTGTTAAATCAATAGCGACATCTAATTTTCTCTTTTTGAAAACATTGTGCCTCTTGGCTATTTTGAAAATCTCTTCAAAAGCTTTCTTGAAATTATTTCTTAATTCCTGAATGTCAGATTTTCTGATGTGATAAAGTAATGTATTAGAAGCTGGTGTGTTTTCTTTCATAACAAATCTAAATGTTTGAGAACCATTATGAGTAAAATCGTGGTTCATTGCAACATGAGTTAGTAAATCTAAGAACTTTTTTGTATCGTATTTTGCTGTATAATGAGCCTTGAAATCTAAGAATGGATAAATTGACTTTTTAATCAGTTTACATAATTTCTTCAATTCCTTTGTCTTTACATTTTCTATGTCTTTATGATTAGTTTTGAATTTAATCTGTTTGATTAATTTTGCAGAGGGAGTAAATTTAGCATTACAATCTTTACATTTATATCTTGCTTTCTTCCCTTTTTTTGTAATGTTGTAACCAAACTTTACTACATTCTTTAAACCACAAAACCTACAAGAAATATTAATCTTTTCAGTTTTAGCAAACTTACCAGAGCTATCTTTAACGATAGATTTAAATTGTTCTTTCTCTTTACTTTTATTGGTAGGGTTTTTCATAGCGAACAGCTCTACTACTGCAGGGTTGACTTTCGAAACTAGCCCTGCAGTTACTTTAATTATGTGTATATTACTTATATATATAGTATAACTAATATATAAATATATCGGTGGTAGAATATATAGGTTAACCGTTAAGTTTATATACTATTAACATATTAATTATAAATAAGGTGAGAAAATGACTAAACCTTTACCTAAGTGGATAATGCAAAGATATTCTACTCTCTGGAATAAGTTTAAAGACAAAGAGTTTAGCCATACTGATGCTTTCAAGACGCTAAACAAAGATAAGATGATTAGCATAGCTTTATCAGAGTTAAGGCAGTTTGGTTGGCTTGAGATGAAACTAGATCCTAACGATGCTCGCAAAAGAGTTTATAAATTAAAGAGTCCCGAGCAGGCTGTTAAAGAAATGTAAAAATAGTAAGTAAATTGAGTTAATAAAATTTAAAAAGAAAGATATATAAATATAATGCAAATTACAGTTATAAGGAGATAAAATGAAACGAACAAATTCAAGGATAATAAAACTACCGTTAATAGTTGAAGCTGGTGGAGAACTTGCTACTGGTTTAAGTTCAGAGGAAGTAGAAGAACTAAATGCAAGATCATATGATTATGGTAGAAGAACAGCTAACCCTACTCTGGATGATTACGTAATAGAACCTTTCAGCATAGCATTCAAAGAAAGAGCTTTTGCTGAAGCAGTAAGAGAAGTAGGCTTAGATTCAGAAGGAATCCTGAATGGTAGATATTCAACTGACCGTCTTCTTAATGGTAAGAAATTTGTTGTTAGTGCATATCCTACTACTCGTACGTCATATGAAACTGTTTTATCATCAACTAAAGGTTTTCTAGATACTGTAATAGCAGATAGTAGAGCAGGAGTAACCCGTGAAGGGAGTAGAAAAGTTGATGCAGATGCTTATATTTTTATTGAATACCTTCTAGATGAAATGGATAGATTTGGAAGTGAAAATTCAACTAGGTTTAATAGACAAGATTTGGCAGTAAAGGATCCTAAAACTGATGAAAAACTCCCATTGGATGAAGAGATTGAAGAAATGCGTGTGTATTTAGAACTTGAGAGATTTGCTAATGTTAATACAAAAAATTCTGATGGTTTTCATGATGCCCGAAGTTTAAGAAGTCGCATAGAATCATTTTTAGGGGCGTTTGAACAAGGCATACTAGAAAGATACGGTGTAAGTCCTGCAGGATTAGAAAAAGTCAAGCTTTTGATTATGAATTGAGTGATGAATCTGCTGTGAGGTATCTCTTTTTTCCCAGGCCTTCGACTGAACATGGAAAAATTTATTCTGGGTTAGTCGGAAGAAAAACAAAGGGTATTGCAGGTAGTAATGGAGATTTAGATATACTGAAAGAATTAGCTTTTAAAGAATCATATGAATCTATGAAAGGAGGAGCAGGTATTAGGGTTGCCACAAAAACCACTGATAAAAGCGCTAAGGGAGAAACAAAAATAGTAAGGATATCTAAAGATGGTGCTCAAGAAGAAAGAGTATATCCAGTATTTGATAATGAAGGTAAGGTTTATGTAAGAGTTGGAAATGTGTTAGATACTCTAGGAATGCTAACACAACGACATACGTCAACACCAACTCAATTAAAAATAGACCTTTTCGCAGCACCTCCTACGTATTTAAGATAATCTTTCAAAACAAGGTGAAATAAAATGGAAGCATTATATTTTGAAAATCAACTCAGGGCATTTAATGTTGTATTGGCTCCTCTTAAAGCTTCTACAAAAGATATTTGCAAAAAATGTATTGGTTTAGAAGCAGCCAAAACTAAAATTAATGGAATGTTGAAAAAATTAAGGATCGACTTGGAGAAATCAGATATTCCAAATGGAAAAAAGAAAGAGATACTTATACATATAGAATTTTTTTCAAATGCAAATGAAACATTATCAATCGAAAAACAGTGTGAGTGTCAAAAAGGAACAGGACTTTGTAAAATTGGTTCTGGATGTTTTGCATCTGGTGCTCTAGAGCTGTTTAAACAAATCACAGAACCAAAATCAGGAGGTTAAAAATGAAAGAAGAAGTTACATTAAAAATCGAAGGGATGAGTTCGCCTTGCTGTGCCGAGGAAATAAAAGGAGATTTGCTAAAAATTGAAGGGGTTAAAAAAGCTTCTACTTACTTTGCAGATAAGATTATTAAGGTTGAAATTGATACTGAAAAAGCAACCAAAGAGCAGTTAATTGCAGCTGTGAAAGAAGCAGGTTATGAGGCTGTGGTTACAGAAGGTAAAGAAAAAATAAAATTTGAACGACAATTAAAAGACCTGGCTGAAAAATATAGCATATCTTTCCAAGTACTCCAAGACCATTGGAATTTTGTGAAAGAAGCAAGTGCAACGGTTTTTGCAGATTGTTGCAAGTGGTGTCATGCCCACCGGATAACCGAAATGGCTGATGCTGAAGCATTTTGTAAGAGTGCAATTGCCGAAGGCATGGGAGAACCTGAGACAGCTGATCAACTATTCAAAATTAAAAAGAAGGTACAAGCTTTAACTGATAAGGAAATTAAGGAAATGGAGGCTGAGCATTATGGAACACTTGCTGAAAAATATGCCCTTAAGGGTAACCCCTGTCCAATCAGAAGAGAATTTAACAAGACAATCTACACTGCCAAAGAACTTGCCTCACTACCTGAAATTGCTCGTAATCTTGCTTTGGGTTGTGGCAATCCGGTTAGTTTTGCTGATCTTAAACCAGAAGAAGTTGAGGTGGATTTGGGTTGTGGAGCAGGTATAGATGTAATTTTGGCAGCAGATAAGATAAGAGAAAAAGGAAAGATAATCGGAGTAGACATTGCTCCCCAAATGATTGAATGGGCAAAGAAAGCTGTAGCCCAAGCTAATCTAGGAAATAGAAATATAGAGTTCTCAGTTGACGATCTTGAGAAACTAAAACTGTCAGATAGTATTGCTGATACGGTCATATCAAACTGCGTTATTGTTTTGTGTCCTAACAAAGATCTAGTCTATGGAAATGCCTTTAGAATATTGAAACCAGGGGGTCGTCTGGCAATTTCAGATGTTGTCTTAACAGAACCAATAGATCCCAAAATAAATGAGCGCTTCAAATCAACCTGGAGAGGAATTTTAGGAGGAGCTATCCCAGAAAAAGATTATTTGGAGATAGTTAAGAATGCAGGCTTTAAAGACATAGAAGTAGTAAAGCGCCACATATTTACTCCTGAAGAAGTATTCATGATGTCTCAGTGTCCAGGGCCAGAGTTTGTTTCTGCAACTGATCCTGAAGATCTCAAAGTTCTTGAAGGAAAAGCAGCCAGCGTTAAATTTATAGCAGTCAAGCCCCAACCATGAGATGAAAAAACAAAGAAAAAATAAAAGGAGGTGAAGAACCATGGCAGAACGTATTTGCAAACTCAGTGGCAAAAAGCTAAACTTTCCAAAGGATTGTAAGGGTTGCGAGTATTTAAAACCTCGAGGAAAGATAAGCTGTTGTACCTATAAGGGATCCGCCAAGAAGAGCTGTTGTAAGTAATGACAGAAAAAAATAAATCTGCTAAAAGTAAAACCCGAAAACGCCCTTTAGTCTCGGCCATCATCGGAGCAGCAATAGCTCTATTCACAATTATCTGTTGCGGCATACTCGTACCTCTTGGCCTTTTCACAGCAGCTGCTTTCTTACATCAGTGGAGAATACCACTTATAATCTTAGGAATTGTCACAGCTGCGATAAGCATTCTCTTCCTTCTGAAAGGTAAGGAAATAATCTGTGTTTGTAAAGCTCTCGACATAATGAGGAAGCGTAAAAAATTGATAATTTCTCTATTAGGTATCATTTTGTGTGTTACCCTGATTAGTATTTTTTTGAATAGTAATTTCTTTAAACCTGTTACAAGAAGTGGTTTCGTGACTACATCAGAATGGAAAAATAGTAAAGTTGAGTCAGATTTGGTAAGAGTAGTTAATTTCATGGAAAATAACAAAGGTAAAGAGATCGAACTTGCCGGAGAAAAACATATAATAACTGGCAAAGAAAAATTGAGTATAAAAGTAGTAATGTTAGAGTGCTGCACAAAAAAAGAGTTCGATAATATTTTGGATTCTCTTTCCAAAATTGGTGTAGTAAAGAGTTCCGATTTTGATAAAAAAGAGATTCAAGCAGATATACCAGTCGACGAAGTTCCTAAGATAGCTGATATATGGAATGTTGAAAGAATCGATTTTGAACCTGAAGCACGTACTTTTTGGATACAAGTATTAAATTATTAGTTGGGAATGCTAGGAAAATTATAGCATCGTACCTAATGTTAAATTTAATCCACGTTAAATAAGTTTATGTATTTCCTAGGAGGTTAACAATGACAAATAAGCCCATGTATGCTCATCTTGATATTAGGAATTTCTTTGCAGCTTGTGAACAATACTTAAATCCTGAATATCGAGGAAGACCTGTCGTCATTTATAACGAGAGTGCTAGCGGTAGGCAGATGATTATAGCTGCGAGTAAGGAAGCTAAAGAAAGGTATGGGATTAGTAGAGATACTCCTATAGATAGAGCAAGAAGAATATCTGATGTAATATTGATTGAAAGCAGAAGAGATGAGTATGAAAGAATAGCCGACCAATTATATCGAGAATGCCTAGATTGTGTAGTAGAAGAAGTACATGCAGTATCAAAATCCCATATAGATGACATAGTTATGAAATTACCCAATGATCTAGGTGCTGCAATAGGACTAACTAGAAAAGTAGAAGAGCAGTTTAATGAATTTGGTTTTGACTTGGCTATAGGAATTTCTTTTAATGAAGACTATGCCCACATAGCAACAAAGCTAAGTAAAAAATATGGTCTGATTTATTTTGGAAGTGGTTTTGCCAGAAGAGTAATTATAGATGGCCAGTTATAGAATTTCCTCAAATTGGTCCGAAACGGAAAGAAAAATTAAATCAAGCAGGTATACGTACAATAGGTGAGATTGCTAATAGTTCATTAGATTTAATTACAGATATGTTAGGTAAGAGAATAGGAATGAGAATTTATTGTTCAGTTTTAGACATAGAACCGAATAATGCACAGTTAGAGTTATTTAAAAAGAGTTTTTAAACGAAATGTTAGATTGAATCAGCGTTAAATAAACTAAGAACCCCAAAATCTAGTTGATGGCGCCATCAACTTTGCCAACTACTGT
>JAHJQL010000058.1 GCA_018819065.1 Nanobdellota archaeon | reverse complement strand
TACCAATTTGACTTTTCTGTTGTGTTGAATTCAAATGCAACGACTTCGGGAACGACATCTCCAACTTCTTCGGCGAAGAATCCCAGTAGTGACTGCCGCCGTGTTCCGCGTCCTAATCATAATAAACTTCTCAAAAAGTCAAATTTGAAGAAAAGTTTAAATATGCGAAAGAGTTGTTTTAAACATGGTAGAAATTAACATAAAAGTTGACGTTCCTGAAGGATTAAGAGCAGATTTTGAGATAGCGTTAGCTAAAGTTGTTGAGCAGTTTTTAGACAATCTCAAAATTTCAGCATTGCAAAGTCGATTAGAATCTGATGAAGAAAAAGAACTAATAGATTGGTCTGTAAAATTAGGAAGGGGAGCCAAAAAAGATTCTTTCAAGAAGATTCTCTTAAAAATATCTCCAAAAACAAAAGAGGAGTTGCTTGGCTCAATGTCTCCTAAAGAAAGGAGAAAATATGAGTAAACTAAGATGAAGCTGGTATTGGATAATAATATCCTGTTCTCTTTAATGAACCCTTTATCTGTCTCATCATATTTATTTTTTTATATTAATGCAAAATTTATTGCGCCTGAATTCATAAGGTCAGAATTTGAAAAATATAAGGAAGTTATTTTATCCAAGTCAGGGCTTTCAGAACAAGAGTTTGAGACAAGGCAGAAAGAAATTGAAAAGTCAATTGAATTCATTGATGAATCTAAATATGAAAAATTTCTGAATACAAATTTAAGTGACCCAAAAGATTTGCCATATTTTGCGCTCGCACTATCAACAAGTTCTGCAATCTGGTCAAATGATTCTCACCTTAAAAAGCAACGACATGTAAGAGTATTTACAACAAAAGAGATAATTAATATGATTTTAAATAACCAAGTTTAACACCACTCTTCAGCGCCGAGCCGACGGGGCGCCGTCGTTCCAATCCCAACATTCGTCCCGTCGTCATAAACTACAATTTTCATGCATTCTTCTAAGTAAATTACCTTGAGCCATTCAGGAAAGTTTTAAATAGTTATCATAATTATTTTTATTCATGGCTGAAATTACTATATCCATACCAAGAGAATTAGAAGAAGAAATTAGAGGATTGTCAAAACTAAGATTTTCTTTAATTATAGCTAAAATGGTTAGACCAGAATTAGAAAGATTAGCAAGATTAAAGAGAATTGTTTCTAAATCTGAATTTACTGAAAAAGATGTTCAAGAATTATCTGATAAAACTGACATGGCTTTATCACAAAAATTCATGCAATCTTTAGGTAAATAAAAGATGTTAGTAGTTGTTGATACTAATAAACTATATTCCTGCTTGCTTTCCAAAGGCAAGGTATTCAAGGTACTTTCTTCAAATTCGCTTTCCAAAAAGTTTGAGTTTATTGCTCCAGAATTCATATTTTTTGAATTAGGAAAACACTTTGACGACATATTAAAAAGAAGTAAATTAGACAAAGAAGAATTATCAGAGCTTTTTTCACTCATCAAAGAACAAGTTAGCACAGTCCCATTTGAAAATTTTAATAAATTCTCAGAACAAGCTGAAAAATTAAGCCCGCATAATAAAGATATCCAATATTTCTCTTTAGCATTAGCTTCTAACTGCAGTATCTGGTCTGATGAAAAATCATTTAGAACGCAACCACAAATAGAAATAATTTCCACGGGCAGATTATTGAAATTACTTAAAGAATAATCCAACCATCTTCAGTCAAATAAGGATGATTTGCAGTTATATTAATCGCCCTACCCGACGCTGTTGTTAATTCATAAATCGGCCATCACCCATGTCTAATAAAGCTTTAACTTTATTAGAAACAATCTCACCTGTTTCTTCATCTAATGATTTTACATATTCACCGAGCTTTATTTTTGTAATTCTCTTTTTACTTCCATATTTATCATAGAATTTTCTGCAACACATAACCGGGTAATATTTGCATCACCAGCTACATTTAATTTGTGTGTTTAAGAATTATTCAACATCACGCGAGCCGAAGGCGAGCTGTTACCCT
>JAHJQL010000057.1 GCA_018819065.1 Nanobdellota archaeon | reverse complement strand
CTTCATTGATTTATTTTTACGAAATCCTTTCTTAGACACATCTAATGAGCCACACATGGGACATTCCAAAGACATAACGCATCACCAAGATGTTAATAGAACTAACTTATATATAAAGATGACGTTAAATAGACAATATCGCCTTCGATACCTAATCCTTTTAATTCTTCAAGCAATTCTGAAACAAAGGTTCTTTCAAGTGAATGGCCCATATGTTTAGGGTCAACACACCATCCGCAATTATGGTTGCAATAACTAACCAAATCAAGCTCAACAGTAACTGGAAAAACATCTTCTCCTCTTGCAATAGCTTCTAGCTTATCCATGTGTGTTGCCCATTTATAAGGGCTTAATTCAACATCCTCAAATGAATCTCCAAATGCCATTTTATCTAGATTCTATGCCCTGTTTTATTGCATAGACCCTATCTCTTACATATTTTCTTCTTTCTTGTCCAACCATTAAATCAGGGTTGGTTAAACATGATAATGAATCCTCTAAGTTTGCACCTTCATTAATTCTTTCATAAGTTTCAAAAAGCCTATCTAAAAAGGTTAAGTCTTTTCTAGATAATCTATGAGCTAAATAAAGGACAGCTTCAACTCTTTTTCTTTCTTCAGTTGGGGGATTATAAGCTACATCATAAACCCCTTTACAATACTTGCCTCCTGTTAATATCTCCCCTATTTTTTGTTCTATATTTGACATAGAAGAGATAAATGGAACAACAACAGGCAAAGCATCATCACTTTTTGCAGGAAATATCTTGAAACAATCATCGCAAGCATTTAAAAAAACCACTCCCTGAGATGATTTTAATGATAAGAGATTTTCTCTCATAATTCTTAGACTTTCTTCTGGCTCCCCATTCATCTCAAGAACAGAATAGAACATTGAATTTATGATTATATCATATTTATTATGGGATACATCAAAAGTATTAGTAAATCTACCTCCTTTTTTTTGTGGCACTAGATTAAATTGTGGGTTTTGTGCAGCATTATAATATGTTAAGCCATTATGGTGTGCGACACCCCTACTATCAAATGAATAACCCTCTTGCCATCCTTTGAAATTACCATCTCCATCAAATTGAGGGTATCTTTCTTGAAAATCAATATCATAACCAAAAAATTCAAATTTTTTATTTGGGAATAAAATAGGCAAAACTGCTTCTAAAAATAATATGCTACTGCATCCATCTTTTTTAGGTGCACAAGCAAAATCTGCAATTTTTATTATGTCCTTAGTTCTAAGATCCGTTTGAGGAATCATCTCAGGAGGTCCTGGTTCTCCAACAAGTGTATCAACATATGTTCCAAAATATGGATCATGTCTAAAAAATTGGCTTTCTTGAAATTTAGGAGCATTAGCGACTATTCTTCTATCAAACAAACTATTACCAGCTATGTAATTTGCAATTACGGCAGATAATCCACTTATTCTAGATTCAAAAGTCCATGTTAATGTAACACTCGATGGTTTATATGCTTCAAAAGCGCTTAATAAATCTTGGTTTTTTGAAATCCATGAGAGATATTTATCAGCTAGAGAAGCTCTCTCTGTTGGAGAAACTTCATCAAAGAAAGAATTACCGCAAAAATGAAAAATTCTTTCCATTTCTCTAATTCTTTGTCTTTCTTTTCTATGATTCATCTTATCTAGCTACCTTACTTTCACTCATATGTTTAGCTCCTCCTGATTTGAGGATTTCTGTTGCTAATATAAGCCATCTTTTAACATCTTCTGGACTGAAATTTTTATGCCTTAAAGCAAAAGATGTTCTTCCATCTTTGCCTATTTGCACATAATCAGTAAAATCTTCTTGTACAATAGTATAACCGAATCTTTCAGGAAATTTTGCAATTGAAGTGCCAGGGTAAGGGATTAAAGGATAGACTGCAAATTCATCTACTCCTAGTTGTGCAGCTCTTGTAAAGGATTGCTCAACTGTTTCATCAGTATCAAAAGGTAAACCAACCATGAAAGAAGACCTGACAACTAAACCATTAGATCTTGCTATTCGTACATTGTCCTCATGACCAACTTGTGATTTCTTGCTGATTATCTTAAGATTAGCAGGATACAGTGATTCTAAGCCAACAGAGACATGAACACAACCAGCTTCTTTAAGTAATCTTGAATTTTTTTCATTTAAATCCTCTATCCTAGCAAAAATACGGAAGGTAATGTCAAGGTCTTTCATTCTAGTTAAGAGATCTTCAAGATTGGGACTTCCTGTAAAATGATCATCATTAAACCTATAATATGCAAATGAATCCCTCATTGTTTTTATTTCATCAATAACATTGTCTGGGCTTCTGTACCTTACTGTTTTATTTCCACCACCCATGACCACACTATTGCAATGTACACAATGATGTTTACACCCTCTTGAACTTAATAAGGAAATTACTTGGTTACCCATTAACTCTCTTGAATACGTTGTAAGATCAACAAGATCTCTTGCAGGAAAAGCATAAGAATCAATATCTGTCCTACCAACTCCATGCTGGATTCCAACTAATCCTGAGCCATTAACAAAAGAGTCTATACAATCTTTAAAAATATCTTCTCCTTCACCAACAACAACTGTATCAGCTCCAGAATTAGCAAGTGTAAATTTAGGAGTACCTGACGGATTCGGACCACCTATAACAACATAAGATGCCCTATTAACTGATTTAATGTGTTTAATAAGTTCTTTAGCATATTGATAATTGGTGCAAAAACATGATACACCATAAACATCAGCACTCGGAACATTCCCCATTCTTTCTTTAATTTCTAACTCAGATCTTGCTCCACTTATATCACAAATAGAAACATCTCTATAATCTTTTTCCCTTAGGTTTGCCGCTATATAGAGAAGACCTAATGGCGGTTCAACCCTATCATCATTTACACAGTTGGAAGGTGGATTGACTAATACCACTCTAATTGATGAGTTCATCTTTATTCACTACTAGATAATGGCTTCAACTATATAAACATTCTGAATTTTTTGATTTACTTTTTATAAACTACCCCCCGAGAAATAAAACAGTAATCATCAGCTTTTTATATTGATTATTAACTTGTAAAATGAAGTTAGCAAAAAGTATTTTGAAAAAGTTATACCCCTTTAGTTTCCTTTGGAAATATAGGTTTATAAATCAATTTTTCACTTTATATTGTAGTCATTTAAATAACTAGTCCAACTCCTAAAATACTTCTGTCTTTTTCAACTACTTTTTTTAATAGTCCTTTTTCTCGTGCTAGAAACACTGTTTTTTTAATGGCGAGCGTTTAGCGAGCCAATGGGTTTAATTCCCCGACCTTTAGGTCGTATTCTTTTAGAAAACTTTTTTACGCTGCTTCGCCGCAGAAGTATCTGCGGACGAAACTGCGCACTAATTTACCAATCTGTAAGTAG
>JAHJQL010000056.1 GCA_018819065.1 Nanobdellota archaeon | reverse complement strand
TGCATGAAATTGTTGCCATCGGTTCGCATATAGCACATTTTTCAGAGAGAAAAGTTCTCTCTTGCAATCTCCGAACTTTTCAGGAAGAATTAATCAAGAATGCTCACAAATTGATGGCAACACATTAAATGGATGAAGCCTGATAATCCAAAAAGATTATAAATTCATCCAAACTATGTATTATTTGAAAATGGGGATTTTTAGTTTTTTAAGAAAAAAAGAAGAAACAATCAAATTTAGTGAAATAAACGGCTGGATTATTAGATATATCGATGAAAAAGGATTCAATTCAAAGATTGATGAATTCAACAAGGAAACAGAAGCCAAGATAAAAGAAGTAAAAAAACTCTTGTTTGAGCTAGAAAAAGCGACGCTTGTAAACGAGAACATTCCTGAAAGACTCAAACACATAATGGAAGGCAACAGAAAGAACTATGTTAGAAAAGTAAACTTTTTCTTAAACGAGATAACCTTACCTGAAAACTATTATGAGATTAAAAATTTTTCAAAAGAATTCACCAAGAAACTAGACGAGTTAAGCGCAGAGACACAAAAAAGCTATGTTGTCCTCAGAGAATTCGTAGAAAAAGAGCTTTCAAATGTGATAAAAAAGATAAAAGAGATAGAGAATTTGTCAATTCGTCTAAAAAAAGAATTTGAAGAAAACAAGATTGATGAAATTGAAAAGATAAAAGGACAACTAAGGCTCTATGATGGATCAAAAGGAACACTTTCTGAGCTTAAACAAATAAAACAAAAACACCAAAGAGAACTAGAAGAAATAGAGTCAAAAGAAGAAAAAATAAAATCAAAAATATTAAGCATAAAGACTGATAAGAGCTTCAAAGAATGCGAATCACTAAAAAAAGAACAGGAAAAAATAATCTTAGAAATAAACGACCAGAGAAAAAAAATAATTACTTCATTCTTACCAATAGACAGAGCACTTAAGAAATACAAAAGACTGTCATTAGAAGAAAAAATAATAGATAAATATCTAGAAGACCCTGTTAACGCGATAATAAGTGATGCAGACCTAAAAATTGTGTCAATCCTTGAAAAAATGTCAAAGTCAATCAAGGAATTAAACTTAAAAGATAAACAACAAGATAAGATGAAACAAGATATAATCAAACTAAACAATCACATTCTATCAAAATTAAGAGATGATTTGCAAGACATTCTTGAAAGACAGAAAAATACCAAGAGCAAGCTGCTGGCAAATACCTCGGCGATGAACCTTTCAGAGCAAGAATCATGGCTAGAAAACACCCAGAAAAACGTGAAAGAAAAACTAGTAGAAATAAATAACATTGAACAAAAGATGGAACGAGCCAACTCAGAAAACATAAAAAAGAACTTAAAGGAGTTGTTAAAAGAATTCTCTGTGGACATGCAAAATGGATGAAGTAAACAAGTTCGTTTCACAATTTACAAATAAAAAGATTAATGGCGTTTTCAAACATGGACGAAAATACTTTTTAATCGACGAAGAACAAAGACTTTTGAGCGAGAAAATCAACAGAGACTTATTTTCTATTGGAATATTTTTAGGGGAGAAAAAAAATGATTTCAAACCTACACCTGCATTGATAGATGTGATTTCAGAGATTTCCCAAAAAAAAGTTTTCATATCGCAAAAAGCTGAGTGGTTGTTTTTATGCGGAAGAGATGTGTTTGAAGACAGTATAACAAAAAAATATTCCGATGAAAAAATTGTTCTTGTACAAAATGAAAAAGATGAGAATCTAGGATACGGAGTCTTTATCAAGAAAGGAAAAGAGAAAATACTAAAAAACCTTTTAGATAAGGGATTTTATTTAAGAAGAGAAAACTAGTGCTTCAACACATCTATTCCCGGAAGTGAGCCATTCTCAATAAGCTCTAAAGATGCACCTCCACCTGTCGATACATGCGTGAATTTATCCATGAGACCAAGTTTTTGGACAAAAGCAGCACTATCCCCACCTCCAATAACAACCTTTGCATCTAGAGTTGATAGAAGCTTTGCAATCTCATAAGTTGATTTAGAAAAATTTTCAATCTCATAATATCCAAGAGGACCATTCCAAAACACAGTCTTTGCTTTTTTGAGTTTGGACTTAAAATCCTTTATTGTATCCGCTCCAAGATCTAGTCCAATCTCTTCTTTTGGAATCTGCTTAAAATTAACAGTTTTAAAAGGTGCTTTTTCACTTATTTGTGGAGCGACAACAACGTCTTTTGGAAGCACTATCTTCTCGTTGTAGCTAAGAAGCTTTGCAGCAGTCAACTGGTCATCTTCACAAAGGGACTTTCCAATCTCAAAGCCTTGACTCTTGTAAAAAGTAAATATTATAGCGCCTCCAAGCAGCAATTTATCAGTCATAGGTACTAGCTTGTTTATCAAGTGAAACTTTGTTGATAGCTTGCTACCACCCATTATGACTACAAAAGGCCTTTTTGGATTTCTAAAGTCAAGATTTTCAACTTCTTTTTGAAGCAAGAATCCTGCGCAGCTAGGCAAGAATTTTGTCACGCCAACAACTGATGAGTGGGCTCTGTGAGAAACAGCAAATGCATCATTAACAAAGAAATCAGCGTAAGAAGCTAACTTTTTAGCAAATCCCTCATCATTTAATTCTTCTTCCTTATGAAAACGCAGGTTTTCAAGCATCACAACTTTTTCATCAGGAATATCAATATTTACACAGTCATTAAGTTTAGCAATATTTCTACCAAGATGCTTCATAAGCCTAAGAGCAACCTTGTCAAGCTTAAGCTCAGGAGTCGGCCTATCCTTTGGCCTTCCAAGATGACTAATAATTATTAATTGCTTTGCACTCTTAAGAATGTATCTTATCGTTGGAAGGCTTTCTTTAATCTTGAAATCATCCAGTATCTCTCCCTTGTCATCTATTGGTACATTGTAATCAACTCTAAGAAGAACTCTTAAATTAGTGATGTCAACCTGTGTTATGGTTCTCATGGTTTTTTTTGTTTTTTTGACATGTTTAAATTAACTACAACAACTTAATTATGTCAATAATTCTGTTGCTGTAACCCCACTCATTATCATACCAACCAACCACCTTTACTAATCTCCCGCTAACTTTTGTTAGTTGAGAGTCAAATATGCATGAGTGGCTGTTTCCAACGATGTCAGTGCTTACTAAAGGCTCTTCGCTGTACTCTAAAACTCCTCTTAGCTCGTGTTCACTCACACTCTTAAAAAGCTGGTTTACCTGCTCGATGCTGACTTCTTTTTTTAGTATTCCAACAAAGTCTGTTATGCTGCCATCAGCAACAGGCACCCTTAAAGCCATACCATCAAGTTTCCCTGCGAGTTCAGGAATTACTTTTCCAACAGCAATAGCTGCACCAGTAGTTGTTGGGACGATGTTTATCGCTGCACTTCTAGCTCTTCTTAAGTCTTTATGTGGTGCATCAATTAATCGCTGGTCTGCAGTGTATGCGTGAACTGTGGTCATAAATCCACTCTCAACCCCAAAGTTATCATTTAAGACTTTGACCATTGGAGCAAGGCAATTAGTTGTGCATGAAGCGTTATCAACGATGTGATGCTTCTCTTTTTTATATAAGTGTTCATTAACGCCTTTGACAAATGAGAAATCAACACCCTTTCCAGGAGCAGTTATCAAAACCTTCTTAGCACCTGCATTCAAGTGCTTTACAGCATCATCCTTCTTAGTAAAAAATCCTGTGCTTTCAACCACTATATCAACATTAAGGTTCTTCCAAGGAAGGCTCTCAGGGTTCTTTTCTGAGAAGACAAGAATTTCTTTGTTGTTTATAACCAATGATTTATCTGTGTAACTAATGCTTCCTTTAAACATTCCTTGCACAGAATCTCTCTTAAACAGATGTGCTAATGTCTTTGTATCAGTAAGATCGTTGATTGCAACGAATTCTATGTTTGAACAATCAATTCCTGCCTTTAAAACCATACGTCCAATTCTTCCAAAACCATTAATAGCGACTCTCACCATTTTCTCAACCTCTTTTTTAGTCTGACGATTCTTTGAAATTCTCGTTTGTTTTTTTCCAGATTTCTTCATAAGTTGTCACCTTGTGTTTAATAAGCACCTCTGTTAAGGCCTCCATCTGAGCTCTAACCAAAGCCAGCTTGTAGGTGTTTATTAGCAGCAGCTCTTTAAGCTCTTGCTTTGAAAGGTCACTCTGCCTTTCAAAATCCTTCAACACTCCATCCTCAGATCCTTTGCTTGTTACCAAGAATAACCACCCCTATAAATATTTATTCTTAAGAGTATAAAAAAGTTTTCTTTTTGAAAAATTAAAGAATGAGATAATCTCCAAAAAAACTCACCTCTTTTTCCCGGAAATCATCTCAAATTATGAGCATCATTTTTTGAGGTATATAGTACTTGATGGAAACGCTATGTTTATATTAGCTTTCTCAAACTTATTCTTTATCTCCATGTTTATTTGATGTTTGGTGGTTAGTATGTTGTCAAGGTTCTTAATCCAGTATATTACTAGGAAGTTTAGTGAGCTTTCACCAAACTCTTCAAAAATAACTATGGAATCATCTTTTGTGTCTTTATTCTTTTTTATAGTGTCTTCCAATATTTTTTTTGCTTCTTCCATTTTTTTCATGGATGTAGAGTATTCTAAGCCCAGCACCATCTTTATTTTTCTAGAGTCTTCTCTTGAAACGTTTTCAAGGATTGAGTTAGCCATTATGGCATTTGGAACTATTAGCTGAAAGCCATCCAGCGTGTTCATCTTTGTGCTTCTAAGACCTATCTCTGTTATCCAACCATCTTTTCCCTCAACTTTAATCCTGTCACCAGGCTTGAAAGGCTTGTCGCCAATTATGGAAATTCCTCCAAAAAAATTCGCAAGCATATCTTTTGCTGCTAGTGCAAACGCGAGTCCACCAAGACCAAGGCCTGCAAGAAGTGATGTTATATCATATCCAAAATTATCAATTATTATTAATACAGTTATAAAAATAAGGGTTATCTTAGCTAATTTTCTTATTAACGGGACTAAGATGTCGTCTAGTTCTGACTTAGTTTTTGAAGTGATGGGTGTTAAGTAATTAACAATCAACTGGTCTATGAATGATATTATAAACCAAGCCAAGTCTATAGTCAAAATTATCTTTACTACATTTGAAAAGAATTTTTCTGCACCGTCACTTAGAGTCAATGTCTTAAGTGCAAATATTAGACCTATTATGAATATGAGAAAAACAAGCGGCTTTTCCATAACGTGAACTATTATATCGTCAAACTTAGTCTCTGTCTGAGCAGCTTTTGCCCTTATCACCTTCTTGCTTATGAAAAAAATAATTTTTCCAATAACTAAAGAGGCAGCGATTATACCTAAGAATATCAAGTAAGCGATTATAGTGTTGCCAAGATATGTTTGATCTAAAAAACTCACAGCCATGGATTAAGGGTTATAGACTGCATTTATATTTTTTATGGTGACTATTTTATCACGCTTTCCATCCAAGACAGGTATTCCTCGTTTGCCCGGGCATCTATTTTTAAGATGGCTGGCAAATCATAAGAGTGAAGCTCTCTAATAATATTCTTCACAGCTTCTTCTTGTCTGTCAAGAGTTTTTAGTAATAAAATTGCTTCAAGCTCTTCCTTTAGCTTTCCTTCCCATTCATAAACAGCCTTTGACTGCAATATGTTTGCGCAAGCAACAAGTTTTCTTTTCAATAATTCTTTAGCTATCTTCCTTGCTTCTTCCTCGTTCTTGCAAGTCACATAGTATATAATCATTTTTTTTTTACACCTGTTTATTTTATGTATAAACTATTCTTGACTATTTTAAAAACTCTATTCAGGTCTTTTTGCTCAACAACTCTTCTCAACTCAAGCCTTGCAGATGCTTTTGTAAGACGCATAATTCCAAGAACAATCCTTGGACTTATCTCAACCAAGAAGTCTTTTTCATCCTTTTTTAGCTTGGCAGCGAATTCAACAATCTGCGTCTTTAACTTTTCATCAAAGCCAACTTCCACTAAGTGAGAGAACTCTATATAATCCCTGATAAACAAAGAATCCCCAACATCAAGGTTTTTCTCTCGTTCATTAACAATCTTTTTTGCAATGTCAACAAACTCTTTTTGTCCAGGCCTTCTGACGAAGAAAACCATGTGAAACCTTGATAGTAGTGCAGTGTCAAAAGGTATTTGTTTTAGCCAGATATCAGGGTTTTTCCCAACAAACTTATCACCCTTAGGATTTGCTGTTGCAAGCAAGCTGATTCTAGCATCAAACTTGACATGTTTGCTGCCTTTATCATAAGTTACAAACCCCTTCTCCATTGCATTAAGCAGCGAACCCCTATCTTTTGTTTTCATAAGATTAAGTTCATCAACGCAGCAAATACCATTATCAGCCATTGGCAGGAGTCCTTTGGCAACTTCTTTTCCTTGCAAAGCAGCGGTAAGTCCAACACCACTAGTACCAGATCCAAGACCATAAGATGATATCGGCGCTAACTCATCAACCGCTCTTAAAATGTCTGTTTTTCCAGTTCCAGGATCGCCAAGTAATAATACGTGGATTTTATCAGTTGCAAATAATTGTAGCATAACTGCTTCTTTAACATCATCAAGCCCTATTATGTGTGGTGCTATGAATTCTTTGATTTTTTGCTCTGCAACAAGTGAGAACTCTTCATATTTTTTCTCTCGCACTTTTTCTTGTATGATACTATTCCAAACCTTTGATATCTTTATTATTTCCTTATCCTCAACAGCGGGGTTTATCACTGGAAAAAGCTGGTCTTGGATTATTTTTTTTGAAACTTTCAAGGATAAATAAGAAATACCCACTTTCTCAAGTTTTAATAGTTTCCTAATTCTTTTATATTCTTTTTCGTCGATGTATTTTGAGATGTTGTTTAAATCTTCTTTCTTCTTCTTTGACAATGGCAAGAATAGCTTGAGTATTGACATGTTTTTTCCCTTCCTTATTAAAATAAATGTTGGACATATAAACTTTTCGGGGGTTTAAAAATGAATATACTTTTTTCCACTATTTTTCCAAAACCTTTTTATATAGACAAATCTATACTGTTAGAGGGTATTAGGGGAAAGGAGTATTTTTTTGAAAAATGGATGACTTTGATAGATTAATGGAAATCCAGAGAAGTATGGCCTCAAGAATAAGGCTAGAGTCAGAAGTAGACAATAAAATAAAAATTCTTGATATATTAAACAGCTTGTCAGGTCCAAAAGGCAAAAAGATACAGGTAGAAGAAGTAATTATCGAGGCAGGAATACAAGGTCTCTCTGAAGCAGAAGTAATAGCTACAATTGACTCTTTGAAAAGAGATAGGCTTGTAAGAGAGCCTGAAATAGGTTTTATACAGCTAATTTAATTTTAATATTCTAATATCCAAACAATGTTTTTTGAGAACTGTTCTTTACAATATCATCAAAATTAGTGTTATAAAACGAAAGTACACTATCTGCTAAAGGTTTAATCTGCTTTTCAATGTAGTGGTCATAGTCAATCCTGCTCTTATGAAGTTCCAAAGGCTCAGGTCCGTTTATCGTGATGATATATTCTATTATGTTGCTCTTCAACTTCTTTAGCATCCTAGCAGCTTTGACATGAGGAGGAGTAGTCTTTGTATATTCATCAAGATTTTTTCTAATAGCTTTTTTATAAACTAATAAATCATCAAGTTTTCCTTTCTTTAAATCTTCAACAAAAGTTCTTACATAATCAGAAACTTCCTCCTTTCGAAAAATTTTTTCTAATAACTCTAATTGAAACTTTTTTGCAAGTTCAGTCCAGTCTCTCCTGACAAATTCAAGACCGACAAAGTCCATCTCTTCTTTTCCATCTTTAAGCAGTAAGCCTGCATACCTCTTCTTTGAGCCTTCCTCTGAACCCCTCATTTTTGGCATCAAGAATCGTTTGTAAACCTTTTCAAACTCCAGCTCTAAAAAATTTTCACAACCATAAACTTCCTTTATATGCTTCTTAAAAAAAATATTTATCTCCTTTTGAATCATTAAGCCAATCTCATCAGCTTCAGCCTTGTTTTTAACATCAAGATTGATGAATATGCTGTCAGTGTCACCATATATTACTTCATAACCTTGGTCTTCAATCATTTTTGCAGTGAGCTTGATAAAGTGCTGTCCAAAATGAGTGATTGCATTAGCTATGTCATTGCTGTGAAACCTAAAAATGGGGTTTGCCATCACTCCAAACATTGAATTCATTAACACCTTAATAGCGTAACTTCCAGTCGCATCTTTCTTCTTCTTTATCTCATCTCTTGCCTTCCACAAACGGTTAATCATGTCTGAGAGTATTCCTTGCTCTTTCCTAAAACAAGCACCGTTAGGTGCTTTGATAAGATTCTTACCCTTACAATCTTTGACATGTGTAAAAGGGTCGATGTTAAAAGTTCTGATAATGCTTGGATACAGACTCTTAAAATCACACACAATCACGTAATCATAAACACCAGGCTTTGAGCTCATAACATAGCCGCCTTTAATGCGCTCTTCTCGATCGCTAAACTTTGCAGAAGGAGCAACATAACCCTTTTTCTTCAAGTCACGAAGATACAAAGAGTCAAAAGCTGAGATGCTACCCTTAACCCTGTCAAGTTGGATTCCTGTAAGCAGCGACCGTTGGATTGTCAAGTTTAAAACACCAGTCTTTTCAAGTATGTTATACACTAGCTGAGAATCTTTAAGGTTATAATCAACGAGTTTTTGAGGATTATTCTTAAAAGCAGACTCGATTTCTTCACCCTTATTATCTTGACCAATAAGCTTGCTTTCACCAAGAATAACTTCTGCAGCTGTATCTAATTTGTAATCATTAAGTTTTACAAAAGAAATCTTAAGAAGCATTATCCCATCAAGAACCACTCTGCCTGGAAAGTCCGCTGTTGAATCCTTAAAAAAAGACTCTTGAGTCTTAATGAAACAATCCCAATCAGTCCTTCCTAATTGGAAAGGTATTTTGTACTGCTTGAATTTTTCATGAATCTTTGAGATGTCAAAATCAATAACGCTCCAACCAATTATTATGTCAGGGTCAACCTCTAATAGTTTCTTTTTGAAAGTTTCAAGAAGTTCTTTCTCAGAAGAAACGCTAATAGCATTTTTTAGCTTTTTGTCTGAAACAATAATTACCTTTGAAAACTCATCAGAAACCATTGAGACAGAATAGATATCCTTAGCATACCGGTCAGTTTCAATGTCAATAGATAAAACTTTGAGTTTAGGAATCCAGTCGGCAGAACTTATTTCTGGCTCTTCATAAATCCTATTAACAAAATTGCCCTTCTTATAATCTCCTTTGATATCAAGAGAACCTTTGACATCCTTGTCCATTAAGAATCTATACACGAACCTTATGTCTGCTTCAAAACACTCAACATTGTTCTCTTCAAGTTTTCTTCTCAGATCAGGAACTCGTTTTGGAATATCAAGAATTATCTTGACGACTTTTTCGTTGTCAAAATTTTTAAGGTTAGTCTTTTCATAACTAAAATTCTCAACTTTCAAGGCCTCATCCAAGTCTTTTTCTTTGATGTAGAAATAAGGCTTAAAAGAATTAATAGTTAAGAAAGATTCTCCATTCTCCAACCTTCCAAAAAGATAGACAAAAGCCCTGTTATCAATAATCCTGTAAGTTGGGTAAACAACAAATCCTTTCATGCTCTAAAAAAAGGCTGCAGGATATATAAAGTTAGTGGATAGTTCAGTATCTCCGAATGTAGCTGTTTGCTACATGTAAAAATCTTTGATTTTTGAAAATATTTCTATTTTTGAATCTGTTTGTCTAACTTTTGTTTCGAACAACAGCTTTTTAGGCGTTGTTTCACCCCCTGTTTATTTCAC
>JAHJQL010000055.1 GCA_018819065.1 Nanobdellota archaeon | reverse complement strand
GTGAAATAAACAGGGGGTGAAACAACGCCTAAAAAGCTGTTGTTCGAAACAAAAGTTAGACAAACAGATTCAAAAATAGAAATATTTTCAAAAATCAAAGATTTTTACATGTAGCAAACAGCTACATTCGGAGATACTGCTTAATTCACCGAAAAATTTAAATACCAGATATACTAACATACTATAAACTATACTGACATATTATTAGGTGTGATTGATGAGACATCTACCCCCTATACCAAAATTCGAGAATGAAATGGAGATAAATCAGAGAATAGATTTCGAAGTAGAATACAAGGGAACAATATTAAGAGTTGGCTTTGACTTCAAAATAACAGTTAATTTTGAGCTAGAAAAAAAAGAGATAATGATAGAGTGTGTAGAAGAGCATAACGCTCCAGTAACCTGGGAATAAAGAGGTCTTTTCCGGGAAAAAAGAGGTGAGTTTATTTTTTTCTTTTCAACAGCAATATTTATAAATGAATATCTTGTAATGATTCATAGGTGATATTTTGATACTGACATTTTCAAATATGTGGCAATCAATACTTAACACTATTGATAAAATAATAATGATAATTGTCATAATAGTTCTAACATTCATAATCGTTCAGATTGTCAAAAGAATAGTCAAACGTGCTCTTGAAAGGTCATCAAGTCTTATGAAGGTTGACCCAACACACTACAACTTTTTAAGACACTTCTTATCAGCAATCATATACATCCTTGGTCTTAGCGCAATAATATACACAATACCATCTCTTAGAACATTATCAGTATCAATATTCGCAGGAGCAGGAGTACTAGCTATAATAATAGGTTTTGCATCACAACAAGCATTTGCAAATATAGTAAGTGGAGTATTTATAGTTATATTCAAGCCGTTTAGAGTGGGTGACCGTGTCAATGTTGGAACTGATGTTGCAGGTATAGTTGAAGACATAACATTAAGACACACAGTTATTAGAACTTTTGAGAATAAGAGAGTAATAATCCCAAACTCTAAGATAAGTGAGGAAAACATTGAGAACTCACACCTTAATGATGAGAAAATATGCAAATACATCGAATTTGGAATAAGTTATGATTCAAACATTGATAAAGCGATGAAAATAATGAGAGAAGAAGCGATGAAACACCCAAATTTTTTAGATAATAGAAGCGAAGAAGACTTAGAAAAAGGCGATGTCCCAGCTGTTAATGTAAGAGTGGTTGGGTTTGGAGATTCCTCTGTAAATCTTAAGGCATGGGTGTGGGCTGAGAACCCTGCAAAAGCATTTGTCCTCGGCTGCGACTTGAACAAGAGCATAAAAGAAAGGTTTGACAAAGCAGGAATTGAGATTCCATATCCACACAGAACTATCGTTCGCAAAAAATGATTGAAATATTCTATTATGAAAATAAGAAAATACACAAAGGAACTGTTAAAGATTTAAAGAAGCTAAAAGATAAGAAGATATGGGTTGATATTCTAGAAATGACTGCAGAAGAAGAGGAGCTTATAAAGAAAACTTTTAAACTTCACCCATTAACATCCGAAGACCTCTTCAGCCGCGTAACAAGAATAAAAGTTGAGGAATTTCCAAATTATCTCTTCTGCGTATTTTATGGAATTCAAAAAAATGATTCCATAGAACTTGTAGAATTAGACTTTGTTTTAGGAAAGAATTTTTTAATAACTAACTGTCGAAAAGAGATTGAATCATTTGAACATTTAAAAAATCATGAAAAAAAGTTAAAAAATTTATTTGTAAAAGGCACAGACTTTCTCTTTCACAGACTGCTTGATGCAGAAGTTGACAATTTCTTCGTCGTTTTGGACACTATAGATGATGACATTGAAGAAATTGAAGAAGGAGTTACAAAAAAACCAACCCCTGAATTATTATCAAAAATATTAAAACTCAAAAGACTGGTGGTCTTAATTAAAAAGTCAGTAATGCCACAAAGAGAAAAATTATCATTTTTAACAAAGAATGATTATCCATTAATATCTAAAAAAGCAATTCCTTATTTTAGAGATATATATGATCATTCAATAAGAGTTTCAGATACAGTTGATAACTATAGAGATGCAATGTCAAGCACATTTGATGCATACATGTCATCAGTCTCAAACAGCATGAATGAAGTTATGAAAGTACTAAGCATCATAGCAACAATCGCGTTGCCATTAACAGTTGTCTCAGGAATATATGGGACTAACTTTTTAGTGCTTCCAGGATCAACCACTCATTACGGCTTTTGGATAATGATATCATTCATGGTTATTATGTCGGTAAGTATGTTATATTATTTTAGGAGAAGAGGTTGGTTTTAGATAATTTAGTTTTCCCCGGGTATGTTTGAACTATGAGTCTTCTCTTTTACAACAAGAGTTCTCTTCAGATAGACTGGGTCATATCCTAAATCTCTTACAACGTTGTTAAGCCTGCTTAGCAGAGTTTCATAGCCAACTCCGTAATCGCCAAACACGTCGATGTACTGGTCTATGTTATCATTGCTCCAGTTAGCTCTTTTTGCATTCTTAGAATAACAGATTATGTCTTCATAATAATAAACTCCTTCGTCAAGCGAATAAGTGCAGTTAAGTGGAAGCTCCAAAAAATCGCCACAAATCTGCCAACCAGGTCCTCGCATGCATTTATTATGAAAATTAGGATGTTCTGTCCAGTTGCTTAATTTATCTCCATTAATAATTATTGTAGAATAATTTTGCATCAATGTTTTTTCTTCTAAAACAGAATTATTAGAACAACTAACAATTATTATTACTAGTATAAATAAAATTATTAATGATATTTTTTTCATAGTTCTTACTTCAAAATTTATTAGTTCTTAATTCTTAATCTAGAATTCCAACTTTCTTAAGATAATCTTCTCGCTCCAAAAAGTGTTTGTCAGTCATTGAAAAATCTTCAATTCTGACACCCTGAGATACGTAGCAGAATATATCTTTAATTGCTCTTTTATCAGCCATTATTATGTGAAATTCGTCGTCTGCAAAGTTTAAAATCCTAGTCTTTTTAAATGGGCAGTAGATATAGGGGAAATCATCGCTTAACGCAACTTTAACCATTAATGACCGCACTTCCTCCTTATAGGCTTTTGGGTCAGCACCAACTGACAACCATCCCATCTCCTTTCTGTAATCAAACTGCTTTTCGTAGCCTTCGCTGAATTCTTTTAAATCTCTTACGCCACCCTGCCAGACGTATTGGACTAAGAAAGCTACATCCAGACCATATTCTTTTATCATGTAGTGTATTCTTTCCTTTCTATTTGTGTCCCATAAGAAGTTTGGGCCAGAAAATCCAAGCCTTTGAAGTTGGGTTTTAAGGTGTTTTTCCAACATGTCAAGAGTAGGGAATACGGTGGTTTATTTAAAGATTTAGCTTAAAGTAGCTGCTGCTCCTTTGGCTCTTTTGTTTTTTTGCTCAACAGCTTTTGATACTTGTTCAACAGACCGCCATACTTGTTTTTTTCAACCAAGAAAACCATGATTGTGCTCACAACTATTGTTATTAATACAACTGCAAGTGCGACATCTGCAAATAATTCTGTTCCGGGAATTCCTGCCTGTGCTGGTAACTGTGCTAAGACTGCTGCTGCAAGCCCCTTTGGTATCAAGCTGTCAATTACTGCCTTGTCTTTTTGAGAAAAACCTTTTGCAACAACAATTGTTGCTGCAGGTCTAACCATGTACAGACCTATTGATATCACTGCTGCAATTATGTATGGCATAATGTTTGTGAATTGCAGCAGTATTCCAAGATACACAAAGAAAAAAGTTTTCATGAGAAATGATATCTCTGCGTAGAAAAATAGCTCGGGTGCTTTTAGAGGGGATGATTTCTTGTCTTCATGCATGGCTTGCACTATCTTTCCTGAGTTTCCAAGTATTATTCCAAATGCAAGACAAGCAATTGCTCCGTTGCTGTTGATATATTCAGTTAGTCCGTAGAGCAGAAGCATAAATGCAATTGTCACCATGTATGACTTTGCGTATTGTGACATTTTAAGAAGGACTTTTATCCATACATAGCCGCCAACAGCTCCTATGAATAATGCTATGACAAAACTTGTTAGTAATCCTCCTAGCAGCTGACTGAACTCAACTTTTCCAATTGAATATATCTGTATTATTGTTACCGTTCCAATGATGCACAATACATCACTTATTGCTGATTCAAGCATGAGAGCTGTTGAAGTCTCTTTTTTCACATTCAACCGCTTAACTATTGGTATGACAACAGCAGATGAAATTCCTCCAAGGACAACTCCAAGTAAGATTCCCTGAACAAGCCCAAAGCCAAACGCTAAAGATATCAACGTAGTTATTATTACGCTCACAATAAAGTTTATCATTGAAAGCATGGAACTTGCATACATGCCTTTGAACAATTCTTTTACTTTAAGCCTTAAAGCACCTTCAAAAAGTATGAAAATAAGCGCGAACGTAGTAAATAATGGCGCTATAATCTCTATATTTTCAGGTTTGACCAGCTCAAAGACAGGGCCTATCATTATTCCAAAGAATATCAGCCAGATAACGTCAGGGATGTTTGTCTTCTTAAAAACAATCTCACCAAGAAAGCCTAAGAATATAATTATTCCAAGAATCACAAAAAGCAAGTAAATCTCCATCAAAGTTTTTATCAAAGGAGCCTATATATAAAATTTTTGGTGAGAAAACAATTGTTGAAAATCAAAATATTTAAATCTGTGAATTTTTTGTTGTCAGAATGAAATCTATCTACCAAGGAAAAATAACTGAATCTCTTGATTCAGACAAGTTTCAAAAGTTTATTAGAGCTGAGTTTCCAGAGGCGGAATTGATAATTCATGATGGTACAGGATATCATGTTAAAACAGCTTATTTTATACCTTCTAACAGCACAATTGTAAGTTATGAGGGTCCATCAATCTATGATAAGTCTAAAGATGTGTTTGTAAAGATTTTTGCTTCGGAAAAAAACTTATCTGATATGGAAAAAATCGTTCTTAACGGGATTAGAAAGTTAAAGAATAAATGAGAATGAGCTTTTGAGACTACTTCTAAGTGATTATTGATGATAATGTTTATAAACTATTGCTAATTATCTTACAAAAATGTCATTAGAACTATCATTATCACTTGGAAATATGAACTGGTGTGAAGAGATGTGGATTGAAATATATGACCGTGCAAAGAAGAAAGGAAAAATAATTGATGCAAAACTAGGAGAACACGAGTTTCAATATGCATTGATTAATCCAAAAGATGGATATCAAAGAGAGAGAATTTCAACAACAAAAGAACCCTATAAATATACATCAAGCGTCACATTTTGGATAAAAGACAAACTAAAAGAGAATGGAGTGGGCTTAAATGAAGGTGGACTTGCATTCGTACTTGAAAATGCGTTGCCCAGAAAAGACTTTGGTGATTACGTCGGGCTGCACGAACACATTGAAACGTTGAATGGAATAGACCATGGGAGAGCATGCAAAGTTGAGCTTGAAGAAGTATTCAAAAAAGAGCAAGAATTCATAGATTCATACGCTGCCTGGCTAATAGAACTGACAAACAAAAGCAAGAATCCAAAGGAAGGCTATTTTGAAAGAGCAATTCCTGATTTCTTATTTGTAGTAAAAGAATGTAATCTAACATCAACGCAAATCCTAAAAGAATTCAAAAAACAATTAGACTTAGGCTATCATCTAGATTAGCTTTTCTGCAACCATAAGGTCTAATGGATATGTTATCTTCATATTTTTATAGTTGCCTATGATGATTTTGACTTCATAATCCATTCTCTCAACAAGAGATGAATCATCCTGACCT
Source organism: Nanobdellota archaeon (assembly GCA_018819065.1). Taxonomy (GTDB): domain Archaea; phylum Nanobdellota; class Nanobdellia; order Woesearchaeales. The sequence goes on along the minus strand of JAHJQL010000055.1, from coordinate 6,099 downwards.
AAGAATCCGTTGCTTTCTGCAAATTCATAAGCTCTTTTTAGAAGCGAATATTCAAAGCCTTGTGGTGTCTGTACTTGCCAAACCAAATCTCTGTTTAAAGTTGAGATGACGAACAAAGCACCAAGCTTCATCGTGTCACTCGCAGGAATTGCAGGAATTACTGCTTTGTACTCTTTTGCTGCTTCAAAGACTTTCTTTACAAGATCAAAAGATATCAATGGTCTAGCGGCATCATGAACTAAAACATAGTCAGCTGCAGAAATTGTCTTTATGGCATTGTACACTGATTCCTGCCTCGTGTTTCCTCCTTCCACAACATTGTAATCTTTATCAAAGCCATGCTTCTTAATAAGATTGTTTGCTTGTTCAATTCTGTCTTTGCCAACCACAACGATGACTTGATCGATAAAGTCGCATTTGTCAAATGTTTCTAAAGAATAACTTAGCAAAGGTTTGTTGTTTAATAACAAAAAAGATTTTTCTTTATTGCCAATTCTAGCTCCTTTGCCAGCTCCAGCAATTATTGCAATATTTGTCATTGTAGCTATTTGTAACCAAAGATCGAAACTCCTATTTTTTCTAAAAGTTTCGTTAGCTTAAATAATGGTAACCCTGCAACGTTAAAATAATCTCCATCAATTTTTTCAACCATGAATGCACCTTTTTCTTGAATTCCAAAAGCTCCAGCTTTATCCAATGGCTCACCACTGTTCACGTAATCATTGATTTCTTTCTCGCTTAACTTTGTTATCTTTACTGTTGTAAATTCATAGTCTTGCAGCTCTTTCTTCTTATCAACATCAATTACTATTATGCCTGTGACAACAAGTATATTCTTTCCACTGATATTTTTCAAAGTAGATATTGAATTTTCTTTAGTGTGTGGTTTGCCTATAATTTTATTATCAAGAACGATGAGTGTGTCTGCGGAGATGACTACTCCAGTTTTTAGTTTTTCTGCAACACTTCTACCTTTTTGCAGTGAATGATGCAAGACGAGGTTTTTTGGATCTAAATCTAGATTATTATCTTCTTCATAAGAACTTGACACTATCTTAAAATTATCACCAATTAATTGTTTAAGTAAATTTTTTCTTCTTGGAGAAGTCGAAGCTAAGATTATTTGTCTCATAAAATAATTCAAAAACTAGTTGCTAAATAAAGTTTTCGAAAAACTATGTTGTTTAGTTATCAAAAAGTATAAAAACACATCTTTTAATTATGTTAATGAGGATAATAAAATGGATGTTGTTGATGCAATAAGAAGTAGAAGAAGCGTAAGAAAGTATCAAGATAGAGAAGTTTCTAAAGATGTTTTGCTTGAATTAATTGATGCTGCCAGACTTGCACCTTCAGGCAACAACGCTCAGCCTTGGATGTTTAAAATAATAACGAGTGCAAAAGAAAGAAAGCTTTTAAGAAAAAATAAGATTTTCAAGCAAGCATTTGTTTACACCGCGCCTGCAATAATACTCTGCTGTTCTGACCCATACAAGTATCCTGGTGAAAAGTTTGATGAACAGTATGATCATCCTAACAAGTTAAGAGCAATTAGAGATTTAGCGATTTCTTCTCAAAATCTTGTCTTGCGTGCAACTGAGCTTGGGCTTGGAACTTGCTATGTTGGTTGGATGGATAAAGACAAGATAAAAGAGTTGTTTAACCTGCCGTTATATTTTATTACACCATATGTAATAACAGTTGGTTATCCTGCAGAAAACCCTTCTGAACATAAGAAAAAAGAATTAAAGGATATACTAATCAAGTGATGCAATGAAAGACGTCATAGTAAAAAAATCCAAAATTGAAGGTAGTGGAGTTTTTGCCAACAAAGATTTTAAGAAAGGAGAAGTTGTTTTGAAATGGGATACATCCAAGCAACTAAGCACCAAAGAAGTAGAAAAAGTTCCTGAAGATGAAAAGAAATATGTTTCTTTTGTAAATAATAAATATACTTTGATGCGGCCTCCTGAAAGATATGTGAATCATTCATGCAATGCAAATACAAATGTCGGTGATTTTTGTGATGTTGCAAAAAGAGATATCAAGAAAGGAGAAGAGATAACTGGAGATTATTCACAAGATACAACACCTGACTTTGAGATGAAGTGCACTTGCGGTAGCAAGAATTGTAAGGGAATAATAAAAAAAGAATAATTATTTGCATCTTTTATAGATTGTTTCTCATCTCTAGTTTAACTCTTTTTTCCAACGAATACATTGTCAGTGCAAACAAGTAAGTTTGGAGGAAAGGTACGCCTCCTAACTCCTTGTCAATCTGCATAGCATTTAATTTTCTTAATTGAGATTCTTTTTTTACATAATCAAATGTTCCAACATTCATCATGCAAGTTCTAATATCACTAAACAACTCATAGTTTTCTTTATCTAGGATTTTAATCTCAGCTAATTTTTCTCTTGCTGTCTTATCTTTAACTTCAATTATGGGCTTGTATGTATTCCATGCTTGAGAAATTAATGTCTTAACTTTGCCAGGCTCCTTACTTTTTTCTATTGTATATCTTAAAGGCAGATTTATTCTTCCCTGCTTAAGGTCAAGCCATGATTCTCCATTTTTTGCAGCGTAATCAGTCATATCGCTCCATAGCCACGCAGCCTCTATTCCTTGAACGAACGCATCTCTAATACGAGGATTAAGCGAATCTTCTTTTTTCAAAAAACAAAGTGGTATATCATAAAAAAACGATGCATATGTGGATGATTTTTTTTGTAATGCTTGAAATGATCCTGAATTTGTTTGTAGTTGTTTTTCTAAATCATAATTATTGGCTGCATCTTCTTCTTCAAGTGATTCTTCCAACGCTTCAATCACTGGTTGAAACTTACTAATTAATGATTTGTCATTTTTTCCCAACTCGTTTAATAAATTATTTTTTGCTTTTGAATAGACCTCTAAAGTGTCTTCTGGTGAGTTTAGTTCGTGGTATGATATTAGCTTGTGCCTTAATAAGTCCTTGTCTTGCAAGTCATCATAAGAGAAGATAGATATTATGTAATCTTGAACGGAGTCTAACAAGTTTGTTAACTGGAAATTATTTTTTACCAAAACATTTGTTTGTTTTAATAATAGGTGTGTTAGGTACTCCCCCATTCTAAATTCGATTTGGTAATGAATACTATCAGCAAAATACTGTCTTAGTTTGATAATGCTTGTATCTTGAGAACATCTTTTATTCCAACCTTTGCTATAATGATATATTATGAAATCCAGGCCAAATTTCATTCCGCCTGTGAGCATACCTGATTTTTGTTTTAGGCTATCTAGCATTATGTGACAGGGATAATTGTCAAAATATATAAATATTACTATGTGTGAGTAATTACTTATTTTCTATGAATTTTTTAGACAAAAATATTAAAACAATGATTATTTTCTTTTAACAATGGATTTCAAAAATAAGTTTTACTACATGCTTGCACCTCTTGAAGACATGACAGATTCATGCTTTAGAACTATCTGTCATCGATACGGTGCTGACTTGACGATGACTGAGCTTATCAGATTTGAATCATTAGCTAAGAACAATAAATCTTCATGGGATAGGCTAAAGTTGTACGACGACACTCCAACACAAGTTCAGCTAATTGGCACAAGAGATATTTTTTTGAAGAAGTTCCTCTCTATGTTTTCATCAGAGAAAGGATTTGTTGGCTTTAACCTAAATCTTGGTTGCCCTGCACCAAATATTGTGAGTAACGGTGCGGGATCTGCTATGATAAAACGAATATCAAAGACGAAAAAATTAGTTGATATTATTAAAAATAAAGGTTATGATGTTAGTATAAAGATGCGTCTTGGACTAAACCAGTTTGAAAAAGATAACAAAGTCTATCTTAACCTGATAAACAGTGTTGATGCAGATTTCTTCGTTGTACACGCAAGGCATGCAAAACAAAGTTATGGTGAAAAAGCTGATTGGAAAGTTTTTTCAGAGTGCGTTGCAACTGGAAAGAATATCATTGCTAATGGTGATATAAAAACAAGAGAGGATGTTGAAAAGATAAAATCTTTTGGCTGCAAAGGAATAATGATTGGACGAGCAGCGATAATCAACCCGTTGATATTTGCTGAGTTAAAAGGAATGACTCTGCCTCCAGCAGCTCAGGTGCAAAAAGAGTATGAACAGTTAATCAAAGAAAGAGACCCTCCATTTAGATACAGAAAAAACATATTCAAACACCAAGAAAAAACTGTTGAGTTTAAGGAAGGATAGAAAAATAAATTCTAACTTTGGAGGAATTCAGTTTTGCTCCATTAAATCTCAATAAGGATAACGCTCAGAATTCCTAATCCTATTCCAATTTTATTTATCAAAGACAAATCTTCTTTGAAGTAGAGAACACCAACAAGAACAACAATAATCAGATTCAAAACAGCGAACACAGAAATCGCTTTAGACAAATACTCATATTTTAATGAAATCGCCCAAAAGACGGAGCCAATAAAGTAAATCAAGAGTCCAACATAAAGCAAAATGTTTTTATTATCAATAGACCATTTCTTGAAAAAACATCTCCAACAACTTCAAGAACAACAGCTAAGGCGACTAAACCAAAGAAAACAAATTTTAAAGCGATTTCTGATGTCATAAAAAATATTTGTCAAACAAAGTTATTAAATGTTACGGAGTTGGAAAATACAAAACTGAATTGCGTATGATTTATGTTCGTTTCCTTTTGCGAAGCAAAAGTTCAAGCGTTAGCGAGTGTAAATGTCCGAAGGACTAAAGAGTTGGGGGCGTTCTATCAAGCACGAAGTGCCATAAAGAACAAGAAGAAAGGGGCGTTCTTAATTGTCTTGGAAAACTTTATCAATAATCCATAAATTATAGGTTAATAATGAAGCCAATAAAGGAAGAAATACCTATTTTGAAATATATGGCATATTTGCTGTCATTTCTGTCTATTGTAGTGATAATACTTCCCTTTTTTATTAATGCTCCTTTTGAACTAAACAATTCTAACGGCTTTGGTGCCTATTTAGGTCTGATAACCGGTTTAGCTGGAGTTATTGTAACGATCACTGTTTTTTTAATACAAAATGCAAGTCAAGATTATTCCTCACAGCTTGTGAGAATGACTTTTTTTAAGCAGAAATATTTTGGTTTTATTCTGGGTTACATATTCTTTTCATTGATATTATATACTTTCGGAACTTCTTTTGAAGTTATTAATCAAGTTAAGGTATTCGCTTTTTTTGTCAGTGTAGGATTAGTTTTTAATTTCATTTCGCTTTTACTGATATCTTCCTATTTTATGAATGTCCTAAATGTTATAAAAGAAATAGAATCAAAAACAACAGATTATATCAAATTTAAAGCACAGGCAAAAAGCTTACCTTTAATTGGAAAGATAAATCTTAATGAAATCTCGACAACTAAAATAATTAACCAAATTAGACCTATTTTTGATACGTTAAACAAAAGTGTTGCATTGAATCAAGATGATGTTTCAACACAATGCCTTAACTCATTAAACAAAATAATCAGAACATATCTTAAAGAAACAAGTTCGTTTAAATCTCTTGATGATAAAATTTTGCTTGAATTAGCTGATCAATCATCATTTATAGTAAAGACCATGATTAAATATGAGAATCAAAAATTCATGGACAAATTTCCGTTGTTTTTAGGAGATATTGGTTCGTATGTTTTAGAGTATAGGTATAATGTGGGAGGCGTAAACAACCATGCAATATCTATAAGTCGCTTATTAGTTGACATCTTCATTAAATGTTATAAATTTGATAGAACCTCCGCACCCAAACATGCAATTTCAGGTATATCAAAATTAGTCAAAAAATGTATACAAAAGGAGTATTATCAATCCACTTCAACTTATTATTATGATATAAAAGAAATTATGGAGTTATGTGCGAGGAATCCATCTTTTTGGTCTGCTAATTTAATTCAATATGCCCTGAATGATATTAAGGATATAAATGACCTACTCCACCACCTAAAGGTGGCGGTATCTTTCTAGGCTGTTGTGTGATGTTGTTCTTGATTTTCTATATAGTTCCAAGTCGTTGTGAACTCGCTGTAACCAACTGTTACTGCGCATCCACCTGCACTCCAG
>JAHJQL010000054.1 GCA_018819065.1 Nanobdellota archaeon | reverse complement strand
GATAGTCGGCTATCCCCGACCTAAAGGTCAGGGTATTACGCTCGACTATCTTAAAAGTCGAATTTTTGGGATTAAAAATCTCAACCTGAAGGTCGGGGTATTAAACCCCAACAAAATCTCTGTTGAGATTTTTAATAAGAACTGGCAAGTCATAGGCTTTGAAGAAAAAGTCGAAAACCCAACAACAATACCGGGAAATGAAAAAATGTGTTTAGCATCAATGGGCAACTATGCATTCAAACCAAGTGTACTGCTTGAAGAACTAGTAAAAGATGACAACAAAAAACTAACAAAAGATAAAGAACAAATATTGAAGAATCCTGAAAAATACACCTCTCACGATTTCGGATTTGACATCATACCATCAATGCTTAGAAATGAAAAAAAAATATTTGCATACAATTTCGGAGACCACTTAGTACCAGGAGCAAAAGAAAAAGAAAGAGGGTTTTGGAGAGATATAGGAAATATCGACCAGTTCTACAAAGCAAACATGGAAGTCAAGGACATCGAACCTTTGCTTAATTTGTACAACGAGGAATGGAAAGTTCTAACATATATTGAGCAGCCAGCACCATACAAAAACGTCGGTGAAGGAACAAGATTTGCAAACTCGATAGCTGCAAACGGAGTCATAACCAGCCACGCCAGCATCGACAGATCAGTAATATCCTACCGCACCCAGATAGAAAAAGGAGCACATGTTGAAGACTCAATACTGCTTGGATACGACTACATAGATGAAGGAGCAATCATAAAAAGAGCGATAATAGATCGAAACGTTCATGTTCCAAAAGGAGAAACAGTAGGTGTTGACAGAAAAAAAGACTTAGCTAGAGGATTTACAGTCTCACCCGGTGGAATAACAGTTGTTCCAAAAGGGTATGAGTTCAAATAAACTTAACTAAAAAAATTATTTAACTTAAGATATGAAACTAAAAAAAGGACTCACAATACTTCTTACATCAATCGGATTAGTCTCAACGCCAACAGAGATACTTGAAGAGAAGATTGAAAGAGAAGTCTTAAAACGAGAAACAATAATCTCGGCGCTGGACTTTGAAAGAATGCAAGGATTAAGCAGTTGGTATGACACAAGCGAGAACTCAAACCTGCTAAACAAGTTCATAAATGAAAAAGGGCTGCTTGACGGGCTAGAAGAAGGAGTCTTTGACGAAAAAGAAGAACTAATAAGACTAGTGAAAGAATATAGTAGTCCAGAAAAAAAGTTTAACAAAGACCATTATAAAGAAGAGATATTCCCAAAATTTATAGAATTAAACAAATTAATAACAAAAAAGAAGGAAGATCACGACAGCTTCTCAATATGGGAATTTGAGAACAGAACATTCTTATTGAAAAAAGCAAAAGCAGACCAAATAAGTATTTCTGAACAAGAAATCATTGATAAGTACAGAAAAAAAGTCCATGCATTAAAAGAACTTGAAGTCAACGAAAAGTACAGCGTGGTTGCAAGGACTATGCTAAACACCACAAAAACGATGCATCTAATAAAATATTTAAACAACAAAAACATTGACGAAAACTCTATACTCTCAATAATTGCTAAGGAGTCAATAGGCACATCATACATAGTAGGCCCAAAAAACGAGATAAATAATTTTCAGATAAACCCAGTCATCATACCAAATCTGTATATTCGACTCAAAAACAGCAACAAAGAAGAGGATAACCTTTACAAGGAAATACTTCAGCCTGATAAAAAAAGCTTGGTGGAATTTTCTGATGACTTGAAAAAATACCAAGAAAACACCACTGCATTTGGGCTTTACTACATGAAAGAAATAAATAAAGAATCAAAAAATGAATCACACTTCGTCCTGTTGTACCACTTGGGAGCGAGCAGGTTTAAAGAGCTGCCATCCAGTATAAGAAAGAGAGTTCTCTCAGACTTGATAAACGATGCAGAGGACATAACAGAGAAGGACGTAAGCTACAAAGGAATGAACTACTTGAAGAATTATTACACTTTGAAAGAGAAGTTTGAAAGAGTCAACGAATACTTAAAAATGATTACTGAAAAGAATGATTCGTAAAAAAAAATAGGTGCTTTTGTATACAACCACAAAGAAAATGACTGATGACAAAGCAGTAGATTTATGGGTTAGAAAGATTTTAGAGAAAGAAAACACTTATCCATACACTATAAAGGTTAGAGACTTTGAATTATACCAAATTGAAGAGATAGTCTTGTTTGAAAAAACTTTTAAGGTTAACGAACAAAAATCTTATCTGCAAGTATATGACATAGACGAGCCAAGAAAAACCATAGAGTTAATAATGGATTATCCTGAGAGACTCCAGCAAGATTGTCAAAGAGGCATCTTTGAAAGGCAAGGTTTAGTTGAGACAGTGGCAAGAGCATATGCTGATAACTTTACACTAATAATGTTTGATCCAAAACCAAAACCCAAAGAGAACCGAGAGTATAATATTAGTTTAAAACCAACTTCTCACTCTGAAAGATTATATAACTACATCATATTTACTCAAGCAACCGACACACGTTTGATATACACCACAGCTATGCCAGTCTCATTTTAAACATCAAAAAAAGATATAATCAGCTGGAGTAGTATATATTCCAGTTTTCAAAGATCAAACAAGCTCTACGAAAATATTCTACGAGGTTTTCACGACGAGATTTGCGAACTAGCATCTAAACTCTCTGAAGAATTCTTCAAAGACTTGGATAAGGCAGAAGTAAATTATGATAATAAAACTAATATTAAAACAATAATGCCAACTTGCAAGAGTGACCCTCCTAATCTTTCATTAAAAGACAGAACAAATATGAATGATTAGATATAACAAAATTCTTTTTTCACAAAAAAATTTATAAAACTACAGCATTATTAATCATAGATGGTCAAAATATCAGTTTCTATCCTTGCGGCGAATTTCTCCCAAGAAGCAATCGACAGAGCTTCATCAGCTGACATGATACACTTTGACGTGATGGATGGGGAGTTTGTTCCAAAAAAAACTATTTGGTCTGATGAAGTTGCAGAGTTAAAGACCACTCTTATCAAAGACGTCCACTTAATGATTGAAAACCCTGAGGAATACGTTGAAGAATTCATAGACGCTGGGGCTGAGAGGATAGCTTTTCATGTAGAAGCAACTGATAATCCTGAAGCAGTCATTGGGCTAATACAGTCAAAAGGTATAAAAGCTGGCATAACACTAAACCCTGAGACGCCAATTGAAAAGATAGTAGATTTTCTTGATTCAGTGGATTTTGTTTTGATAATGAGTGTTCGTCCTGGAGAGGGCGGACAGAGTTTCATGAATGAATCGCTTGAAAAAATAAAGATGATAAAGAAAGCTTACCCAAAGCTTGAGATTGAGATTGACGGTGGAATAAATGCGGAGACTGCAAAGCTTGCAAAAGAAGCAGGTGTAGATACACTTGTTGTTGGGACATTCATATTTTCTGGAGAACCAAAAGAAAGAATTAGAGAGCTAAGATAGCCTATCTTAACCCTCCTATGAAATTTTTATTTTTTATTGCCGCAATAGAAAATGTTTTCTATCTTAACATCATCAGGTGTGAAACTTCCTTGTCGCTGGTTATAAGGTTTTGATTCGCTTGAAGTGTTTCTCTGCTGTTGCACCACTTTTTGCTGGGGTGCTTGAGAAACTTCTTGATGTACAGGCTGTGATGAAACAACTGGTCTTGACTGCTGCTTATTTAACATTTGCTTCATATACTCTTGAAGTTCAGTTATCTGCTCACTCATCTTTTTCATCCGGGAATCAGACATATCTTTGTATTTCTTGAAATTATATGAGAGCGCTTCCATAGCTTCACCATTGCTACTGAAAGTTATGCTACTATTTTTGTCTTCTTCAGGCATATATATCTTTCTTGCCTGTGAGAAAGAATCTTGCATTGAGTCAGCGAAACCAAAGTTCTTCAACTCTTTTGAAGTTGAGTTTATTTTTTGTATTGTGCTAATGTCTCCCATCATAGTACTAAGTACAATGTAAGAACTTATTTATAAATCTTTCTATACTAGTATACCACATAAGTATACCTAAATACAGCTATTTCTTTAGTTTGTAGTAAAGACGCCTGTTGTTCTTGCCCTTATTTTCAACCTGCAAGAACTCAAGCTCCCCAACCTCAGAAGTGTTCCTAACATGAGTTCCACCATCAGCCTGGGTGTCAAAATCACCAATCTGGACGATTCGCAAAGTGTCAATTGCAGGCGGAAGGGCTCCGGCAAGCTTTACAACCGAAGGAATCCTCATAGCCTCTTCACGAGGAAGATAGAATGACTTGACCTCTAAATTACGCCTAATCACCTCATTAGCCTTGTCAATGTACTCAACCATCTTATCCCTGTCAAAGTCATCAAGAGAAAAATCAACCCTTGACTTGTCAACGCCAAGCTGGTTGCCAGTAATCAAAGCGCCAGCCTCGTTATGGACAAGAGTGCTAACTATGTGAGCCGATGTGTGCATCCGCATAAGCTGGTAACGTTTATCCCAGTCAAGAACACAGTGAACTTTATCACCAAGCTTTAAACCCTCACGATCAACCTCGTGGCTGATGCTGCCTGAGAACTTGCCAACAAAAACAACCTTGAAAGTCTCACCTCCTCGCCTAATCTCCCCCTCATCAAAAAGCTGGCCACCAGAATTAGGATAAAAAGCAGTCTTGTCAAGCACGACAAACTTGCTATTAGCAGAAACAACTGTTGCATCAAACTCTTTTAAGTAAGAATCATCCAAATACAAAGCATCAGACATTTCTATCAACCCCCTTAGATAGCGATGATGTGATAGATATTATATAACATTTTCTTTTTTTCAACAGTTTTTTCAACAGATAGATTTTTATTTAAATCCAAAAACACTACTAAAAAACAAGAACCTTTCATAACAAACTATAATATCATAGTTCAATTATATTTTTTGTGAAAAAACTCCAAAAAGTTTATAAATGAACTATTATTTCAACACGTTGGTTTAGAGGTTCTGTAGACAAAATTATATAGGTGTAACAATGCTATTTGAAGTTTCACAGAATGAATTGATTGAAAAAACAGCGCAAGAGCTTAAGAAAGTAATACATATGCCAAGCTGGAGTCCGTTCGTAAAGACAGGAGTCCACAAACAAAGACCTCCAATAGACAATGATTGGTGGTATGTAAGAGCGGCAGCTGTACTAAGAAAGATATACGTTCTAGGACCAATAGGAGTCTCCAAGTTAAGAACCCTTTATGGTGGAAGAAAAAATAGAGGAGTCAAACCGGAAAGATTCTACAGAGGCTCAGGAAGCGTGATTAGAAAGATATTGCAGCAACTCGAAGAAGCAAAACTCATAAAGCAAGACGTTAAAGGAAAACACAAAGGAAGAGTCATAACTCCAAAAGGAAAATCGCTATTATTCTCAGTTGCAAAGAGCATAAAAGGAGCAGCTCCACAAAAAAAACCAAAACCTGAGAAAACAGAAGAGAAAAAAACTTCTGAAACTCAAGCAAAGCCTGAAAAGAAAGTTGAAGAAAAGCCAACTCCAAAAACAGAAGAGAAAAAAGCTGAAGAGAAAACTCCTAAAAAAACAGAGATAAAAGAAACTAAAAACAAACCAAAAGTTGAGAAAAAACTAGAGAATAAAGAGGACACAACAAAACAAGATAACTAAAAAAAAAATGGCAAGATTCATACATTTAAGCAGGAAACTAAGGCTCGCAAAGCTAGGAAGGAGAACAAGATGGGCTCCATTCTGGACAGTGCCAAAGATATACGGGCCGGGAAGAAGAATACATCCAGGAAGGCATACTGCTGTTAAGAGAAACTGGAGAAGAACCAAAACAAAGGCGTAAACATGGCAGAGAAAAAGAAAGTCGCAAAAATAATCCTTGAAAGAAACTATAACGTTCCATTAAGAAAAGGATGGCTTAAAGCTCCAAAGTATAGAAGAGCAAAAAAAGCAGTTAATACATTAAAAGAATTTTTAGCAAAACATATGAAATCAAACGATGTAAAACTAGGAATGTACGTCAACGAACACATATGGAAAGACGGCATAAAAAGCCCTCCACACCACGTCAAAGTTCACGTGACAAAAGACGAAGAAGGAGTCGTAAAAGCTGAGCTTGAAGGCTTTGAATTCAAAGGAGCAGTGCAGACAAAGCCAAAAGAAGAGAAAGCAACCGGATTAAAAGGCAAGCTTCAAGAAGTCTTAGGCAAGAAAAAAGAAGACAAAACTGAAGAGAAAAAAGACGACGACACAGAAAAAGAAGTAAAAGAAGAAGAGAAAACGCAAGAGAAGAAAGAGGCAAAAACAGAGAAAAAAGAACCTGCAAAAGAAAAGAAGCCAGCTAAGCCTAAAAAAACCACTAAGAAAGCTAAAAAATAATTTTTCTATTTACTTACAATTGTCAGAACCTTCTTAAGAGCAGAATCAAGAACTACGAAGAGATTTCTATCAACAGACTCAGAGTTATAAGCCTTGCCCTTAGCTAACAACTTTGCATGAATCTCGTACTTTTGGCTCTTTGGAGTCTTATGAACCTCCTTCAAAGTGACCGTTAAGTTTTCAAAACTCTCAACAGTGTCGCTCATCTTACGAGCATAGGTACCAACAACTTTTTTCACGACTATCAGCTCTGCAGGCTCCAAGTCTCTAAATCCAACAAGGGTTATATTACCACCAAGCTCAATCATATCTACACCCCCTATTTTATATATTATAGTAAGATGGATTTATAAAATTTTTGAAAAAAACATAAGTTTTAATAACAAAACATAAAAAAGTAATAAAAATATCAAAAAGTCACCCTAAAAAGAAAATGAAAAGAATACTGCTAATCAATCCATTAACAAGAAATCACGAATACTTCTTCAAGAAAAAAAAAGCATACAAACTGCCACCCATCAGCCTTCTACAAATCGGTGCATACATAAAAGAAAAAGGATATGATGTTTCGATTCTTGACGGATTCATATCATGTGATAATAAACAAGATTTCTTAAGAGAGATAAAAAAGGCAAAACCTGAATTAATAGGTATGACTTGCATGAGTACAAATTTCTTATTCGCATCAGATTTAAGCAGAATAATAAAAAAAAGATTTCCTGAAATAATATTAGTTATTGGAGGATCACACATAACATATTCTCCTAAAGATATAAAAGAAACAAGATTTGATTACGGAATAATAGGAGATGGGGAAGATACATTCTTAGATTTACTAACAATATTAAGCATAAAAAAAGATGTGAATGATTTGCCAGGTCTTGTGATAAAGAAAGGCAATAAAATAACCACAACATCAGGTATAGTATATAACCAAGATTTAGATAAATACCCTGTACCTGATTATTCATTACTAACTAGCTTGGAAGATTATCCAACATCAATAATTAACAGTAAAGATTCAAAAAGCCTAACTATAATCACGAGCAGAGGTTGTCCATTCAGATGCATTTACTGCACATATAGCAAGAACAACAGACCATATGTAACTAACTCAGCAAACTATGTGATTGAAGAAATAAAAACATACACTAAAAAGCATGGTGTCAAAAACTTCTCTTTTGGAGATGACAATTTCATGCACGACAAAGAAAGAGTTAAAGAGATATGCAAAAAAATAATAGAAAACAAATTAGATATAAGCTGGTCATGTCAAGCAAGAGCAAACACCATAGACAAAGAACTGCTCGATTTGATGAAAAAAGCAGGGTGTTGGCAAATAAGCTTTGGTATTGAAACAGGAGACAAAGAAATATTAAAAATAATCAAGAAAGGAACGACAAACGATATCATAATTAAAGCAATAAACCTAACACATAAAGCAGGCATTAGAACAAAAGGGTTTTTCATAATAGGACTTCCAGGAGATACGAAAGAGAGTATTAGAAGAACCATAAATTTCGCTAAGTCATTACCTTTAGACATAGCAATATTTTTTCTGCTTAGCATTAACAAAGGAACAACCCTCTATGACATGTTTGAATCATATGGAAAAAATGAATATCTCGAAGACGCATTCATCAAACAAAGCGACAACATATTCGTGCCAAAAGGCTTGACAAAAAAATATTTGATAAAACAACAAAAAAGAGCATTCATAAAATTCTATCTTAGGCCAGGATATATTATCAGGCAACTCCTAAGAATAAGAAGCTTTAGAGAATTAATGTTCACTACAAGAAGTGTTGGCAAAATTTTATTTAGAACAGACTGATTATTCTCATTAGAATAATTCTAACAAAAACCTTTATATAAAACATGACAAGCGAAACAATATAGTTGGAGGGATTATTAATGAAGAAAGGAAGATATTTGTTCTCAAGTGAAAGCGTAACAGAAGGCCACCCTGACAAGATGTGTGACCAGATAAGCGATGCAATATTAGATGCAGCCATTGCAAAAGACCCAAACTCAAGAGTTGCAATCGAGACACTGACAAAGACAGGGTTTGTCATCGTCGCAGGTGAGATGACTACAAAGACATACATCGACGTGCAAAAAGTCGTCAGGGACACTATTAAAGAGATTGGTTATGATGATCCAAGCTACGGCTTTGACTATGAAGGATGCGGAGTGTTAGTGTCAATATCAGAGCAGAGCCCGGATATATCACAAGGAGTAAGCGGAACAGGGCTTTTTAAAGAGCAGGGAGCAGGCGACCAGGGATTAATGTTTGGATACGCTACAAACGAGACGCCAGAATACATGCCACTACCAATCATACTCGCCCACAAGCTAACTAAGAAGCTGTCGGTTGTTAGAAGGACAAAAAAGCTTGACTATTTAAGGCCTGATGGCAAGAGCCAAGTAACGGTTGAATACCTTGATGGAGTTCCAAAAAGAGTTGATGCAGTAGTAATAGCTGCTCAGCACTCGGCAAAAGTCAAGTACAAGACAATCTATAAAGACATCCTCAAGCATGTGATAAAGCCAGTCTGTGAAAAATGGATTGATAAAAACACCAAGTTCTACATAAACGCGACAGGCGCATTCGTCCTTGGAGGACCTGTTGCAGACGCAGGAGTTACAGGAAGAAAGATAATAGTTGATACCTACGGTGGACATGGAAGCCACGGCGGAGGAGCATTCTCAGGCAAAGACCCTTCAAAAGTTGACCGCTCAGCTTCATACGCTGCAAGGTACATTGCAAAAAACGTTGTTGCAGCAGGACTAGCAGACAAGTGTGAAGTACAACTAGCATATGCAATCGGAGTTGCAAAGCCAGTGTCAATCCTAATACACACTTTTGGTACTAACAGGATTCCTGAAAACGAGATTGGAAAGCTCGTGGTCAAGCATTTCCCACTAAAGCCAGCTGATATCATAAAAGAACTAGACTTGAAAAGGCCAATATACAAAAAGACTGCTGCTTTTGGACACTTTGGAAGAAGTGACCCAGACTTTACATGGGAAAGACTGGACAAGGTTGAAGTCTTAAAGAAAGAAGCTGCAGACCACATCCGAAATGCAGAAATAAACGGAACAAAAGTACCCTTAGACGGGTATTAAATTTTTTTTATTTTTTCTTAAGAATTTATAATCCTAAACTCTTTATCACTAACTCTTTGTCAAACTTCTTCAAGTCGTCATAAGTCTGACCTGTGCCTATGTAAAGAATTGGTTTTTTGGTGATGTATGATACTGAAATTGCTGCTCCGCCCTTTTCATCAACGTCGGCTTTTGCAAGTATTATTGCGTCAATTCCAACTGCTTCGTTGTACACTCTTGCTTGTTCAACACAGTCATTTCCTGTGATACTTTCACCGACGAATATTTTTAGATCTGGTTTGTTGACCCTGATAATTTTTTTTAATTCATCCATTAAGTTTGTGTTACTATGAAGTCTGCCAGCAGTATCAATCATCACTACGTCTATTCCTTTGGCTTTTGCATGCTCAATTGCATCAAAGGCTACTGCTGCAGGGTCTGCGTTGTAGTCATGTTTAATCATTTTTATTTTTAACCTGTTGGCGTGTTCTTCTAACTGGTGAATTGCAGCCGCCCTGAAAGTATCAGACGCTGCAAAGACTACACTTAAGCCATTGTTTTGAAGCATCTTTGCAACTTTAGCCATGTTAGTAGTTTTTCCAGAGCCGTTAATGCCTATGAATGCTATTATGAAAGGTTTTTTTGTTTTGACCCTCTTCAACAAGTCAAAAGTCTCTACGTCCAAGACTTCCTCAATTGATTTCTTTAAAGTGTCTCTTATGACTTCTTCAACTCCTTTTCTTGAAATCTTGCCTGTTGTTAATTCTTCTTTTAAGTCTGCTTTTATCTTCTCGATGACTTCAACTGCGACGTTGTTTTCAAGCAGTGTTACTTCTAAGTTCCAGAACAACTCGTCAAACCTGGCTTCTGAAAGGTTAAACTTCGTGACAGTCTCAGTTATCTTCTTAAAAAAACCTTTTTCCTCTTCTTTTTCCTCAACGATTTCTTCTTTGACAGGCTCTGCTTTCTTCTCTTCAACTACTGGTTGTTCTTCCTCTTTTTTTCCAAAAATCTTTTTTAAGAATGACTTCTTTTCTGTTAGGACTTCTTCAGCCGGAGGAGTCTTAACTATCTTCTTATCTTTTTCAACAACAACTTGTTTTGATTTCTTCTTCTCTTCTTCCTTCTCAAGAATCTTTTCTTCTTTTTTCTTCTCAGAAACTTTTTCTTTCTTATCTGCTTTTACCTCTTTTGTTTTCTCCTCTTTTTTTGTTGTCTCTTCCTTCATAGCTTCTTTCTTCTTGACTTTCTTTTCTTTTGGCTTCTTAACCTCTACTTCTTCTACCTCTACTTCATCCTCTACTCCTTTTTTAAAAATATCAACTACACTCTTTAACTTATCTTTTAGGAATCCAAACATGATAAGAAAATAGAAAAAATAGAGGTTTATAAAAGTTGTCTAAAAGAAGAAGAGAAAAATGGAAAGAATGAATTCTACTACTGGGTTAATGTGTTATCAGTCATTCGTTTTTTAGAGATGAACTCTTTTAATTTTGTCTTGTAATCACTTTTCTTGTATTCATCCAGCCAGTGCCTAACTATTCCTCCAGCGTAAGTCTTGACGAATAGGTTTCTCCACTTCTTCTGAATGTCTTTCCAAGTGTCTATTAACGGAGTGTAGAAAATATTTTTTTCAGGTGCGTCTTCTTCTTTCATACTTTCTTCTCTTCTATTTTCGCTTAGGTTGTGGAAGAATCTTTTTGTATAAAACGTTCCAAATTGTATTGGAAAGCCTATTGTTGCATTATAAGTCCAGTTAATCCACTTGCCGTAGTTTATGCTTGTGTTTATGAAGTTTCCAAGGTACCATTTTTTCATCAGTGTTTTTGGCAGGTTCTGAAGTTCGTACGCATCAAGCCCTTCAGGCGTTGGGTCATAACACAAGAAGAGTCCATCATATTTATCCCAACCAACCATCTCTAGTGGTAAGATTCTTTTCTCTGTTTCAAGTTTTGCTCTGAGTTCTGAGCCTGGCAAAGGGACAGCGTTTAACATCTGTACAGTGTCTATCTTTGCTTTTTTGAAGAACTTCCAGTATGCTTTTGCCCTTTGTTCTAATGTTAGTGTTGACTTGTGTTTTGAATCTTGGAATGTTGGATAGCCAAATATGAACATACCATGTAGATAGAAATGCTTTGATAATTTACTTGATCGTTCCACTAGTTTTTCTACAGTAACTCCTTTTTTCATAGATCTTAGTTCTTCGTTTATCGGGCTTTCATATCCTATGGCTAGACTTTTTACTCCGGCAAATTCCATTGCTTCTATGAGTTCATCATCATCTGCTATTTCGCTTCTTACTTGAACTGTCATTTCTATTTTCTTGTTGAATTCTCTCTTGTACTCACCTATCATTTTGCTGAGCTTTATTGCTTGTTTTGCATCCTGTGCGAAGTTGTCATCTGTGATGAAGAAGTCATTGTAACCCATGTCAGAATATTTTATTATCTGTCTTAAGGTTTTTTCTACAGAGCTGGCCTTATACTTGCCGTATTGGTTGTTCACAACGCAGAATTCGCAGTTATAATTACATCCCCTGCCTCTGTTTATTGGTATTGCACTCCATTTTTTCTCAAGAAATTTTATTAGTGTAAGATCTGGGTCTTCTAAAACGTTGAGGTTTTCTATTGGTTTTCTTTTTCCTGTAAATATGTGTTGTCCGTTCTTGTCTAAGAGACTTATTCCCTTTATAGATTCTAACTCTTCAGGGTTTAGTATTATCTCTTCACCTTTCAATATTGTTTTGAGTATTTCTTGGACTGTTTCTTCACCTTCGCTATGGACAACAATGTCAATGCCTGATCTTAAGGCTTCTTCAGGTAGCGCATCTACGTGGCTTCCTCCTGCAATGGTTGTTACGCCAAAATTCTTGTATTGTTTTGCAACAGAAAACATTCTTGGGATGGAGTTGCTCATCCCGCCATATAACATAGCTATCTTAGCAGGTTCTTTCTGCTGCAAAAAGCTGTGATCAACTAAACCATTAAAATCTCTTGGTCCTCTGTAATTATTCTCGTCAATTGCGTAGACCTCTTTAAATCTTGGATTGTGATTTATCTGGCTAAGAATTGAAATTATCCCAACAGGTGGCATCTTCACCCTTGCGTATATGTTATGTTTTGAATGTGCTGGGTATTGGGGTATTACACCTATTATAGATATTTCTTTATTTTTAAAATCATTTTCTCCCCCCATATTGTATGAATATGTTGTTTATATATTAAAATACTTTGATTATATAGTTTGTTTTTAACTCTTAAAATATTCTGTTACTTTTGGAGGCCATAGAAAAACAGCTTTTGGATCGCATATCCTTAAGATTTCTCCTTTAGGAACAAACTTTACTTCTGCCAAGTCATCGCCTGGCTTTATGTTTCTTGTCAGCGGAAAGCACAAGTACCATTTGACTTTAATGTTTGCTTCTGGGACGAATCGCTCATCAATGAACTTTTCAACTCTTATGTTAATATTTGCTTCTTCCTTCATCTCGCGGATTAGTGCTTCTTCCTCAGTCTCTCCAAACTGTACTTTTCCGCCTGGAATGTGCCAGGCTCCGCTTAAGACGTGTTCTGTTGTAATCTTCTTTCCAACAAGAACCATTCCGTTGTGTTCAATGATTGCTGCGATTGCAACGTTATTTGACATTGCAAAATAATTTCTTTTTATGATATATAAATTTTTATGCTTTCTTGAGAAAAATGTTTGGTGTTAGATTAGTTCTTCTTGCAATTTCTGCAGTTGAGAATAAAGATTGTTATAATATGTCAGTATCTCTTCTTTGTACTTCTGCAGCTCTTTTACTTGTTCTTGCATCATCTCAGCAGTCTTCTCAACACTTTTAGTGACAACGACGTTTCGACCGATGTTGACTTTCAAATCTTTAGAATTCTCTAGTTTTGCCTCTGCAAATATTCCGTTTGAGAGCGATACTAGTATCTTGTCGCCTTTCTTAAGCTTTCCAAAGTCTTGCAATGACTCAACAATACTATTAACATCTGCTAAGCTTTGCTCAACGTTTTGCAGGTTTTGGCTTACTACTTGCATCTGCTGTTCTAACATTTGGTATTGCAATAATTTTTCCTGGTTCATGTTTACCCGTCTATAAATCCTAATCCTTCCTCTGCGTTCATGACTTCTGCAGGTCCTGAAGCCTCGCCTATTATCATGCCATTATCATTGCATAGTATTCCTGACTTGATGTATGGTATTCCAAGGTTTATAGTTGTTGAAATAGTTTTTACTTTTAGTGTTTTTTCAATGATTTTTATCTCTTCTTGGGACGCGCCTCTATGTATCAAAGCCTTATCGCCTCTAAGAATTATGCATGAGCCAGGCGTTGTGGTGTCAGCAATTTGTATCCTCTTGACTGGAATGTCTAATATCTTTGAGAGGTTTTTAACATCTTTTTCTGGAAGATCCTCGCTTACAAGGGCTCCGTTTTCATTCATCACTATGTTGTTTCCAAGGCATGTAAAATCTGTGTTGAACACCTTATAATTTATCCCAAGCTTTTTTAGCTGTTCAAGCTCACCGTCAAAGGTTATTGATGGCACTAATACTAAGTCGCTGTTGCCAACTAGAAAAACACCTACAAGTGATGTTCCTGCTATGTTTATGCTGTGAACAGGAACCTTTAATATCCTTGCCAGTTCATCAAGATAATTCTTGTTTACTTCTCTACCGACTAGCGCGAACTTATCTGTTACAAATGCGTAGAGCCCAACGTTTGGGTTGTTGTTAAAACTCATCAATACCGTTGCCATTAGAATTTTTAGAATCAGGATTGTTTTAAAAAGTTATTGCACAAAAAATTTATTTTGCTTGCTTGTTTAGAAGTATTGATATTGTTCCAAAGTGCTCTTTTTGGTTCATATCTATCTTTCTTTGGTTGTCTAGATGAAGCAGCGGTATGAATGTGAAGACTTTATCCTCTTTTGTGTCTGATGGTATCAACTGTTCAAATGTAAGTTCAGTTGTTGATTTTGAAAAAAATCCTGCTATCTTGTCGTAGAGGTCTTTCATGACAACTGTTAACTCTTTTGTCTTCTTTGGAGCGACGACTTCAACGTCAGGCATAAAATAATCTTTCCTCCTGTTTTGAACTGCCAAGGCCTTTTCTAATGCTTCAACTAGGTCAAAGACTGAAACTTTTCTCTTTCTTGGCTGTGGAGTTCTTGGAATGATTTTTGGGAGGTCTTCAAAGTCTTGCTCCTCTAAGCCTTGTGTTAGCTCTTCAAGTATGCCCATCTGGTCATCTTGCGATGCTGATACTAAAGCGTCAAAAACTGTCAAGTCTTGTTCAAGCAATCTGTTAGTCTTCATTTTTAACAAAAGTGCTGATGCTAAGACTACTTTTCCAGAAATCCTAAAATCCATGTCTTTTAGCTGCTTTAGCTTCTCTATGAATTTCTGTGCGATTAGAGAAATGTTTATTTCCCAAGGATTCATCTCTTCATTTTTTACAAGGTCATAGATGATATTTTGCCATGTAAGCTCGTCCTCTTTGAAGAGAATGGAAAATATTCTATCGTGGGGTTGTTCTTGTGCAAGCGTCATATCTTAGTATAGGTATATAGTCACTAGTATATAAACTTTGTTATTTATTTGTTGTTTTTCAGCCTCTTAACAAGCGCTTTTACAGACAAGAAATCTTCCTTTCCAGAAACCATGTCCCTAAGTTTAACCTTGCCCTGCCTAAGTTCTCTCTCACCCACGAAAACAACAAAAGGGATGCCAAGAGAATTTGCATAGTCAAGATTCTTGCTAATACCCTTAGAAGATAAGTCCATATCAACAGAAACACCTGCACTTCTCAACTCTTGGCAAATCTTAAAACAATCCTTTGAAGTCTTTATAGGAATAACATAAACCCCAGTCACAGTCTTGACAGCCTTGATTTTTAAAAGCTTCAAAACATCAGTTATGACGTCTAATCCAAAGCTAATACCAGTACAAGGATACTCCTTATCAGACCCAAGCAGCTGCGAAACCATGTCATCATACCTTCCACCACCACAAATTGATGAAGTAACCTCACTATTCCTAACAAACCCTTCATAAATAGTCCCTGTATAATAGCCAAGACCCCTTGCAAGAGAGACGTTAAAGACCACATTCTTCTTTTGCTCTGCTGAAAGATAAGAGAACAATTCCTCAAGCTCAAAAAGCCCTTCCACCCCGATATCATTCTTAATAACTGATTTAAGAGAAGAAAGCTTCTCCTCATTAGTGCCTCTCAAATCAAACAAGCTTAAAAGCTTAGCAACTTGAGTGTCCTCAACGCCTTTTTGCTCAAGCTCCTTTCTAACATCATCAGCTCCCAGCTTGCTAAGCTTGTCAATAGAAATTATGACAGAGTCGGCAAGCGATTGCTTTATGCCTGCAAACTTGATTATCCCCTTGAGAATCTTACGGTTGTTAACCTCTATATAAGCATCAAGCCCAAGCTCCTTAAAAACATCCAAGACCAAAGCAACAATCTCTGCATCTACAGCTCCAGTCTTGCAACCAACAATATCAACATCACATTGCCAAAACTGTCTGTACCTTCCAAGCTTTATAGGACCATCACGAAAGACAGGTCCAAACTCATACCTCTTAAAAGGCATCTTCATATTTGGATTCATACCAATAAATCTTGCAAACGACAGTGTCAATTCAAAACGAAGACCAATATCTCTATCTCCCTGGTCCTTGAAAGTAAAAGTTTCCTTGGTCGCATCAGCCTCTTGTCCCGCGCCTGCCTTTGCAAACAGCACTTCATAACGCTCAATAATTGGTGTTTCAAGTGGCGAGTAGCCATATACCTCAAACACCCTCTTAAGTTTGTCAACTAATTCGTTCCTGAGAATCTTATCCTCAGGAGGAAAATCCCTAACTCCTCTTGCAGTCATAAGTTTCATAATAAATACCTCGTCTGTGTTTATTTATATAATTTATTATTTTAGTCGGACTTTTTACAAGCATCAACTCCAACTCTTTCTTGGTTATTCCTTCAGCAATCAGTAAATTTGCAAATTCAAATAATGATTTACTAGGACTCTTACTAAAAGTCTGACCAACATCTGAACTAATTATACAATTTTTGGGTCCAACCAACCTTATTTGCTCTGCAAGTCTTTTTACTGGAATCTTATCAATAGTAAAAGACGCGTAAGTTACTTCAATGAATGCTCCTTTTTTTGCAAGACTTCTTTGAACACTTAAAGGCATGCTAATAGGTCCATAGAGTGGGTGTGTTAAAATTACTTTAATATTCCTTCTCAAACCTTCTTTAGCAAGCATTTCTGCTTCTTTCCAGCTAACGTGACCTGTTGCAAGTACACTATTGGTTTTTTCGATTGCATCAATGACTCTTAGTGCATCCTTTGTCAGTTTCTTATTTTTCAAAACAGATATTCCTTTGATATCACTTGTTTTTCTCAAATATTTACTGTCTGACACCCACTCGGCAGGTATTTCATATTCTCGTCTTTTCATGAAATTCTTTGCATTAATTGTTGGAAACCAAACTATCTGCTTGCCAAACACTGCATTAGCCAACACAATATCAGGGTTTAGACCCCCAACATAATTGTTGAGGGTTACTGAACCAATCAAAAAAATTCTATCACTTATCAAAGGAGCTGTTGGAAAGAAGTGAGATTTAACACAAATTGCTTTTATCTTTCCTTTCTCTTCTTTGACAAGAGTGTCTGCCGTGTACTTCCTTGGAATCGGTTCTGGCCCGATGTGTACGTGCAAATCAATTGCTCTTCTGATTAATTCTTTTATTTCTTTCACAGCAAGTCACCTCATCCAAGGTTTTCTACTCTCAATAACATAGAGTCTTTTCAGTGGACCATCAAGCGCATCTTTCTCTTTTTTGACAAGACTTAATTTAATAGGAGAGTAAAGTTCCTCTATTAACAGACCTTCAGTCACACGCTCTAGAGAGTATATTTTTGCACTGTCTGCCCCGCCCTTAAACTTCTTTGCAGTCATCAGATTATCTTCGTAAACATCTTTGTCAACATAGTCAAAAAAGTTTTTTTCAACATCATTTTTCAACTCGAAATAACGTTTTGAATCCTTAATTTTTGACCACCACAAAGGTTTACAATCCAAAGAATCGCCGACGTATTTCTCAAGATTTGAAAAATAGCCTTTGACTACATCAACCGGCAAAGAGTTTATCTCTGTTCCATAACTATCTGCAAACATCAAAAAAAGGTTTGGCTTGTAATTATTCTCTTTAAAAAAATCAACCAAACATTTTAGCTCTGCAATCGTTTGCTTTTCTGGAAGACCTACAGTTATCCCTTTCTCAACATAGTTGTACTTTGGACCCCACGGAACAAACAAGTTCAAAACTCCCTGATAACTATCTGAGAGCTGACTCTTTATCCTATCTGAAAAAACAGGTTCATCTATTTTTTTACTCTCAAGATAATCCCATACTTTTTGAATTATTTCTTCTTTCATCTTAATACCTCCGACATTTTTTCAAAGCTTTGATACTTGCTCATCAACACTTTAAAGACTCTCTCAAGACCAAATGCAAAACCAATTCCGCTGTCAAACTCAGTGTTTTGAAGCTTTGGATTGAGCCTGCCCATGAGTCCATCATACCTTCCACCACCACAAATCTGCTCAAGATCAGTCTTTGAATATATCTCAAAGATGGGTGTTGACTCTCTTGGAGGAAGACTGTTGTAATAACTAAGCCCTCTTGCTAAAGAAGCACCCACCCGCAGATTTTTCTTATCCGAAAGATCGGATAATATCTCTTTAAACTCTGATGAGAATTCTTTATCATACTGATTTGACTTCGCTAAATTCAAGAGTTCCTTCCTAACACCCGCGTCTGATACGTAACTTGACACTTCTGATGTGAAAGCTTCATCAATGTCAGTTGTACCTGCTCTAATAATTCCTGAATACTTATCAAGAATTTTTAAGACAGGAATAACATACTCTTTATCAACACCTACGTCAGAAACAAAACGTTTAAGCTGACTCAAGTCATTCACAACAATCTCAAAATAATCAGCTAGACCAAGAGATTCAAGAAAATCATAAGCTGTTGATATAACTCTTATGTCAGACTCAACATTAGAGCTGATAGATTCAAGACCTAGCTGTACAAACCTATTTTCTCTGTAACAAGTCGCGACATAACTTATGTTTTTCAAAGCATCAATTCCTGTGTTCTGACCAATCAGCGATGCATAAAAAGCAGTTATCTCAGGTGTTAATACAAAAGGCTCATCAGTACCTGGCTTCTTTATCATCCAATCCTGCTCCACAAACTTAGAATCCATTAAGTAAGCAGGCATAATCTCAGGAAACTCCACCAGATTAAACCCTTGTGCACTACAGGCATCTACAAACTTCACAGACACCTTTCGCTGTAACTCAGCGAGTCTACCATAATATATTGGTAGCTCTTCTAAACCACTATATATGAATACAACCAGCGCTTTCTTGCACCTTAGCCTCTACATTGTTTTTCACGTTTTCTTCTTTGTTTTTGTTTCTTTCTTCTTTTTTCATTTTATTTCCTCCAAATTTTTTTGTTTGAAGACCCAAAAACACAGTTTTTGAGTTCTCCGCTTGACTAAAGGATTTTAACCTTCCCGCCAGCATATGAGAATAGAATTAAAAGTCTGCTGACTAGGAATGATGATGAAAAAAAGAAAATGGGGCGGCGACCGGGACTTTCAGAACGTTTCTACGGGAGGCTTTACGCCACCCCTCGTCATCGACGAGCGAAATCGTCGTTTGAACCCGGACCAGGGGAGCCACAGTCCCATATGCTACCAGATTACACCAACGCCGCCAATCTTTTAAAAAAAGCTTGACTAAAACAAGTCCAGCATAAAGCTGGACGTCAGGCTTTACGCCTGACCTCGTTGTCAACGTTCTCAAAAAGCAAAGCTTTTTGGAACACCAAAAACCATAGTTTTTGTTTGGACGAACACCGTTGCGCCAAGGCTTTAAGAAATCCTTGAGGGAAACAAGTTCAGCATAAAGCTGAACGAATGAATACTTCAAAGATTTCATTTTTAAGAATAAATTTGTTGTTTTTAATGTTTGCGCTTTTTTTCGAAGAGAGTTTAAACTATTTAGAAGGGGTTTACTGATGATGAATACAATCAACTCTTTTCATGTTAATAGAAAGTTATTCTTTAATTATTTATAAATATTCCTATTTTAATGAAAAATAACTACTTACAAGTGGTTAAAAATCGAAAGATTTAAATACTCTTGAAAATATAGACGTGTAATGACATCTTATTTGATAAACTCAAGACTTGTAGAAGATATCTTAACTAGAAATAATCATCTTAATAGTCCTAAATTTGAAAAACATAAAAGAGAAAATTACGACCAATTAAAATTAAAAGCAATAGAAGAAGAAGCCAAACAACACAGCATAAAAATCGAACGAGATCTTGAAAAAAAATCACAAACAAGCGATTACATAATAAAACCAAACTTTGAACAATTCATAAAACAAATAACAAAAGCACAAGAATGGGCATACAACAACACAGATGCATCATTAACCATGCTAATAAAAGGAGTTGCAGGAATAATAAACGGAGAAGAACAACCCTTAGACTATAGAATAATAGGAGTAAGACCTTCAGGAGCTAAAGTCACACCACCATACCCTGCAAAGATTTCGTTGGAAATGGAACGCTTTATCGACAATTATGATTTTTTAGAAAAAGCTTATGAAAAAGGAGATGTATCAGCAATGGATCTTGCATTCTACACCCACTTCCAAATAGCCAGAATTCACCCATTTGAAGATGGAAACGGCAGAACTTCAAGAACAATCCAAAACTTATTACTAGAAAAAGACAATCTACCACCAGCAGTGATATTCAGAGGAGAAAGAGAAACATATCGAAAATTACTAGAAAACGCAATTTTAGGATACCAAGACCGAGATGCATACAAAAAAACTATAACGAGCCCAATCTCAAAAGAAGAAAGCCAGTTTTACAATTTTCTAGCAACAAAAACAAACATTGCAATAGATTTAGTGCTGGAAGGAAGTTTTAACAAATTATCCAATTAGTTAACTTTATAAAAAAACAGTGTTTCTCAAAGAATAGAATGAGATGTGGGCGTGACTTGCCTGAATCATTCAAAAGAACCAAAACAACGGAGGTCAAAATGGGAATATACAAATATATACGAGAGTCTTGGAAAAAACCAAAAGAGACACTAAAAGAGCTTTATAGAGAGCGACTAATTCTTTGGAGGAAAGAACCTTCAACAATCAGAATTGAAAGGCCTACAAGGCTTGATAGGGCAAGATCACTAGGCTACAGGGCCAAACAAGGAATAATAGTAGTTAGGCAGCGTGTTAGAAAAGGCGGAAGGATGAGAGAAAAATTCTCCTCTGGAAGAAGACCAAAACACATGCGAAGGAAAAAAATTGTTGCCAAGAACTACCAGCAAGTTTGTGAGGAGAGAGCAAACAAGAAATACGTCAACTGCGAAGTGCTAAACAGCTATAAAGTAGCACAAGATGGAATGTACTACTGGTATGAAATAATTATGGTTGACAAGTTCCACCCTCAAATATTAAACGATAAGGAGCTAAGTTTCATAACCTTTAGCACCGGAAGAGCAGAGAGAGGGCTAACTAGTGCTGGTAAGAAAGGTCGAGGCTTGAGAAATAAAGGTATGGGCTCAGAGAAGATAAGACCATCCTTAAGAGCAAAGGGAAGAAGGCACTAAAATTTTTCTTTTATTATTTTATTTTTTAAACAATTACATTTTATAAATTATTTTTTACCATAATTAACATCAAAAACCTTTAAATTTCATAAACTCTTCATTCATGTTGTTGACAAAGTGTCTGTATTCATGCGTCAGATTTTGTACAGCAATCATCTTTTCTCTTAACTTATCAGGGATTTGAATTTTTAACTCTTTTGGAATTAGAATTGCTTCTAAACCTAAATATATATCAACAAGTCCTTTCATTCTATATAAATAATATGGACTACTATTTTCAGGAGTTATTTCAAAACCTGATTGTTGTGCTAAAACCTCTTTGTTATAATAAAATCTAACAGAGTATATTTTTAAAGGAATATTTTCATCAAAGTTATGTGTCCAGTATTTATAGTCTTCAATATCAGTATGTAAGTTTATTGAAGTTTCTGGAACTATGCTTCTTGGGTCAGAAAAGTGGACATAGCAATCATTAAATCTTTCATTCGAATTCTCATTTGGATATGGTATCGCCAAAAGAGTAGTTATTCCTTCATCTTTAAACATAGAGTTTGGAAAAATAAAACCTTTTTTTACCAATGATTCAAAATTTACAGGGTTGCTTGCATGAACAAGGTAATTATTAAGAATGCTATCTTCATTGCCTGGAGTTTCGAAAGCAAACTTTCTATACCAATCAGGATTTTCTAGTTTTCTTGTTTCAGCCCAGGATTGCTTAAACATTCACAATAGAAATCTATTATAACTTATATACCTTTATCTGTCAACAAACAATAAGTGCTTCTCGTTGCCAGTCAACTCCAGCATAATCCTCTTTTGGATAACTTTTTTTGGGTCAGGCATGAGCTTCACCCTCTTCTTCAAGTCTTCAAAGCTTACAAAAGGCTGCACTCTCCTCTTCTCGATAATCTCCCACATATGCTTTTTTCCAACGCCTGGAAGAAGCTCCATTATATGCATTCTAGTGCTCAACGGCTGCGCAGTATTAAAGAAATCAACAAACTTCTTCTCGTGTTTATCAATCAGAGCGATGACTGCATGCTCCATCTCTGACTTGGCTGTGTGAGTCAACTTGTCATAATCTATCTTACCATTTATGTGATGAATTTTTTCTCTTTTAGCCTCGCCAATGTAAACTTCTTCAAGAGGCTGCAAGAAAATACCTTTTTTTGGCACCAATTCTAGAATTGTGAAATTCTCCTTACCAATAGACTGAACTATAGGAGTCTTCATATGACTGGGTCTTGTATCTGTTATGTAGCCGTTTGGCAAGAAGTCGAGTACTATTGCTTCTTCTTCCTTTTTGCGATACATCTAAAATCCCCCTCATAGTTATTAACATCATAGTTTGTGAAATAGTTATTTATAAATCTTTTGAAAATTTAGTATGAGACAAAAATAACGCATAAACTTTAAATATTAGTTCTTCTTTTATATGTTCATGTTATCAATAAATGAGAGAAAATTAATTTTGGAATGGGATCAAAAGAATAAAACTCAGCAAGAAATTGCTGAGTTGTTGGG
>JAHJQL010000053.1 GCA_018819065.1 Nanobdellota archaeon | reverse complement strand
GTGAAATAAACAGGGGGTGAAACAACGCCTAAAAAGCTGTTGTTCGAAACAAAAGTTAGACAAACAGATTCAAAAATAGAAATATTTTCAAAAATCAAAGATTTTTACATGTAGCAAACAGCTACATTCGGAGATACTGGTTAAAAACAAAGATTTTAAATACTCAACTCAACAAATTAATTGTTAAGATTTGTTTTTCATAATTAAAATGTGGTTTGCAAACATATTCGAAATTGCTTGTTTGGTTTTTCTGATTTTGGGATTAATACTTTCTTTTTTAATAGATAGTTTGTTTTTCAAAGCAATTATAATCTTAATTTTCGGAATGATTGTATCCACGATGTATGAGTATAAAAAAGGGTTGAACTTTCCATATTATTTTATAATTATGGGTTTTTTGCTTGGTTACTTGATTGCGACGGAGTCAGGTCACCGGCTTTTCATTTTTTTCTTGTTTATAATGGGTGTGTTCTTTGGTCAAGTAGCCAAAAAATTGATAAAAAAATACGTTGACATTCCAAAATAAGAACTTCTTTCTCGGTAAATTTCGAAAGATTTAAATAATTAAAACCTTTTTTTAACGTCACAAACAATTTTTTTATAGTCGAGGTGTTAAAACCTTTAAACTATGAAGGGGGTAGAATAATATGGCTGAAATGGTAGTAAAAGCAGGAGTAAAAAAAGAAGCAGGATATCTCTACTTCGTTGATAAAAACGGAGATGTTTCTAGAGCAAAGATGTCAAGGGGCGGCGGAAAGAAAGGAAAACAAAAAGCTGAAAAAGTTGCAAGAGTAGGTGTCAAAAAACAATCAGGATACTTATATTTTGTTGACAGAAAAGGAGATGTTTCCAGAGCTAAAATGGCTAGGGGAAGGAAATAAAAGTTTTTTTTCTTTTTTTTCACTTTTTTTCTTTTTTAAAAACACATATAAATAATTCTTAAATATTATTGTTTGTGATAAAAAATTTTAAACCACGGCGATATCAAGAATCAATATTTAACACGTGTGTTCAGAAGAATTGTTTGGTCGTCTTGCCAACAGGCATGGGAAAAACAGGGATTGCATTACTTCTGGCAGCTCATAGGTTAACAAATTATCCAAAATCAAAAGTGGTTGTCTTAGCACCCACAAAGCCCCTCGTGGAGCAACACCTTAAGACTTTTAAGAAACATTTTGAATTTGATGACAAAATCATTCTTTTTTCTGGTTTTGTAAAGCCGGAAAAAAGGGTTTTGCTTTGGGAAGATGCAAAGATTGTTGTAAGCACACCTCAGGGATTAGAAAACGACATTTTATCAAATAAATTATCATTAGAAAATGTTAGTTTACTGATTGTAGACGAAGCACACAGAGCAGTTAAGGATTATTCATACGTGTTTATTGCAAAACAATATCATTCTAAGGCAAAACACCCAAGAATTCTTGGGCTCACAGCATCTCCAGGGTCAGAATTATCGAAAATAGAAGATGTATGCCAAAACTTATTCATAGAAGATGTTGAGATTAGAACTGAAAATGATCCTGATGTAAAACCATATATTCAAGATGTTGATATTAAATGGTTAGAGGTTGATTTTCCTGAGGAGTTTAAAGAGATAAAAAATAGTTTGATTGCATCTTTAAAAACTAAAATAACTACTTTAAGAACTCTTGGTTATTTGCAAGGAGATTTTTCTAGTCACACAAGAACTTCTTTGTTGTCTTTACAAGCAGAACTCAGAGGCAGGATTTCTTCCGGGGAAAAAGATTTTGAGATATTAAAATCCATAAGTTTATTAGCAGAAGTTATGAAGATACAACACGCGTTAGAATTGCTAGAGTCACAAGGATTAGAACCATTAAGGAAATACTTTGAAAAATTAGAAAACCAGTCAAAAACAACATCTGTTAAAGCTGTAAAAAACCTTTTAGAAGACAAAGATTTCAAAGTCGCCAGGACTAAACTTGAAAAATTAACAAAGGAAGGACTAGATCATCCAAAATTAGATTTATTAAAAAAAATATTGTCTGAGGAGATACAGAAAAATAAGAATATAAAAATAATTATTTTCACACAATATCGGGCGAGTTCTTCGAGAATAAAGGATGTTTTGGATGAACTATCTATTTCAAGCAAGGTTTTCATTGGTCAAACTACAAAAGAAGATAAGGGTTTGAGTCAGAAAGAGCAAAAGGAGATAATAGATTTATTCTCAAAAGGAGAGTTTAATTGTTTGATAAGCACATCTGTTGGAGAGGAAGGACTAGACATACCTCAAGTTGATTTAGTAATATTTTATGAACCCGTGCCATCAGCCATAAGAAGCATACAAAGAAGGGGACGGACTGGTAGACTTGATAAGGGTAAAGTGTTTGTGTTAGTAACTAAGAAGACAAGAGATGAAGGATATAGGTGGTCTGCTTTTCACAAGGAACGAAGAATGTCTGTTAACCTTAAAAAACTCAAAGAAGACTTTAAAAAAATTAATTTAACAAAAGAAAAAACTCAAGATCAAAAACTGAATTTATTTGTTGAAGAATCAAAAACGAAAATAGTTGTCGATTACCGTGAGAAAGGGTCAAAAGTTATGAAGACACTCTTAGAAGACGGAATTATTCTTGACTTAAAGACGTTGGAAGTAGGTGATTATTTATTAAGTGATGAAGTCGTGGTTGAGTATAAAACTAAAAAAGATTTCGTTGATTCAATAATAGACGGGCGCCTGCTTCAACAAATAAGAGATTTGTCAACTTACTTAAAGCCAGTTATTATTGTCGAAGGTGAAGAAGATATTTTTTCACAGAGAAACATACATCCAAATGCCATAAGAGGGATGCTTTCAACAATAGCTGTGTCTTATAGAATTCCAATAATATTTACTAAAAATCATTTAGACACAGCCGCAACACTTAAAATAATTGCTCAAAGAGAGCAAGATGGTGAGAAGAAAGATTTTCAGATGCACACGGCAAAACCCCTTTCCTTAAAAGAACAGCAAGAATATTTGATAAGTGCAATTCCAGGAATAGGGGCTGCACTTGCAAGACCGCTGCTTAAAGAGTTTAAATCTCCAGGAAAAGTTATTAATGCATCAGAAGAGGCCCTTAGGAAGGTAAAACTTATAGGTGAGAAGAAAGCAAAGAAGATAAGGGAGTTAATCGATTCAGATTATCATGAGTAAGTATTTTTACTCAAAAACCAGCAATGTTTCTGTTGAAGAAATCCCTTCAACAATTAACACATTGTTTTGAAAGAGTTTTTTCAAGTCTCCTTTTTATTCAACAACAACTTTTGCAAGAACATCATACCATGCATAAATCTCATACAAATCTTTAATCTCTTCAAACGTTTTAAGTTTAGAACTGACGATTTTTAATTTTCAATGATGGGTTTTTATCAAGATATAAATTATTTTCAATCTCTAAACTAAAAACTTGTTTTTATTCAAAAAGTTCCTCTTTTCACATTAAAAATATAAACTCGATAGATTTCTTTAAATGAATGTTTATCAGCAAGACACTTAAATTCTATAAACGAGAAGATGTACAAGAAGAGATTTTGAGAGTTGCAGAAGATAGAGAAGTCGCTGTAAAGTATGGAGAGGGCGGTTTTGGAAAAAGACCAGATGTCTTAAGATACAAAACAGACATTTTAGAACACGCAAAAAGAGGAGCTACTTCTTTTCATTGCTCTGAAGAGAGATGGACTAATCCTTTGCAAATAGACACAACTCTTAGATCTGCTGAGATGGATGAATTAAGGGCTGGTTGGGATTTGGTGTTGGATGTTGATTGCAAACTTTTAGAATACTCAAAAATAGCAGCGCAATACACTGTAAAAGTCTTAAAACACTATGGTTTAAAGTCAATAACTTGCAAGTTCTCAGGAAATAAAGGATTTCACATAGCAGTTCCATTCGAATCGTTTCCAGAAATAATAGGTGGCACATCAACAAAAAAACTATTTCCGGAGGCGCCAAGAAAAATTGCAGCGTATATAAAACACATGATAAAAGAACCTGTTAGTGATGCAATACTTAAGCTTGAAAAGCACGATTTTGAAAAAATAGTCAAAAAAACAGGCAAACAACCAAGTGATATAATACGAGTTGAAACAACTAATTTTGGCGATAAAATAGAGAAATTAAATGCAGAACCATTCCTAGACATAGACACCATATTAATATCATCAAGACACCTATTTAGAATGCCTTATTCATTCCATGAGAAGTCAGAATTAATATCAATTCCAATACACCCTGACAAAATATCATCTTTTAATAAAGAACAGGCAAAACCAGAAAATGTGAAATTAGGAGTGGTTTTCTTAGATAAAAATGCACAGAAAAACGAAGCAACAAACTTACTAGTTCAAGCGTTTGATTTTGAAGTAAAAGAAGAAGATGAAGGAAATATTATAAAAAAAGAAGTTTCTTATGAAGAAATAACTGACGCGATTTCAGAACAACTATTCCCTCCCTGTATAAAAAACATTCTTAACGGTCTTGACGATGGGAAGAAAAGAGCGGTTTTCATACTCTCAAACTTTTTGTTAAATGTTGGTTGGAACCAAGAGCAAATAAAGGAGAGATTAAAAGAGTGGAATAAAAAAAACAAAGAGCCCTTAAAAGAAGTATATGTCGAAGGTCAGTTGCGATATACTGCTCAAAGAAAACAAAAAATACTCCCACCAAATTGCAACAACAAAAGTTATTACATTGATATGAGGATGTGTAAGCCTGATTCTTTTTGCAAAAAAATCAAAAACCCAGTCAATTATACTTTGCTTAAAGCAAAAGATTTGTCAAAGCAAAAAAATCACAAGAAAAAAGAACACCACCAGAGCAACCCATCACAAGATTTATAAATAAATTCTGATTTCGTAGACGAAGTTTGTAATCTTAGAAAGATTCAAATTTGAAAATTTACGCCTGAAAAAAAACTTTTTCAGTACACTTTAAAAGAGGGTTCTGCAAGTTTTTTTTAATGGTGAACACATAAAATGCCAACAATAAGAAGTCCAAGGAGAGGAAGCATGCAGTTTTGGCCTAGAAAGAAGGCTAAAAGAATGTACGCACGAGTCAGGTCATGGATGAAATCTGACAAAGCAAAACCATTGGCTTTTATAGGTTACAAAGTTGGAATGACACACATCATGGCTTTAAATGAAAACAAGAATTCTCATTTAAAAGGAGAAGAAATGTCTGTTCCAGCAACGCTGATTGAGTGTCCTCCAATAAGAATATACTCAATAAGATTTTATAAAAAACATTTTCAAGCACTAAAACTCGAAAAAGAAGTTTTTTTCAAGACAGAAAAAGAACTTTTAAGAAAATTAAAATCACCTAAAGAAAATAAAGAACAGTTAGAAAAAATAAACCCTGACTCTTTTGAAAAAATCACTATAACTGTTTATACACAACCTAAAAAAGCCGGTTTTGGAAAGAAAAAACCAGAAGCACTAGAAATAGGATTGGGTGGCTCAAACAAAGATAAATTAGAATTTGTAAAGAAAAATCATGATAAAGAGATAAATCTTGATTCAGTCTTCGACATTAACCAACTAGTCGATATCCATGCAGTAACCAAGGGAAAAGGGTTTCAAGGACCAGTAAAAAGATTTGGAATAGGACTTAAATCCCACAAATCAGAGAAAGGTGTAAGAGCTCCAGGTTCACTAGGACCTTGGGTCAGACAACAACACATTTCATGGAGAGTCGCACACGCAGGTCAAATGGGCTTTCATCAAAGAGTCGAATACAACAAACAAATATTAGACATATCATCAGAACTAGAGAAATACGGAAAAAACTTTCACAAATATGGAAACATAAAATCAACTTATTTAGTGATCCACGGATCAATACTAGGTCCTAAAAAACGAGCAATAATTATGACTACTCCAATCAGAGAGGGTAAAAAGAAACACCACTTATCAATACAATGAAGCTAAAAATACTAAACTTGGAAAAAACAGAAACTGGAAGTGTAGAGTTGCCAAACCAGTTTTATAAAGAGATAAGAAGAGACCTTATAAAAAGGGCGTTTTTAACGATACAATCAAACAAGAGACAACCATACGGTTCAGATCCAAGAGCAGGAAAAAGAGCTTCAGCAGATGTTTCAAGAAGAAGAAGAAATTACAGAGGATCATATGGTTTTGGAATATCAAGAGTTCCAAGGAAAATATTGTCAAGAAGAGGAACTAGAATGGTTTGGGTTGGAGCATTCGCACCAGGAATGGTCGGAGGAAGAAGAGCACACCCTCCAAAAGCAGAAAAAAACTGGTCTGAAGGAATAAATAAGAAAGAAAGAAGAAAAGCAATATGTGCAGCCATATCTGCAACGATAAATCTTGAAGCAGTAAAAAGTCGAGGGCACAAAATTCCAAAAAACTATCCGTTCATAATTTCAAATGAAATAGTCACACTACAACAAACAAAAAAACTAAGAGAAACACTCATAAAACTAGGTTTTGAAGAGGAACTTCAAAGAACAAAGACGAACAATTCAAAAGGATTACTAATAGTAACTGCTGACAAAGCAGCTCATAAAACATTTGCAAACATTCCAGGATTTGAAGTTACAGCAATTCAAAACCTTGATGTAGAAAAGTTGGCTCCTGGCGGAGTTTGCGGTAGAATGACTATTTTCACAGAGTCAGCAATTAAAGAACTCAAAGAAACACAAATATTTACAACCCAATATAAAACTCCAAAAGTACAAGAAGCAAAAACTGAGTTGAAGAAAGAGAAAACAAAAGAGAAGAAAAAGACGACAAAAGTAGAATCAAAAGAAATGACAAAAGAAAAGAAAGAAACTAAGAAGACAACTGCAAAAAAAGTGGTAGAAAAACCTAAGAAAAAATGAACGCAATAAAATATCCTTTATCAACAGAGAAATCAATAAGGTTGATGGAATCAGAGAACAAACTAGTTTTCATAGTTGAAAGAAAAACAACAAAAAAAGATATTAAAGAAGACATAGAAAAAACATTCAAAGTCAAAGTGGTGAAGATAAACACCCACATAACTCCTGAAGGAAAAAAGAAAGCTTACATTAAATTTTCAGATGAAACACCAGCAATTGACTTAGCGACAAAATTAGGATTGATGTAAAAATGGGAAAAAGTCTAACTTCACAAAAACGAGGAAAAGGAAGCCCAACATATAGAGTTAATAGCTTTAAATATGCAGGCGAAACTTCACATTTACTTTCATCAAAAGGTGAGATAGTTGACATAATTAAATCAGTAAGTCATACTGCACCACTCTTACTTATTAAATATAAAGATGAGAATCAAAACTTAGTGGTTGCACCAGAAGGCGTAAAAGTAGGAGACATCCTTGAAAAAGGAGATGCTGTCGAGATAAAGATAGGCAACACCTTGCCGCTTGGTAAAATACCTGAAGGAACATTCATATTCAATATAGAATCAACACCAGGAGATGGTGGAAAAATGGTACGCTCATCAGGTGGAACTGCAAAAATATTGGCCAAGACAAAAAATAAAGTAGTAGTGAAGCTGCCATCAAATAAACAAAAGGAATTCAACCCAAAATGCCTAGCAATGATTGGACTAATAGCGGGCTCAGGAAGACCTGAAAAACCTTTTTTAAAAGCAGGAAACAAGTTTAAATTGATGAAAGCAAAAGGAAAATACTGGCCTATTGTATCTGCAGCGGCAATGAACGCAGTCGATCACCCTTATGGAGGATCAAGATCTTCAAGAAAAGGAAGACCAACAATTGCGCCAAGAAACGCCCCTCCAGGAAGAAAAGTAGGAATGATTAGACCAAGGCACACAGGAAGGAACAAGTAAAAATTTAGGTGAATTTTAATGGCAAAAGAATATTCATATCGAGGAAAAAAATTAGAAGAACTCAAGAAGTTATCAATAAATGAACTTGCAGAGG
Source organism: Nanobdellota archaeon (assembly GCA_018819065.1). GTDB lineage: Archaea > Nanobdellota > Nanobdellia > Woesearchaeales. The sequence continues at coordinate 41,502 of JAHJQL010000053.1, read as the reverse complement.
CGTTTCCAGCAAGACAGAGGAGAAAAATAAAAAGAGGATTCTCTGAAAAAGAAAAAGATTTCCTTGAAAAAGTAAACAAGAAAGACAACGTCAAAACACACTTAAGATCAATGATAGTACTTCCATTAATGGTTGGAAAAACAATCAAAATTCACAACGGAAAAGAATTTATTGTTGTGAGAGTGCAAGAGGATATGATAGGGCATTACTTAGGAGAATTTGCCTTGTCAAGAAAAAGGCCATCACACAACTCACCAGGTGTTGGAGCCACAAAATCAAGTTCAGCATTATCAGTTAGATAAAAATGACCTACAAGTATTCATATCAAAAATCAGAAGAAAACACTGCAAGAGCAGTCTTATTAGACGCACCAATATCAACGAAACAATCAATAGAGGTGTGTTCAAAACTTAGAACTAAAACTGTTGAATACGCAAAGAAATTTTTAGAAGGCGTAAAAAAGAAAGAAAAAGCAGTCAAATACACTAGATTTACAGAAGGAGCGGGTCATAAAAAAGGAATAGGGCCTGGAAAGTATCCTATTAAAACAGCGGGGTATATACTTAAATTAGTCCAGTCTGCAGAGTCAAACGCCACTAGCAAAGGACTTGGGTCTGACTTAAAGATTGTGCATTTGTCAGCACAGAGAGCTTCAACTCCTTGGCACCAAGGAAGATTAAGAAGGAGAAAGATGAAAAGGTCACACATAGAACTAGTTGTTCAAGAAATAACTCATAAAACTTCAAAGAAACAAGAATCAACAAAACAAGAAATCCAAAACAAAGACACCAAAGAAAAACAAGCAGAGAAGAAGGAAGATAAAAAATGATAGAAAGAAAATTTGTAGCGAACAATGTAAAAGAGTTTCAGATAAAAGAATTTGTAAAAAAATCACTTGGAAGAGTTGGTCTTAGTAATGTAAAACTCCAAAAAACTCCGCTAGGAGAAAAAATAATTATAGTAACATCAAGACCGGGATTAGTCGTTGGAAGATCAGGATCAAACATATCAAGAATAACAAAGAGTTTGAAGAAAGAATTTAACCTAGAAAACCCTCAGATTGAAATTGAAGAAGTAAAATACATAGGACTAGATGCAAACATAATAGCTGAAATGATTGCAGGTTCACTAGAACGATTCGGTTCTCAGAGATTTAAAGGAGTTGGTCATAAAGCGATGACTGATGTAATGTCTGCAGGCGCCCTTGGTGTCGAGATTTTAATTTCAGGAAAAATACCGAGCAGCAGAGCAAAGACTTGGAGATTTTACCAAGGATACTTGAAAAAATGTGGAGATATATCTGTTTCAGGAGTGCTTAAAGCCTATGCAATAGCAAAACTCAAAACAGGAATTGTTGGCATACAAGTAAGCATAATGCCAAGCACAATAATATTGCCAGACAGAATTAAAGTTTTATCAGAATTACAAGAAGTAATTGAAGAAGTAAAAGGTGTGGAAGCAGAAAAAATCACTGAAGACCTAAAAGTTGAAGAAATCAAATCTGCAGAAGAACAAATTGAAAAAAAGGATGAAGAAGACAAACCTTCAAAGCCAAAAAAAGACTTAAAAGCGAAAAAACCAAAAGTTGAGAAAAAAGAAGATTCAAAAAAAGACAAAAAAGATTCAAACACAAACAAATTGTCTGGAGGAGACATATGAAGCAACAAAATTTGAAGAATTTTGAGCAACATAATTTTCTGGAGGGAAAATTATGAAATTCAAGGAGTTGTCAGCTTTAAACAAAGCAGATTTGGAAAAGAAATATCAAGAAGCAAAATTAGAATTAATAAAACTAAACTCACAAATAGCGACGGGTTCAAACATAAAGAACCCTGGTCAAATAAAACAATTAAAAAAAACAATTGCAAAAATAAAAACAATACAAAAACAAAAAAATGAGTGAAATATGCAATACCTGCGGGTTGCCAAAAGATCTTTGTGTTTGTGAAACAATCGCAAAGGAGAGCCAACAAATAACTGTGAAGTTAATCAAGAAGAAGTTTGGTAAGAAATACACGTTGATAGAAGGAATAAACCAATACGAAATCGACTTGAAAGACTTGGCCAAGAAACTCAAGAACAAGTTTGCTTGCGGAGGGACCTCAAAAGAAGGATATGTTGAACTTCAAGGGAATCACTTAAAGCAAATCAAGGAAGAATTAGTGTCCTTGGGGTTTGCGCCGAACACAATAAATGTTAAAGGCTCAAACAAATGAACAAACTAAAAGAAGAGTATATCGGCTCAGAAATAGAGATAACCAAAAGTAAAAATAAAACACTAGAAGGATTAAAAGGAGTAGTCATCGACGAAACAAAAAATACATTCAAAATAAAAACACAAAACAAGACGAGAACAGTCTTGAAAAAAATATCAACATTCAAAATTAACGAAAGAGAAATCATCGGAGAACAAATCGTAAAAAGACCTCACGACAGAATAAAAATTAAAGGTGAAAGATGAAAAAATCAAAACAAATAAGTGAACGAGGAAGGGTTTTTGAAGGCATGGTTATATCAGATAAGATGAAAAACACAGTCACAGTTGAGTGGGATAGAAAAAAATTAGTTCCAAAATATGAACGATACGAAAAAAGAAGAACGAAAGTAAAAGCCCACAATCCAAACAACATAAATGCAAAAGAAGGGGATGTTGTTAGAATAATAGAAACGAGACCTATATCAAAGACTAAGAATTTCATAGTTAAAGAAATTATCAAGAAAAAAGAATTGTTGGTTAAAAAATGAAAGCTGTAAAAGCAACTATAACGAAAGGTTTGAACGTTGGTTCATATGTTGAAACCTGCGACAACTCAGGCGCAAAGCTAATCAAACTAGTCAGCGTTATAGGAAGCAAGACTGTGAAAGGAAGACTGCCTGCTGCAGGTGTTGGTTCACTAGTTTTGGCAGCTGTTAAGAAAGGAAAACCAGATATGAGGAAACAAGTCGTTTTTGCAGTCATAGTAAGACAGAAGAAGGAGTACAGAAGACCAAACGGCACAAGAATAAAATTTGAAGATAACGCTGCAGTAGTACTAAAAGATGATAAAGGAAACCCGAAAGGAACAATATTCAAAGGTCCAATAGCCAAAGAAGCTTGCGAGAGGTGGCCTGGAGTTTCAAAAATAGCAAGCATAATCGTATAAAATGAAATCAAAATTTTCAAAAAAATGGGTAAAGAGTAAGCAAGTTCGAAAACAGAGGAAGTACATATTTAACGCCCCTCTACACATAAAGAGCAAGTTTTTGAACGCTCACTTAAGCCAAGAACTCAGAAAGAAGCACGGCAAGAGATCATTAAGAGTTAGAACCGGAGACAAAGTCAAAGTTATGAGAGGAACCTACAAAGGTCACGAAAGCAAAGTGGAAAGAGTTGATGTGAAGAAAGAAAAGATTTACTTAGAAAAAATAGAAGTTTCAAAAAAGGAAGGTTCAAAATCAAAAGTTCCATTCAAAGCATCAAACCTCTTAATCACAAACCTAAATCTTGATGATAAAAAAAGAGTACAAAAACTAAAACTGAAAGGTGAACAATAATGCCAAAAAATCATTTAAAAATACAAAAAGTTCCAAGCACATGGCCTATAACTAGAAAGCACACAGTCTTTGTAACCAGACCAAATCCAGGAGCTCACACTAAAAAACTTTCAATCCCTATTAACATCATACTTAGAAATATTTTAGGAAAGGCAAAAACCACAAAAGAAGTCAAGAAAATACTTCACGACGAAGAAATATTAGTTGATGGGCGAAGAAGAAATGATCACAAATACCCAGTCGGATTGATGGATGTTTTTTCAATACCAAAAGAAAACGAGCACTACGTAATGCTAATCAATCAACAAAACACCTTATACTTAGAAAAAATTGACAAGAAAGACGCACAGCACAAAATATCCAAGTTAGAAAACAAGAAATTACTTGGAAAAAACAAAATACAGTTGATAACTAGTGGTGGCAGAAATATAATTGTTAAAAAAGATGAATATAAGACGGGCGACAGCCTCTTAATATCCATTCCAGAACAAGAAATAAAATCAGTTTTTAAATTGGAGACAGGCGCAACTATTTTCTTGTTCAAAGGAAGTCACGTTGGAAAAATAGCGAATGTTGTTAGCATAAAAGACAACGTTTTGAAGTTTAAATTAGATTCAGAAGAATTCGAAACAAGTAAAAATTATGCAATAGTTATAGGAAAAGACAAACCCGCAATAAACATAAAATGAACCCGATGAAAGAAGTTAGGATAGAGAAATTGACTTTAAATATTGGAGCTGGAAAAGACCAGACCAAATTAAAAAAGGCAGAGAAACTGTTAAAACAAATAACAGGAATAAACCCTGTAAAGACGATTACACAAAAGAGAATCGCGGGCTGGGGATTAAGACCAGGCCTACCAATTGGTTGCAAGATAACTTTAAGAAAAGGAGATGCCAAAGCCGTGCTTGTAAGGTTGCTCAAAGCAAAAGAAAATAGACTTTCACCAAATTCAATAGATGACTATGGAAACATATCTTTTGGAATTCACGAATACATAGATATTCCAGAAGCAAAGTATGATCCTGAAATAGGTATAATAGGACTTCAAACTAGCTTAACACTAGAACGCCCAGGCTTTAGAATTAAAAAAAGAAAACTTGTGAAGAGAAAAATATCCCACAAACACAGAATATCAAAAGAAGACGCCATAGAATTTTTGAAAAAAGAGTTTAAAGTGTCAATAGGTGAAAAAGAATGACTACTTCAGATGCTAAGAAAATATTGAAGCAAATAGAGCACAAATCTAAAGCTATAAAATTTCAAAAACACAACCTTCCTACCATTAGAAAATTTGGCAAATCAACAAAGAAGTGCAAACGGTGCGGAAGGAATGGCGCTCACATAAGTAAGTATGGTTTAGGGCTTTGCAGACAATGTTTTAGAAATGTGGCTCTAAACTTAGGATTTAAGAAATTTAGTTAAAAAGGTGCAAAAATGAGTTTAAACAACACACTGGCAAACGTTTTATCATTCATTCAAAATTATGAACAACTTGGAAAGAGTGAGGTATTGACTAAAAACAACTCAAAGTTGATTAGAGGCATTTTGACAATCATGAAAGAAGAAGGTTACATAGGTGGGTTTGAAGAAGTTCCCTTTAGCAGCGGAAACATGTTAAAAATAATGCTCACAGGAAACATAAACAAGACAAACATCATAAGACCGAATTATCAAATAAAACTTTTCGAATATGAAAAATTTGAAAAGAGATACTTGCCAGCAAAGAACTTCGGAATAATAATTATATCAACAAACAAAGGATTAATGACTCACAACCAAGCAAAGGAGAACAAGCTTGGAGGAAAACTACTTGCATACTGCTATTGAAAATGACTAAAAAACAATATGAAGAAAACTTGAACATACCTGACGGGATACAAGTAACTTTTAACAAAGGAGTTGCATTAGTAAATGGTCCTAAAGGAGAATTGAAAAAGAACTTGTTCAATCCTCAAATAACTTTCAAAGTGGAGAATAACATTATATTAATTTCAGCACCAAACTTGACGAAGAAATCAAAAAAAGTAGTAAACACTTTCAAAGCACACTTAAAAAACACTTTTAAAGGAGTGGTGGAGGGTCATACCTATAAGTTAAAGGTGTGTTCAGGACACTTTCCGATGAGTGTGGGGTTGAAAGGAAACACTTTTGAAATCAAGAACTTCATAGGTGAAAAAGTTCCAAGAACAGTGAATGTTTTGGAAGGAACAACTGTGAAAATCGATGGGTCAGATGTGATTGTTGAAAGCATTGATAAGGAAAGAGCAGGACAAATGGCTGCGTCAATCGAACAATTAACAAGGAGACCAGGATTTGACAAGAGAATATTTCAAGACGGCATATACATCGTTGAAAAAGATGGAAAAGAGCTAAAATGAATTTAAACATAACTAAGAAAAAGAAACCCTCATTCCTAAGAACTGACGCTCATAAGAAGAAAAGAGTTGGTAAAAAATGGATAAGACCTAAAGGACTTCATAATAAAAGAAGATTGCTTAAAAGAGGTTATGCACCAGTCATAAGCCCAGGTTACCAAAATGATAAACGAATTAAGGGCAAAAGAGAAGGGCTTGATATTATTGTGATAAGAAGCATTGATCAGTTAGAGTCTGTTGATAAGAAAACTCAAGGAATTGTTATTTCATCAAAACTAGGATCAAAAAAAAGGCTTGAAGTACTAGAGAAAGCAGATAAGCAAGGAATAAGAGTGTTTAATTTTAATGTTAATAAAAAAATAACAGAAATAAAAACTTTATTAGAAGAACGAAAGAAAAAGAAAGACGAGCAAAAACAGAGAAAAGAAAAGAAGAAGAAAGAAGAGAAAAAGGAAAAAGAGAAGAAAGAAGAAACAATTATTGATGACAAAAAAGAACAAGAAAAAAAAGAGTTAGACAAAATACTCACAAAAAAACAATAAATAAAAACTAAAATGAGATTAAAAACCCAGAAAAAACTTGCAGCAAGCGTATTAAAAGCATCAAGCAAAAGAGTAGTTTTTAATCCAGAAAGGCTTGAAGATATAAAAGAAGCAATAACAAAAACAGATATTAGAGGTTTAATAGCTGATGATGCAATAATTCTTAAACAAAAAAGAGGGACTTCAAAAGTTCGAGTAAGAGAACGAAACAAGCAGAGAAGAAAGGGATTACGAAAAGGACCATCCACTAGAAAAGGAAAGATAACTACTAGAACGGCCAATAAAGATACTTGGAAAATTAAGATAAGAACCCAACGAGCGTTTTTGAAAACCCTGAGAGGTAATGCCTTAATTACGAAGAAGACATACTCAGACCTTTATTTAAAGGCAAAAGGAAATTTTTTCAGAAGCAAAAGACACATACAAATTTATCTGGAAGATCATAACTTGATAAAAAAATCTAAAAAATGAGCAAAAAAATCAAATTTGAATATAGACGAAAAAGGGAAGGAAAGACTAATTATAAGAGGAGGCTTGCCCTTCTTAAAAGCAGAAAGGATAGACTAGTCATTAGAAAAACCAATAACTACTTAATAGCCCAAATAGTCAGATACGAGCCAGACGGCGACAAAGTCTTAGTATCTGCAAACTCAAAAGAGCTTCAAAAACTTGGCTGGAAAAACTCGTGTAAAAATATTCCTGCAAGTTATCTCACAGGGTTAATTTTAGGGAAGAAGGCGTCAGAAAAAAAGATAAAGGAAGCAATAGTTGACTTAGGTCTTCAAACACCAATAAAAGGATCAAGATTATACTCTTTGATTAAAGGAGTTGTAGATTCAGGAATGAGTGTTCCTGCATCAGAAGACGTTTTTCCTCCAAAAGAAAGACTAACAGGAAGTCATATATCAGATAAAATATCAAAAGAGTTTGAAACGCTGAAAAATAAGTTAGCGAAATGAAAATGGAAAGAATAAAAGAAGAAACATGGATATCAAAAACTGAACTCGGACAAAAAGTTCAGAACAAGGAAATAATTGACATTGACGAAATATTAACAAAAGGACAAGTTATATTAGAGTCACAAATAGTTGACAAATTATTAGATTTAGAGACCGAACTATTGTTGATAGGTCAGGCGAAAGGAAAGTTTGGTGGTGGACAAAGAAGAGTTTTTAGGCAAACACAAAAAAAGACAAAAGAGGGAAACAAACCAAAGTTCACTACTTTAGCAGTTGTAGGAGACAAAAACGGACACATAGGAATAGGTCGTGGAAAAGCAAAAGAAACAGTCCTTGCAAGAGAAAAAGCCATAAGAAAAGCTAAATTAAACTTATTTGTTATTAGAAGAGGATCAGGCTCTTGGGAATCAAGAAGTGACGAACCACACTCAATACCATTCAAGGTAGAAGGAAAATGCGGATCTGTAACTATAAAGTTGATGCCAGCTCCAAAAGGTACAGGTCTTTGTATTGAAAAGGAATGTGCAAAAATTTTACAATTAGCAGGGGTGCAGGACATATGGTCAAAAACCTATGGTCAAACAAAGAATAAGATAAACTTAATCAATGCTTTAGAGTCTGCATTAAGAAAGCTTTCAAAAACTAAGGTTCAGCCAAAATACGTTGCTAAACTATTAATTGTGGAAGGCTCATACAAACCAGAACAAGGGGCTGTGACTGAAATCACAGAAGAAGTTCTAACAGTTGAAAATGTAGAAGAGAAAAAAGAGAGAGGAAAACCTTCTAGACTAAAGAAAGAATCCAAAACGAAACCAGCTCAAAAGAAGGAATAAAAAATGACTCAAGAAAACATTGTTGATCAAAAGAAGCAAGAAAAAAAGAAAGAGAAAATCGCAGTTATAAGAATAAGAGGAATGGTTAGAGTAAATACAGATATACAAGATACACTTTTTTTTCTTAGGCTAAGAAAGAAGCATGTTTGTGTCGTCCTTGAAAAATCAAATTCAGCTAGTGGTATGTTAAGAAAAGCCAAGGATTACATCACGTACGGAGAGATTGATGAAGAAACAGAAAAAGAACTAATCTCAAAGAGAGGAAAAAAAGATGAGGAAGGAAAACTAAAACCCTTCTTTGAACTAGCACCTCCAAGGGGTGGATTTGAAAGAAAAGGGATAAAAAAATCATTTCAGCAAGGAGGAGTTCTTGGTTACAGAGGAAAAAATATTAACGATTTAATAAAGAGAATGTTGTAAAAATGGAACGAAAAAGAAAGAAAAACACTAGGCTGAGAGGAAGTCACACTCATGGTTGGGGAGCTAAAAAAAAGCATAGAGGCTCAGGAAGTAGAGGTGGAAAAGGAAATGCAGGCTCTGGAAAGAGAGGTGACTCTAAAAAGCCGAGTTTTTGGAAAGATATGTCTTATTATAAGAAGAAAGGCTTTAAATCACTTAGAACACCATTAAAATCAATAAACCTAAAAGACTTAAATAAATTTAAAGAGACAACTATTGATTTAGGAAAAGAAGGGTTTGACAAACTTTTAGGAACAGGAAGTGTGAGTCAAAAATATAACATAACAGTTTCATATGCCTCGGCGTCTGCCGTTAAAAAAATATCAGATGCAGGTGGAACAATTTCAGGATTAATACAGAAAAAAAAAGTTAAGCAAGCAGAAGCTAAAGAAGAATAAAAATGTCTTTTTTTGAAAAAATACTATACAACCTTCCCGAGGTCGCATCACCGACTCAGAAGAAGTTGTCTTTTAAAGATAAACTCAAGTGGACACTCATAGTTTTAGTCTTGTTTTTTGTCTTGGGTCTGATACCTCTTTATGGTCTTGGACACAACGCTTTGCAGCAATTTGAATTTTTATCAATAATTCTTGGAGCTAGTTTTGGAAGCATCATAAGCTTAGGTATTGGACCAATAGTGACTGCTTCGATAGTCTTGCAGTTGTTAAATGGCTCTGGAATTGTCAAATTCGACTTGACATCTCATGAAGGAAAGAAGAGGTTTCAAGGAATACAAAAAGTTTTATCAGTAGGATTCATCTTGTTGGAAGGAGCAATATATGTATATATGGGTGGCTTGCAGCCAGAAGGAGTTCACGCTGGTGTTTTAATATTTCAGTTGTTCTTGGGTGGAATATTAATAATGTTTATGGATGAAGTTGTCAGTAAGTGGGGTTTTGGTTCAGGAATAAGCTTGTTTATTGCTGCAGGTGTAAGCCAAACAATATTTGTAAGAGTGTTTAACCCACTTCCAAGCCCAAGCAACCCATCAATATCAACAGGGGCACTTCCAGCGTTATTTCAAAGCTTAAGCGTTGGTGATCCTCAAACAGCGATGATAATGTTTTCTGCAATAGTCGCAACTATACTGGTTTTTATGGTGGTAGTTTACACTCAATCAATGAAGGTGGAGATACCTTTAAGCTTTGGAAGGGTGAGAGGTTATGGTATGAGATGGCCCTTAAACTTCTTTTACACAAGCAACATACCAGTAATATTAGTTGCAGCATTAGCTGCAAACATACAATTATTTGCTAGATTGCTTCATAATTGGGGTTTTCCAATTTTAGGAACATTTTCGAATAACACACCAGTTTCAGGTCTGGCTGCATGGTTATATGCTCCAAACATTCTCGAAAGTGTAATAACAGGCTCGTTTTCATTTTCAATGATAGGCCAAGCAATCGCGTACTTATTATTTTTCATGGCAGGGTCAGTTCTCTTCAGCTATTTCTGGGTTCAAACAGCTGGACTAGACGCAAGGTCACAAGCAAAGCAAATAATGGCTTCAGGGCTTCAAATACCAGGGTTTAGAAAGGATGAACGAGTACTAGAGAGACTTTTGCAAAGATATATCAGTCCATTAACTATAATGGGCGGGCTTGCAGTGGGATTACTTGCAGCCGTAGCCGATTTAACAGGCGCGTATGGAAGTGGTACAGGAATACTTCTAACAGTTATGATAGTGTACAAGCTATACGAAGAGATTGCACAGCAGCACATGATGGATATGAATCCAATGATGAGAAGATTTATGGGTAAATAAAAATGTTTGAAAAAATTTTAAATCCAATATTTGCACCTTTGTTAAAATTAGGATACTTCTGGTCTATACTATTAATCTCTTTTATTTTGACTTTAATAATAACTTTAGTCTATAAATATGCTACTGATCAGACTTTGATGAAGAAGTTAAAAACTGAGATGAAGACTTTTCAAGCAGAGATGAAGAAGTTTAAGGACAACCCTTCAAAAGTCATGGCTCATCAAAAAAAGATAATGTCAAAGAATATGGAGTATATGAAACACTCTTTAAAACCAACACTATTTACATTTATACCTATAATTATAGTTTTTGGCTGGTTAAATGCTCACTTAACTTATCTACCAATACAGGCGGACTCGCAGTTCCAAGTCTTAGCTAATTTTAAAGAAGGAACTTTTGGAAATATAACACTAGAAGTGTTGCCAGAGCTAACTTTTTTATCAAACCACACACAAACAATAGACGGCAACAAAGCTGTTTGGAGTTTAAAAGGTCAGACAGGTGATTACCAGCTAAAATTTTCTTTTGGAAATAGAGAATTCCAAAAGGATTTAATAATATCATCAGATAATTATGCACTTCCTGACACAGTAGTCAAAGACTCAGACTTAACTAAACTGTCAATAAATAATCAGAGAGTAAAGCCGTTTGGATCAATAAGTATATTTGGTTGGAAACCAGGATGGCTTGGAACATACATAATTTTTTCATTAATATTTAGTTTTGGTTTAAGAAAATTACTTAACATAAGCTAAAGGTTTATAAAAAGAAACCTTTTTCATTTAAAAATGCCAGCAGGAAGCAAAAAATCAGGAACATTTAGAAAGGTTTTCAAAAGAACACCAGGTGGAAAAACAGTTATCCACTATGAAAAAAGAAAACCAAAAACGCATAAATGTGCAGTGTGTGAAAAAGAATTAATAGGCATACCTAGACTCAGAGATTCAAAGATGCAGACTATTGCAAAGACTAAGAAGAGACCACAAAGGCCTTATGGTGGTTACTTATGCAACGCTTGTGCTAAAAGAAGAATAATAGAAGAATCAAGGTCTTAAGTGTATTGGTGACAAACACTGTTTCTAAGACTGGAGGAAAATAAAATGTTTGTATTAAAAATTAAAAATTTTTTGGACACCAAAAAAATCGTTGGAGGTGATTTTTTTGTTTGAAATAGGAAGAATGTGTATAAAAATAGCTGGAAGAGACGCAGGCTTAAAATGCGTCGTGGTTGATATTATAGATGACACTTTTGTTCTAATAGATGGTCAGACTAGAAGGCGAAAATGCAATGTTAAACATTTAGAGCCATTAAAAGAAGTTGTGAAACTGAAGAAGAATGCTTCTCGCTCAACAGTCTTTGAAGAGTTTAAAAAGTTAAAAATAGATGTAAAGGAAACAAAACCAAAAAAACCTTCTCAAAGACCTTTGAAACAGAAGAAGAAAAAAGAGCAGCCAGTATCAGATGTAAAAGAAGTTGCTCAAAACACAAAAATCGCGACTGTTAAACCAAAAATTGAGAAGAAGGATGTTTCAAAGAAAGAAGCTCCAAAAGTTGTTGTAGAAGAACAAAAGAAAGAAAAAAAGTCTTCTAAGAAAAAATAATTTTTTTTATTCTACATTTTTATATTTATTTTTCTTTCTCTTAATAATTATATCCCAGTCTTCTTTATCTTCCATCATTAAGATGTCTTTGTCAAATTCTGAGATTGTATAACCATCTTTTTCTCTCTTCTTAATTATCTTAAGGACAGTTTCAACTGCTTCTTTTGCAGTTTCGGCAGAAATAATTTTAACGTTTTTTCTGATGTCAAGGTATTTTCCTGCAATTTCCTCTGCAATCCCCCCACTACTTCTAAGAGCGACGAGTGGTTTGTTCATAATATAACCATATGTTGCTTCATTGAGTGTTCCAGCTCCTCCATGAACAATTATTGCTCCGTCACAAGAGTTTAAGTTTATGGCATCCCGACTCCAACCTATGCCTGTTGCAATGACTATGTCTGCGTAATCATTAACTTTGTAGATGTTCTCCCAAGGAATTATTGCTACTGTTGTTCCATTTCCTTTTTTAGCCCCTTTTAATGCAGCTTCCATCACTCCAAGTCCGCCGCCCGATATGGTTATGCAGTCTCTTTTTGCAAGCTCTAGCCCGACTTCTTCAGCTAATTTATAGGCTTTCTTTGTGCATATGGATTTGCTTGAACCAAGCACCACCACTTGTATTTTTCTCATTTTTTCATTTCCTCTTTTATCCTTGTAAGATTTAATTCAACAGTTGCTATTGGCATTTCTATTTTAAAATTAGTGATTACTTGTGGGTGTACTTCTCCTATTAAACCAACATCTTTTTTATTAATAATGATGTTTGCAACTCTTCCTGGTATGAATGAATTGTGTTCTATTTCTTTTGATTCGTACTTTAAATCTAAAGCATTCATCAATGAATCAAATACTTGTTTAGCTTTCGTAAAATCCGCGTCTGGTCCACAAATTGCTATTGCTAAATGTTGATTTTCTTCAACACTTGTTTCTCTTGACTTGTTTATTTTAAAGGTGTTTCCTATCTCAAATATGTTCTGTGGATATTCTCTGTTGGTGTTTTTTGACAATACTTGCATTAAGCTTGGAGTAATCCAGCTTCTTAACATAGTGTACTCGCTGCTTTTGGATTTTTCTATCTCCACAACTTCTTCTTCACACATCATTTTTTCATTGTGTTCTTCTTTGCTTGTTAAGTGATAAGAAATTGTTTCTATAAGTCCAAGATTTGCAAGAATATTCGCGACTCTTGATTTTAGTATCTCTAATTTATCTTCTTGTCCTATCGTTGAAACGTTTGGGATTTTTGGCTCAAAATTCTCATAACCATAAGCAATTGCTATGTCTTCTGCAAGGTCTATTTGATGTAAGATGTCTGTTCTGTAAGCAGGAACTAACACTTTGTCATTTTCATATCCGTAACCCATTTTTTCTAATAATTCTTTTATCTCTTTTTTTGATAGTTTTAATCCTAACATATTATTAACATAATCTATATTTAAGTTCCATTTTTCAGGTTCAAGATTAGGGGATACCAGTTTTTTCTTTCCATATTTTTCATATAATAGTTGCATCTGATACGCTTCTCCACCCATATCAATTAGTGTTGTCACGATTATGTTTAAGCATTGATTTAAAGATAAAAGATCAAATCCACTACACTCGATGAATATCTCTTTTGTCTTTTCAGATATTTTTCCAGTGTTATGAGAATTTATTATAGGTGGCATTGATAATATCTCCTTGTTTGCATCAATGAATATTGGGAATAATTCTTTTCCTTCCAATAAAAATCCATAGTTTCTTCCGGCGGGGTGTTGGCTTAATATTTGAAAAGCAGTCATTTCCCTTTCAGATTCTAAAGGTTTAAACTTGATTTGAGAAGGTTTTTTAGCAGTGTAAGTTATTGGGAGTTTAATCTTTTCCAAAGGATAAATTCCTATGGCTAGTTTCTTTCTGTTTCTGCCCATGCTTACGTGGAGTTTTTCTTGGATTTGTATTATCTCTTTAATCTTGTCGTCGTCAAATTTCATTTTTTTAACGATTGCACAAACAGTGTATGGTCTGACTTTCTCAACATCTTTTTTTATTTTGACTTCATAGTCTTTCATTGGCTTGTTGATTTTGTACTTTTTAAGCCCTGTTTTTACTCCGATAAAACTTGATAGTGCTCTTGCAAATCCTTGCTCTGAAAGCATATCTGGTCTGTTTGGAAAAACCTCAACAATTATCTCTTCACCTTCTATTTTATCAAGATCAGTTCCAAGCATGCTTATTTTGTGTTTAAGATCTTCAAGAGATAGTTTCTTTCCAATGAGGCTTTCAAGCACTTTTTTATTTAAGTTTACTGTTGGCATTTTTATCTTGTCCAATCCTTTATTTCTCGAAGTTGTTTTAAGTCATTCTTATATAATTCTCTTATGTCGTTTATCTTGTAAAATTCAAGTATCATCCTATCAAACCCGGGTCCCCATGCAAGGACTGGGATGTCTATTCCAAGGATTGGCTTTACAACTTCAGGTCTAAATATCCCTGCTCCTCCAAGTTCAAACCAAGTGTTATGAACGGGGTGTAGTACATCTATTTCAATGCTAAATTCAGTGTATGGAAAGTATGCAGGTCTAAACCTGGCTTTTTCATAACCCATTTTTTTAAAAAAAGCTTTTAGATATCCTAGCAAGTGTCTAAAGTTTGCATTTTCATCAACAACTATTCCTTCTGTTTGGTTGAATTCAAAGAGGTGTGACCAGTCAAGAGTTTCGTTTCTAAAGCACTTTCCCAGAGCAAAGAACTTTCCCGGAACATCTTCTTTTTTAAGGTTGAATAATGTCTGGGCTGATAAGCATGTTGTGTGTGTCCTTAAAACAATTTTTTTTGATTCTTCCTCATTCCAATTGTATTTCCAACCTTTGCTATTCGTTGTCCAGCCATACTCATGTGTTCTTTTTACTTTGTCAACAACATCTTTTTCTGGGAGGGTTCCTTTCTTTGGTTTTTGGATGTAGAAAGTGTCCTGCAAGTCTCTTACAGGGTGGTCTTGTGCGGTGAATAGTGCGTCAAAGTTCCAAAAAGATGTTTGTATCATGTCGCCAGTCATTTCTTTAAAACCCATGTCAAGCCATATTCTCTTTGCCGATTCTATTGATTGGCTTACAAAGTGTCTCTTTCCCCTGTTTATCTTTGGAACGTTTATTGTTACGTCGTAGGCTCTAAATTCTTTGTTTTTCCACGAGCCATCCTTTAGCATCTTTGGTGTTAATCGATCGATATACTCTTTTTTAGTGTTTGATTTCTTTGATAAGTCTCTTCCAAAGGCAGTCAAGCATATATTCTTTATTTTCTTCACGTCTTTTTTTAGTATCTTTTTTCTAGATATTAAATTGTCAAATGAGAATTTTTCTTCAGGGCTTAGACTTTTTGTTTCTAGCGGAAACTTCTTTTTTAAGAATGTTTCTTCGAGAAATTCTTTGTTCAACAGTTTTTTTCCGTTTTCAGTCAAGGTGATTATTAGTTCATCTTTTTTATCTATATTTATTGCAGCTTTCTTCTTTAATGCACCAATGCAAATGTTTATTTCATCATCACCTAGTTCTGCTGCTTTTTTTATATCACTTATTTTAGAGTTATTAATGGCTGCTTGTAAAAATCTTCTCTCAGGTAAACCTTTTTTTGCATAAAGCAAACCATTTTCATCCAAAGATATTAATTCTTTTACTTCTTCTTTTATTTCCACAGCCTTTTTGTTATAAAGCCACTGAATGGCTCTTGTGGCTTCAATTTCTTTTAACATAGATTTTTCTGCTAATTCAAAAAGAGAAATTCCATCTTTTATGTTTGGCAAGACTTTTCTCTCAAAAGTGTGAAGTTTTGACAAGGTTTTTTCTACTTCCATATTCTTTTTTGATAACAAGTTTAATATATAAATGTTATTGAATAAAAAAATGATTAGAAAAAGAAAAAAATTAAGCTTTTATTGGTTTCATAACTTTCCAAGCAAGCTCAAATAAATCTTCAAGTGCTGATGCAAAGAATGGTGTGTTTATCCAAATTCCAATATCATATGTTGGGTGTACTTCAGAGTCATCCAAAACCATAAATACAACTTCTTTCCCATCTACAATGGTGAATCTTGCCCTATTGTCTGTGTGTCTAAGTTCAGCAACTCCTCTTACAATCTTTGCTGCTTCTTTTGATTCTTCTGTTAATGGTGCTGCAATTCTAATCTTCACTCCTCTTTTCTTTACTTCTTCAAATACAGGCATCAATCCTTCTACTTTTCTCATCAATCCTTGAGTTGTAGTCATTATAGTGACTGTTTTTTCAGCGTTCTTTATGGTTAATTCTAAGTGGTTGTATAAGTTGTGTCTTCCTTTCAAAGATCCAGACAGGTCTGATGGTTCTATAAGCTCCACTCCTTGAGTGTGTAAAGAATTTAGCTCATTTATTACCTCAGTATTTTTTAGGTCCTGTAGCTTTGCTATTTGCTCGTCTGCTGCTGTTTTAACATTCTTTTTTACCCTTTCAACTACTTCTTTTGGTGGGACTGCCAAGTATTTTATTGGTTTTCCAAGTTTCATTATAACAAAACCTTTTTTTTCTAGGCTTTCTAATACGTCGTAGCTTCTGCTTCTTGGAACGTTTGCAATATCGCTTAGTTCTCCTGCCGTGCTAACTCCTCTTGATAGAAGAGCAGTCCAAATCTTTACCTCATACAGATTTAGAGAAAAATATCTCCTCAACTTGCTCAGAAATTCTTCTTTAACTATCATTTACCTTACCTCCTAAAAGTAGGACTAATCACCCCTTTTTGATATTAAAAACGTATAACTACTATAAATATGTTACTGTTTTTTACAATTATCCAATAACAAAAAAGAGCGTTTTTTTCTCTTTTTCAAGACTTATTTTTCAATCACAAAAAAGAATTCATTTAAAGTCTCAAAAGATTGGTGTTTATGGTTGTTGTGTTTTAAAAAGTTAACAAACCATTGCCTTTTTGATTTTTTGATTGTTTTATATCCTCCAAGGCTTGTTTTTGGAAATGATATAACAATCCATTCAGCATTTATAGTGTCTATTAATGTTCTTGAGGTGTTTTTCTTCTGAGTTTCAAGGGAGTCAAGGGTTTTGAACATGAAGCAGATACCAGCTTTTAATCCTTGGAGTTTTTCTTGTTCTCTTACAAGGTCTATCTTGATAGTTTTTCCGCTTATCTTCATCTTTTTGAAGAACAGGGCTATGAATTTTAGATCTTCAGACGAGA
This sequence comes from Nanobdellota archaeon, assembly GCA_018819065.1. Lineage (GTDB taxonomy): Archaea > Nanobdellota > Nanobdellia > Woesearchaeales. The sequence goes on along the minus strand of JAHJQL010000053.1, from coordinate 24,230 downwards.
TATCTGAAGCAATATACTTCACTGGTTTATATCCTAGAAATTTGTAGCTCAAAGGATTTAACCCGCACGCAAGGTCGAGTATAATTTTTTTCCTTCCAGTTATTTTAAAGATTTTTTGATAGACTTCTTTGTAATAAGGCAGCCTCTCATTTGTTGATGTGTGCAGCTTTAGAATTTTTTCTACTGTTTCTTTTTCGTTTCTGCGGTTTAGATTTTTAAGGAGATGCTCTTTTTTTGAATAATTCTCATCTATGAATACACCATATATCTCCCTTAACTTTCTTCTCACTTCTTTTACTGTTTGTTTGTATTCTTCACTTCTTTTGTTAAATTTCTTCTCTTCTAAATTACTCTTCACTTTTCTGTTTTTGTCAAGGAAATCTTTTAAGAACTCTTCAACAATTGATGTGTCGAGGTTTCTAAGCTCTTTTTTTGAAAGTATATCTTTAATTAACTCTTCCATCTTAGAATACCTGCGATGCCTGTGAGTGAATCAAGGGTTTTTTTTGCTTCTTCAGAGCTTATTATGTGAATCTTTCCTCCGGCTTGCTCACAATTAATCATCATCCTTTCTAAAAGTTTGTAACTGTTTTGCTCCCTTGACTTTCTTAGCAGAGAAAAACTTATTAGAAGATCACTTACAGCCCCTATACCTATTTTTTCTTTTGTTTCTTCCACACCATAGCAAGCAGAGTCTTTTGATATGTTTTCTAATAGTTTATCAATAATCTTTATCTCTTGTGTAGCTCTGTTTTGCTCAAGTATTGTCTGCAGCTCAGGTCTTTTCATAAGTTCAGGAATTGCTCTTTCGCTTGCTTGTGAAACTGTTGCAGTTATTGACTTTTTCTTGATTTCTTCTGAGAGTTCTTTTAGAAGGTTTTCTTTCCAAAACCCTGGGCTTGCCAGTATTATGTGATTTATCTCATCAGTTTTGTCATACTCTGTTAGTTTCTTACTTATCTCCTTGTAAAAATCGTTTTTTGAAACGTGTTTAGACTCTTTTTTTTGCACATCCCCTTTGATTGTTGCAATGAGATTATAACTCTCTCCTTTAAGCTTTGCAAAGAATGCTTCTTCTCGATCAAAGATGACGATGAGTATTTTAAGCGCAACTGTTTTTTGTGCTTCATTTATCTTTTCAAGTTGGTAATTGAGCCACTTCTCTTTTACTATTGTGAACAAGTCATTTATTTCTAGTTTGAAGCTGTGGTGCTCACCTCTTGGGATATCATCAGGTCCGTCATTTATGACTCCAAGAACTCGAAGAGTGTTGTCAGCAAGCTCTATCTTTTCTGCAATTATTGATAAAAACACTTGTTTTTTCACAACTTTAATGTTTCTATCAGTATTTTCACCAATTTTTATCTTTCTCTCAGTCCGTCCTTTAATTAAATCACCGGGCTCAATTATCTGGCTTAGCATCCACAAGTCATCTATTGTTTCTGGCTTAATTGTTAATTCTTGTTTTTTAAGGTTCTTCTTGATTAATTTCATATTTTTTATTTATGCTTTGAATGTTTAAATGTTTTATCGAAAAAAACCAATAAATTTATATATGTTTATCATAGTATTTTGTTATATGTCAAAGAGAGGACAAGGTGCAAGTGCTGGTGGTGCAGCCATATTTGTTATACTAATCGCTGTGTTAATAGTCATCTATATTTTATTCTTACCACCACAAAACAGGGCTGAGTTACTAGGAGAAAATGATACTAATAATGGTGACAACGGAGTCAATGGCTTGAGTAAAGTATTATTGCAAGAACACGTTGGAAGGTTAGATTATCTTAAGTTTGACTATCGAGAGCACAACATTCCTTCATTTAGAATTTACGCATCTCGTGAGGGTAAAACTCTTAAAAATGTAAATTCAATATTTGTCAAGAACGGCGTTGGTGATAAGAAATTTTTTAATTTCACATTCGATATAGACAAGAAATTAACAAGCAATTTACAACTCACATTTAATGTTGAAGATTCGGCTGGAAACTTAGAGTTGTACCTTAATGGACAAGAAATTTTCAGCGGATTTATTGATAAAGGAACTCCTCAACCAATTAGTCTGCCTTCAGAATTCTTATCTCAAAGAAATGTTCTTTCATTCCAAGTCTCAAGCCCGAGATTTGCCATTTGGAGAACTAATCGTTACCAGTTAAAAAACGTGGTTATAACAGGGGATGTTTTAGATGTTTCTAACAGTAAGAACAAGCAGTTCTTCTACCTCTCAGATGTTGAATATAATAATTTAGAGACTATTAAGTTAAAATTCTATCCAAACTGTCAAGTTACCACTGTTGGTCCTATGATGATATATTTAAACGGGGAAATATTGTTTTCAGGAGTTGCTGATTGTGGAGTTTATAAAATTCTCCCTCTTGACAAAAACTTTGTTACCAATGACCGAAACGAGTTGGAGTTCATAGTGACTGAAGGGTCATACCTTATTGACAGGGTGTCAGTAGTTGTACAGCTAGAAAGTTTGACTTATCCAGTGTTTTACTTTGAATTAGACGAAGACAAAGATTACGTGTTAAATGATGAATTTGACAAGGACAACTACAACATAACTATGACTTTAAGATTTGTAAATAAAGACTCTAAAAACTTAGAATACTTGATAAACGGCAGGAGAAAATACATAAGAACCACCGACTTAAAATACACTATAAACCTTGATGATTATGTTGAAGTTGGAACTAATTCTTTAGAATTAATACCAAAAAGCTTAGTTGACATTGCAGAGTTAAAAGTCGTTGTGGTAGAGGACGATTAGGATGGGAGGCAAAACTCCTGAAGTTGCAAAACTAAAAGGAGAGCTTGTTGTTGCTAAGGATGATTTGAAGCGTCATGAAGATAATTTGAAGTCAGCTCAAAGAAGAGATGATGATACTAGTAATATTTCTATGTATGAAAATTTGATTGCAGAGGATAAAAAAGAGATTGCAGCAATAGAAAAAGAGCTTGCAGATGCAGGTGTTGATCATTCTAAAATTCTTTCAAGCGATAAGCAAAAAGCAAAAGATGATAAGAGTGTTGCTCGGAAGGAAAAGCTAAAAGGAGCGGCCAGTGCAGCTGGTACTGGTGCAAAAGCAGTTGGGCGAGGAGCTAAAAAAGTTGGTGGGTGGGCTACTTCTTTTGCTAAGTTTGCGTATAATAAGGCAAAAGAGAAAGGAGGCTCTTCTAGTACCACGCAGCCAAACATGGGCTTGTTTTTGCTAATAACAATCGCCATACACTTCTTCGATGGTCTCGTGAATAATTTTAGCAGGCTTCCTGGCAGATTCACTATGATGCTTGGAATTTATGCTGCACTTTCATTATTTGCAATATTTATAATTTACAGGTCAGGTCTTTCTTCTCAAACATGGACTATAATTGGTGTTTCATTGTTTGCTTTCTTCTTACCTTACATCATGAAGTTTTATTACACTGATTACATAATGGCTGTTTTACTGGCTGCACCTGTTTGGGCTCTTTATTTATTCATGAATCCAAACGACTCTCAAGCAGTGGAGGTTTGGGGTAAAAGGTATTTTTTTATAGTTATACTTCTTGGAACTTACGCGTTGATATCTAACATGGCTGTTGGTCCTGCTCTTTCATTCTCAGGCCAAGATGCAAGGGGTGGGCTTGCTGTGTTGCACGATTACTTTATAGGTAACACTCAAAAAATGGTGAGTTCCATTCTTAGGCTTCCAACTATTATAAGTCAAAAGTTTTCCAATTCTACACAGATGCAATACTTTACTGGTCAGGTTGAAGATAATGAGGAAGCCCCTTTAGGGGTTTATATAGAGGATTTAAAGCCTACAGAGAACCCTTTTAGTGTTGGCGCACCTGCAGTTGTGTGGGGCACATTAATAGGTAGGAGTTTTACAGGGGCTATTAATGCCACCAACCGTTGTTATGCAACTAAAGACAAAAAGTTGTACAATGGAACGATTTATCCTCAAAAGATTACTCTTTTTTATGATGAGTCTGTTCCTTTAGAGTGTGAGTTTAAAAACCTGTCTGTTGGAAGTTACAAAGTCGCTTTTGTTTCAGAATTCTTATTTCCGACTTGGGCGGATATAACTTATACTTTTGTTGATAGAGAAACGATAAAATCTTTTTACGTTCAGAAAAAGAGTATTAATAAAGAATTAAACATACCAACAAATGCTCAAGCGATATACACAAACGGACCAGCGGCTATTGGTATAAAATCTTTGACTTTACCTGTTGGAGTTGACTTAGGGGATAAAAGGCTTCCTTCATTTGGAGTTACTCTTTCAAACCAATGGTCTCAGGGAAAGATAGATTATGTTGAAGTAATGGAAGTCATGGTTCCAAACGAGATGAGACTCTATGATTGCATTCCAAAAGAGGCGAATTCATCTTCTGGAGAGTTAGACAGCTATTTTTTTCGTGTGTCGTCATTACTTCAAAATGGTTCGATATATTCATTTACCACAATCACTTGTAAGTCTGAAATGAAAAATCCTTCAACTTTTTTAGGAACAAATATTAAAGTTGATAAGACTTTTGGAGTAAAAACAATCTATAAATACTCACTTGAAAAAACAACGAACATAAGGGTTACTTGATGAAATCAAAACTATTTTTTGTCATATTTGGTGTATTATTCTTTTTATCTGCCTGTGGCAATCCAGATCCTTATTCTGTCAACTATTTTACTGGCACAAAAGGGGTGATGATAGAGTTTATGAAGGATGCGCCTCCTGAGCTTGTTTTGGAGCAGTCAGAGTTTCCAGTTAGCATAGTTATATCTAATCAAGGCGCGTTTTCGCTTAATGGTTCACCATACAATGCGTCTTTAGACTGGTATTTTGATTCTTTCTACTTAGAAATAGCCCAAAATCAGCCAGAACAGTGGAAAAATGTTAGCTTACAAGGAAAATCATATGTTTATCCGTTAGGAGAGCGAGCTTATCACTATCTTCCATCTCTAAGGTCTAAAAAGATACCTGGTCAGCGAGAAAGTCCAAGCACTAAATTGTCAGTGTCTGTTTGTTATCCTTACAAAACAACACTTGCTGATAACATCTGCATAGATACTTATGGAAGCACTGATGCAAGGACTAAAGTCTGTAAGAGAGAAGATAAAAGCTATTCTGGTCAAGGAGCTCCAGTTGCAATTACTCGTTTACACTTTGAAAGTCAGCAGCAAGGAAAGTTTGCAAGGCCGATAATCTTTGTTGAGATACAAAATGTTGGCTCTGGAACAATTCTTACACCCATTCCATCAGATTCTTTGAACTCTTGTGGTATTCAGGCTCAAAACAAGTCTAATTGGAATACAGTTAGGATTTCTGCAAAGCTTTCAAACGAGGAATTAAAATGTGAACCAAGCATTATAAGGCTTACAGGTGATAGAGGAATAACTAGGTGTTACATGGAAAACGCAGGGATTGGTGTGAATCAAAACTACGCTGCAAACCTGTTTATGGAACTTGATTATGTCTATCTATCAACTCTTTCTAAGGAAATAAATATAGAAAGAACAAATATTAACTTAGATCCAATAACATCAGGAACTTGCACAAATTCGTGGCAGGTCAATATAGGTGGTGTTTGTGTGGATAGTTGTGAAGCATGCGCTAAAAGATTTATGAATTGCGGATTTGTTTTTACTACATCAAGCTGGAGTTGCATCGCCGGAGATATAAATCAAGGAACGCAGATAAACTTTTCAAACAAAAGCCAAGTAGTAATTCTTCACAGTGATTGTATTCATGAAGAAGGCTACTGTGGTCCAGGAAGTGTTTGCTGCTCAAAATGTTCAAAGATACAGAAATGCAACACTTACACAAGCAAAGACTCTTGTGAAGAAAACGCTTGTGATTTAGAGCCAGAATGCGGTTGGACTGGAAGTGGCTGCAGAGTCTGCAATACAGACATAAATTCTTGTAATTCATACTCTAAAAAAGAAGAATGCAAAGCTAATTTTTGTGATTTAGAACCTAAATGTGATTGGTCTGGAAGCTCCTGCAAAGCGTGTAATCTAGATATAAAATCTTGTAATTTTTATGTTAAAAAGGAAGAATGCGAGGCAGACTTTTGTGGTTTAACTCCTGTTTGTGAGTGGAATGCAACAGTGAGTCCTTCATGTCGTAACAAATCATAATTTTATAATTGTTAAATCAATAAGTTTAAATATTAAAAGGACAAGGTAATTATTATGTTTAAGAAAATATCACTCGTGTTATTGATTGTTTCTATGTTAATCTTAAGTTCTTGTGGTGGAAAAGGAGGCTACGCTCCAAACGAGGATGCTGAAAGAAAAAATTTTTATCAGGGAACTGAAGGAGTAAGAATGCTTATTCAACCAGGAGCCCCTCCTTCAAGGGTTTATTATTATAGCGACTTGTCAGAACAGGAGAACAAGTTTGACATCGAGATTGATCTTCACAATGTTGGCACATCTTATACAAGAGGAGGAGTTTATGTCTCTGGCTATGACCCAAGCTTAATCTACGTTGAAGGGATAAACATAGAAAAAACCGGGGATTCTTGGTGGCAAGACTGTCGCTTTGGATTAAACTTCCTTGCAAGCGCGATTGGCGGAGGTATCAACTGTAACTTTGGAGAATCTGGTGGCGCTGTTGGATGGGATGGTAGGGGTGCTTGGAATACCAATATAAACAACTTATTTCAAATGATTGGACTCTCAGGCTTGCCAGAACTTGATTTTAGTTATAATTCTCAAACCGGACAAGGATCTTTTAACGTTGACTTGTGGGACTTAATGATGGATGGTGTTTTTGACAGGTATCCGGGTGTAAGTTTGCTCTCTTTGATTGGTGGTCTTAAGTTTGACAGGTTTAACGGTGAAGAGTTCAACCTTATTCCTGATGATCATAATTATCCAGGTGGAGAGTCAACAATTGTACCGTTTCCGGCAAGAATACAAAACACTTGGCCTCAAGGACTTGACGAAGCAAATGTTAACTTGTTATTCACTACTTGCTATGCATATGCAACTTTTGCAACACCAACTGTTTGCATAGACCCAGACCCGTTCTCTCAAAATAGGAAAGCGTGTCTTACTAGTCAGGTTGAGATGACCTCAAGTCAAGGAGCGCCTGTCGCAGTGACTAGTGTACGACAAGAGAGCACTCCTAAGAGTGCAATATTCACTATTTATGTTCAAAATGTTGGTGGTGGAACAATTATACACCCTGGTGACTTGGAGCTTTGCAGCCCATACTACCCTGGAAGACTAAGCGCAAAAAGCCTTGATGTTGTCCTCTTGGGAAGCGTAAGAATGTCTGGAAGCGACCAAAGACTTAAATGCTCACCAGATGATAGAACTATTAGACTAAGAGAAGGTAGAGGTCAAATAACTTGCATATATAACTATGAGTATGGAACCACAAAATCAGCTTATAAAGCGCCTTTAATAATTGAGTTATGGTATGGTTACTCTCAAACTCAGATGAGAACTGTGAAGATAAAGAGAGTTAGTTAAAGTTCATATTTAATAAATATGTTTTGAAAACTGGAGGTTTTGTAAAATGAGAAAAGAATTAATTATTGTTTTTGCATTTTTGCTAGTTTTAGCTTCATGCACTGATGGTGGCCCAGCGATTAATAATCAGAAGACGTTTTTAGGTGGAACAACTGGTCTTTTGATTAATTTCGTTGCAGGAGAGCCACCAACTGAGGTAACTGATGGAGGCGCAACGCCTTTTACAGTTACAATGAAGCTTGAAAACAAGGGAGAAGTGATGATTCCAAAGGAAAAAGTGACTTTGACATTAAAAGGATTTGACTCTGTTGATTTTGGAGTTTCTAACCCTGCATCTTTAACAGTTCACCCTTTAGCAGACATATTAAAGAATGATATAAATCCAGACACCGGTCAAGCTATTAATTCACCGCCTGAATATGTTACATTTCCAACATTGAACTTTGGAGGGCGGTTGTCAGGTAACAGTGTGTTTCCTTTCATGGTTGATGTGTGCTATAATTATCAAACCAAAGCGACTTCGCAGATGTGTATAAAAGAGAATTTGCTTGACTCAGCTGATACAAATGTTTGTTCAGTCTCAGGCGAAAAGACAGTTCAGAATTCTGGAGCACCAGTACAGATAACTTCATTTCAAGAGTTCTCAGCTGGCCCTGACAAAGTGTCATTCACTATAACTATTAAGAACGTTGGAAATGGTTTGTTATCAAAAGCAGATGCGAACTGTGATGACGCCCCTGCAAACAAGGATGTTGTTAAATTAACTGTTGATACACACATCGTAGGATTGACTTGTAGCGGACTTTCAAATACTGCAACAGCAGGAACTGCATACTCTGGAGAAGTTAAGCTTTCAACAGGAGAAAGGCAAGTTAGGTGTACGCAAGAGATAGCAGCCAACCAAAAGAGTGATAAGATAAAGATTGTTGACATCTTTGTTGATTATGGCTATAAACAATCAGTATCAACAAATGTGTTAGTCAAACACATATAATTTTTTTTATTCTTTTCTTTAATTTTTCCCCCCTAATTATTTATTAGAACAAACTTACTTAGAAGCGCTTCTAACTGTATGAATTCATCACTTCCTTCAACCATCCTAAACTCTGCTTCACCACACTCTTTTATCATCTCTAGCTTCTTCTTATCATCTATCTTCAAGTTCCAAATTTCTTTTTGTATTTGTTTTATAATATCTAGTCCCGACAAACCATATTCAAGCATCGTTTTTAACAGCTCATTCCTTGCTTGTAAAAAATCTTTTTTTATACAAAACTCTAAGACTTTATTAACTTCTTTTGGTCTTGCAACACTAGCCATTTCATATATTAGGCTTTCTGTTATGTGTTTATCAAGAGCAGAGGATGCTTGTAGTATGTTTTCTAATCTTCTGCAGTCTCCTTCTGATATTTCATAAAGTGCTTCTTTTGCCTTTTCATCTATCTTCAAGTGCTCATTTTCCACTATTTTGTCTATAATTGTAAAAATATCCTTTTTTGGCAGTGGTTTGAACCGAAAGACTGTACATCGTGATTGTATGGGATCTATAATTTTTGAAGAATAATTGCAGGATAGTATGAATCTGCATGTTTGGGTGTAGTTCTCCATCGTTCTCCTTAGTGCTTGCTGAGCTTCTTTTGTTAATGCGTCGCACTCATCAAGATATATTATCTTAAAGGGAACGTCTCCTATCGCCCTCGTTCTTGCAAAATCTTTCACTTTAACTCTTATAACATCAATTCCTCGCTCATCAGAAGCATTTAACTCTAGAAAATTATCTCTCCACGACTGGCCAAACAACTGTTTTGCAACAACTAATGAAAGAGTGGTTTTGCCTGTTCCTGCAGGTCCTGCAAATAATAGGTGAGGCATGTTCTTTTGTTTTACAAAAGCTTCCACCCTTTTAACTATCTCTATTTGCCCTTTGACTTCTGAGAATGTCTGAGGCCTATATTTTTCAGTCCAAATCATAGTATCCATTAGTTAAAAAGAATAAAGAATTATTTATAAAGTTGTTGAATTAGATGATATCTTCTTCAGCGACGACTAAGAAATCACCAATAGCCATTACAGCACTAAATGGTATTAGTATGTCTCCTTCTTTTGTTTTTTCAAGCTCCAACTTATCTGCATATGATGTTGGGTTTGCTAGAATCATGTGTATTAGTTCTCCTGAACTAGTCTCAAACACTATGTCGCCTACTTCACCAAACTTTTTTCCCGTCTTTGAAACTACTGTTTTTCCTATTAATTGTTTTGAAAATTTTTTTTCTTCTTCGGCCATTTAACCACCCTCAAATGCTGAAATTTATGAGTTATAACAACTATTTAAAGCTTTTGTTTTTGTTTTTTTTAGAATTTTCATGGTTTTTTTCACAAAACATTTATAAAACTCTTTAACGCATTTTTTTTCTATGACTGTTCTTTTAGCATGCTTATCGACTGGAAAAGGTACTTGGAACTGTGTTAGAGGGATAATCAACGGGGCTTCATGGGATAAAGTCTTTTTGATTACTAATAATTTTGGCAAAGAAAACTTTAAACCCCAAGAAAATGTAAAACTATTAGTTTTTGATTTTAGTAAACCACCACATATCCTCTCTGATGAAATAGTTGCTGCTCTTCATAATGAATCTTTAGGTGCTGAAGTCGCCATTAACATGTCTTCAGGAGCAGGCGATGAACACATGGCTTTGCTCTCCGCTGTCTTAAAGCTTGGTGTTGGTATAAGACTAGTGTTTTTGAAGAATAACAATGTTGAAGAGTTAAAGCTCTTTAATTTCTCTTTTGACAATTAAAAATCATCAATTCTTCTGGCTAACATACACTCTATATCCAGAGCCTTTAGCAACATCTTTTACATTGTCAAACAAAGAATTCATCTTCTCAGACAAGGTTTTCCCTCCTTTGTTGTGCCTTGCGACTATTTCTAGTATCCCACCTTTTTTTAAGTGCTTGAAAGATTCTTCTATTAGTCTAAAACAAACTTCTTTTCCAGCGACTTGAGGAGGGTTAAAGATTACAGCATCAAACTCCTCACTTATCTTGTTAAAGCCATCTGATTGTCTTACTTTGGCTTCGACTTGGTTTAGTTTAGCGTTTTTTCTTGCAAGAAAAACTGCGCGCTCATTCACATCACTCATAAACAAGTTTATGGAAGGAAACATTTTCTTGGCGTAAATTCCAACAATTCCAATTCCACACCCGAGGTCTAAGACATCCCAAACAGGTTGGATAAGCAGATTTTTTGCAAGTAGTTCAGTTCCTTTGTCAAGCTTTTTCTTTGAGAAGACCCCTGAGCCTGAATACATTGGAAAAAATTCATTACCAACTTTTAAGTTTATCTTCGTCAAGTTTAATGGTGATGTTTGTTTTTCAGAATAGTAATGGGGCATTTTTTTTACATTATTTTTAGTAATTTATATGCTAGTGTGTCAGCAACTCTTATAGCGTCACCTTCTTTAAATTCCAAAAGTATGCATCTTCCCTCGCTGCTTATTAGGTTTTTATTGCTCTTTTTAAAGGATATTACAACAGTTTTTTCATTTGCATCGCTACAAGTTGCAAAAGGCATTCCTTCAACAAACTCGCTAAAAGCACTCTTCGTTGGAATATTTAGAACTTGATATCTTTCTCCAGTTATCTTTGATATTTCTATTCCTGCAATAGCCATTTCTGAACCGCTGTTAGCGGGTATGCTAATAATTATTTTTTGAGGTTTTTCTTTGAGTATGATATTCTCCACATTTGTTTCAACAATTATATCTTCCAAATCTCTTGGATGATTGTAAAACGGTATGTCATAGGGAGTGTTTCCTATCTCTATTCTTGTAAGCCATAAACCTTGGTTTTTTTCAAAGTAGAAGTCAAAGCCATTATACTTGCTTTTATCAACTTCTTTCTTGTTGATGTGTTTGCCTACGTATATTGTTCCAAAAAAAACTATTATGAGTACACAAATTATTATTGTAAAATTTCTAAGCTGATTCTTGTCAGCTGTTTTTAACGTCTTTTTAGCCATTTATAACTCCGTAGTAAATGTATAGCGTTAAATCTCTTAGTTTTAGAAATTCAATTGTTTGACCATTAAAAACCGTGCAGTAATCATCTTTGGTTATCGATGTTTCATTTGATAAGTTAAAATAAATTACAGGTATACTTTGAGTCGCATTATCACAATTTACTAAAGGCATGTTATATAGCTCTGATTGGTTTGTAATCCCACTTTGCACAAATGAGTCAAACGAGTCTGAAAAATCTTTTCTAATCAAATCAAGGTATATTAAGTTTTGGACTCCAACACCAGGGTCAAAGGTCAAAACCATCATTGGCTCTTTTAATGTTTGTTTTAAATCTGCAGGGGTTTTTATGCTTAATAATTCTTGAGGCAGAAACCTAAATGTTTTTTTCTCACCATTAATCTTGGTAACGAGAAGATTGTTTTCTACTTCAAACTTAAATTTATTATATTCAAACTGGGCCCCACCATCATTACCAAGTAAAATTCCAAGCATGCTTATAATCATCAAAAAAACTAGTATTGCGCCTATGTAAAACTTTTTTCTTCGAGCTTTTTTTTGTTCAATTCTCTTAAGCATTCTCTTCTCGAAAGTCGTCTGATTTAAATAGTTTTTTCATAATTTCTGCTTAAAAGAGTGTTTATCGCAAAAGTTTTAAATATAATCTTGGTTTTTTAAGCTTCATGTTGGCTGACAAGGATATAAAGAAAAAGTTTAGACCAGTATTTTGGAAGAACCCGGAAAAGTATTACCCTGTTCAAACATTAGAAGAAGAAGGGTTTCATAGAAAGTTTTGTCCTTCATGCAAAAAACCATTTTGGTCAACCACGAAAAGGGATGTTTGTGGAGACCCTTCTTGCAGCAAAGAATTCGGGTTTATAGGCTCAACTCCTGCCAAGAATAGGCTTGAATATCCCCAAGTATGGACTGAGTTTTCTAAGATGTTTAAAAAATTTGGTTACACACCTATAAAGCGTTACCCTGTGGTTGCGAGGTGGAATCCAACCATGGAATACACTAATGCATCAATTGCAGCCTTTCAACCATACGTTATCTCTGGTGAAATAAAGCCACCAGCAAACCCATTAGTCATACCTCAATTCTGCTTAAGATTTGGAGATATTGATAATGTTGGAATAACAGGAAGTCACAACACAGGATTTGTGATGATAGGACAGCACATGTTTGTTCCACCAGATAAATGGAATCAAAACGAGGTTTTTAGACACATCCATGCATGGATTAAGAAAGGGATAGGCTTGCCAAATAGCGAAGTAACCTTTCATGAAGATTCATGGGCTGGAGGAGGAAATTTTGGTTGCTGCATGGAATTCTTCTCAAGAGGATGTGAGCTTGGAAACCAAGTGTACATGCTTTATGAACAGACAAACACAGGTCATAAAGATTTGAACATGAAAGTACTTGATATGGGTATGGGTCAGGAGAGAAATGCGTGGTTTACCCAAGGAACAAACACTATGTATGACGCAATATTTCCAACAGTTCTTAAAAAGTTAAGGGAAAAAACAGGTATTAGTGTAAATAATGACTTAATGAGAAGATACGTGCCTTACTCTGGTCTTTTAAATGTTGATGAATCTCAAGATATGAGTAAATCATGGCAGCTAGTCGCTAAAAAAGTTGGTGTTGATGTTTTAGAATTAAAAAAAGCGATAATTCCAATGTCAGGGATTTATTCAGTTGCAGAGCACTCAAGATCATTGCTGTTCGCTATGAGTGATGGCGCGCTTCCAAGCAATGTTGGTGGAGGTTATAATCTTCGAATAATTCTTCGAAGAGCACAAGCATTTATAGACCGCTACGGCTGGGACGTGACATTAAGTGATGTGTGTAAATGGCACGCTGATTACTTAAAAGTGATATTTCCAGAGTTATCAGACAACCTGCGAGAGGTTGATGAAATCTTAGAGGTTGAAAGAAAGAAGTATTATGAAACAAAAAAGAAGAATCAACAGATAATATTGCAAGTGATAAAAAAAGATGTTTCAGAACAAAAACTAATAGAGCTTTACGATAGCCAAGGAATAACTCCTGACCAAGTTTTAGAGGAGGCAAAAAAAGAAGGAAGAGAGATAATCATCCCTGAGAATTTCTATGCCAAAGTCGCTGAGAGACACGACTTAGGAGAGCAAAAAACTCAAACCAGAAGAGAAACAGATTTAGACTTAAAAGGAATCCCAGATACTGAAACGTTATATTTTGAACACTATGACTTGACTAGTTTTAAAGCAGTAGTGCAATTGGTTTCTGACAAATTCATAGTTCTTGACAAGACAAATTTCTACCCGACATCAGGAGGGCAGGTTCATGATGTTGGAGAGATTGAAGGCCTAAAAGTTGTTGATGTTTTCAAACAGGGAAGTATAATTGTTCACGCGCTTGAGAAAAAACCTTCTTTTAAAAAAGGATTGCTAGTTTCTGGAAAGATTGATCTTGACAGGCGAATTCAATTAGCACAGCACCACACAGGAACACACATTTTAAATGGAGCTGCAAAAAAAATTCTTGGAAACCACATCTGGCAAGCAGGTGCTGCAAAATTCGTAGATAAAGCCAGACTAGACATAACTCATTATGAGCAGTTGACGTCGGAGCAAATTAAGAAAATAGAAGAACTTGCAAACAACATAATAAATCAAAACCTGCCAGTTTACAAGTCATTCATGCCAAGAGATGTTGCAGAAACAAAGTACGGATTTACAATATATCAAGGAGGAGCGGTTCCGGGGAAAAAGATAAGGATAGTGGAAATTCCAGGGTTTGACGTTGAAGCATGCGGAGGAACACACCTAAACCTCACAGGCGAATGCAAAGTTTTGAGAATTTTGAGAACCACTAAAGTTCAGGATGGAATTATAAGAATAGAATTTGTCTGCGGAGATGCGGCTTACAAATTCATTAACGAGAGAAAAATCATTCTTGATGAGATGTCTGTGCTGCTTGGCTGCGAAGAAAAATTCATAATTCACAGAGTTGAGGAGTTGTTTGAGAAATGGAAAGCAGCTAAGAAAGCCATGAAAAAAGACAAAGACATAAAAAATGAATGCTTAATTTTGTCATCAAAAAAAGAATCAAAAGAAGATGCAATAACTATCTCTTCTGAATTGTTAAACACGCAGCCAGAACACCTCATAAAGACTTTGAAACGGTTTTTAGCGGACCTTGAATCTGCCAAGAATGCAAAATAACTCTTTTTTCTCTTGATGCATCCGCACAGTGTATGCAGCAAAAATTTTCTTTTAAATCAGATTTCACGTTCTGATATGAACCTTGATAAATCTTACAACCACAACCTGCGCACGTCAAAACCTTTTTTTCAATAACAGAATTCATTATGTGTCCTATGCTATCAAAAATCAGGTTGATAAATTCCTCACCATTCTTAGTAAGAACATACTTTTTTTTATCTCGTAGCTCCACTTTTTGACAGTTTATTAGCTTGTTACTTTCAAGAGATTTTAAGAAAGGATAAACGTGGCTCGCACTGATTTTTTGATCCATAGTATTTTCAAGTTCTTTTATGATTTCGTAGCCGTGCTTTGGACCACTATTTAGAAGGCAGAGCGTGT
Organism: Nanobdellota archaeon; assembly: GCA_018819065.1. Lineage (GTDB taxonomy): Archaea > Nanobdellota > Nanobdellia > Woesearchaeales. Next base: position 9,150 of record JAHJQL010000053.1, on the reverse strand, counting down.
GGAGCTTGACCATGCTATTGACTTTTACAGCAACCATTATCTGATAAGGATTTGTTTTTGATTTAAAAACCTAACTGCCTTTATTAGTATTTTTCAAGATAACTTTTTATATAACAACAATCAAACAAGATTAAAACTATGAGCATTCTTAAGAACCTATCAAAAATTAGAAGTGAGGCAAGTCATAAAGTCAAGATAGTGGCAGTTGTTGCAAGCCATTCTGTAAGGGAGATAAATCAAGCATTATTTTTAGATGTTAAAGATGTGGCTGAAATCATCGTTTCAGAAGCAAAAAAGAAGAAAGCCAAGATTAAATATCCTGTCAACTGGCATTTTGTTGGAACGCTTAAGAAAAGTGATGTGAAAGATGCTGTGGAAACTTTTAATCTCATCCAAACAGTTGATTCTCTAGATATTGCAAAAACAATTGATAAGCAGTGTTGGAGAAGCAAAAAAAATATGTCAATATTAATAAGAGTTAACATTTTAGGATACAAAAACGTTCAAGGTGTAAAAAAAGATCAGTTAATTATGTTTTTAAAACAGTTAAGTGGGCTAAAAAATTTATCTGTTCTTGGACTAATGTGCAGTATTTCATCAATTAACATGGATGAAGCTAATATTGATAAGCATTTCAAGGATATGAATAAACTTTTTAGAAGTGTGAAAAAGGAAAAAATACAAGGGATAAAGATGAAATATTTAAGCATGGGAACAAGTCAAGATTATCCTTTAGCGTTAAAAAATAGTTCAAACATGCTACTCCTTGACAAAGCTATTTTTGACAAGAAAAAGAGGTAGTTGCACTATGATAATTAAAAAGATACAGGACAATTTGATGAAAGCAAGAGTGAATGCTTGTCTGCTGTTCTTTTCTGATCCTAACTTTTTTTATGTAATGGGACGAGAGGTTGATGAGTCTGCACTACTCATTCCAAAGAATGGAAAACCAACACTATTTGTTAATGCTCTTGAGGATGTGAAGACTGACTTTAAAAAAGTTGTTTATAAAAAACTCTTTGAAAGAATAAAACGAGTTGTCAAACATAAAAAAATATTTGTTTTAGGGATTAATGAGTCAAAAGTGAGTGTCAAACAAAAAAGACTTTTGAACAAGTTTGTCAGGACAAAAAACGTTGAGTCGATATTTCAACAGGCGAGGAAGATAAAAACGAACTCTGAGATAAACAAGATAAAAACCTCTTGTTCTCTTGCAGAGTTAATACTGCAAAAAATAGTTGATAACTTCAATTTTGAATATGAAGATGATGTTAGGAAGTTTATCAAGCTTGAAGCTATAAAACTTGGTTGCCAACTTTCGTTTGAGCCAATAGTTGCATCAGGAAAAAATTCTAGGATTCCACACTACTCTGGTAATCAAAAGATGAGGGGTGGTTTTTTGATTTTAGACTTTGGTTTAAAATATAAAGGATATTGTTCTGATATATCAAGGACTGTATACATAGGAACGCCTTCAAATAAAGAGCTTAGCATCTATAATTTTATTCTTGAAATACAAAAAGAAGCAATTAAGATGCTAAAACCAGGCGTGGACATAAGAATAATTGAAGAGTTTGTCAGAAATAGGCTTGGACATTATAGCAAACAATTCACACATAGTCTTGGTCATGGACTCGGTGTTGAGATACACGAACTTCCAAATGTGAATCTGACATCAAAAGATGTGCTTAGAGAAGGAATGGTTATAACTATTGAGCCAGGAATATACAAAGATTTTGGAATAAGGATAGAAGATGATATTTTGATAACAAAAAAAGGGACGAAGTCGCTAACCACGTTTGATAAAAGCTTAATAATTATCCCAAAGGTTTAAAAATCTCGTTTCAATTCTTAATTTTTATGAATAAAGACAAGTCGATGTTCTCTTACTCAGTGGATTCTAATGAGTTGGAGGAAGAGAATCAATTGTTAAGAGAGACTGTCTCTCAATTAAAAAATGAAGTTGACAGATTCAAGACTCCTGCGCTTTTAATAGGTGAAATAATGACTTTGACTGGTTCAAATGCAATAGTTAAGCTTCCTAATGGCAACAGCTTCTTTGTGGAAGTTTCTAGTTCAGTGGCGAAATTAGCTCCAGGAGACTCTGTTCTTTTAGAGCAAAAGAACCTAACTGTTGTTGATAAAGTTAACATGTCTAAAAGATTTAATGTAGAGCAATTCGTCATACTTGAAAAGCCGACAACTTCTTGGAGTGATATTGGTGGTCTAGACCAGCAGGTTGAAGAGATTAAAGAAGTAATTGAATTGCCTCTTAAAAAGCCCGAGCTTTTCAAAAAAGTGGGAATAGACCCACCAAAAGGAATCTTGCTTTATGGACCGCCAGGAACTGGAAAAACCCTGCTTGCAAAAGCTGTTGCGGCGTCAACAAACTCGACTTTTATAGAGATTGTTGGTTCAGAATTAGTTCAAAAATTCATCGGTGAAGGTGCAAAACTTGTTAAAGAGATTTTTAACTTGGCCAGAGCACAAGCACCATCTATTGTGTTTATTGACGAGATAGATGCTCTCGCGTCTAAAAGGATTGATGTGGGCACGTCTGGAGAGCGAGAGGTTCAGAGAACTTTTATGCAGCTCTTAGCAGAACTTGATGGCTTTAAACCACTAGATAATGTGAAAATAATTGGTTGTACAAACAGAGAAGACATTTTAGACCCTGCAATATTAAGACCGGGGAGATTTGATAGGTTAATTGAAGTACCAAATCCTAATGCAGAAGGTTTAAAGGAGATATTTAAAATACACAGTAAGAGGATGTCTTTAGATAAAGCAGTTGATGTTGTTTCACTTTTAAAATTGATGAAAAACTTTTCAGGTGCAGAGATCAAAGCTGTGTGCACAGAAGCAGGTTATTTTGCGATAAGAGATGATAGGATAAAGATTTATCATGAAGACTTTGTAAAAGCAATTAAGAAAGTTAAAAAAGAAGATAAAGATCTTTTAAAATATTTAATATATGGATAGTTATATAAATTAACTTTTCGTTCTATAAAATTGCGTGCAATGACCGAGTGAACACCCGCTGAGACCTCGCGGTCTATGAAGAACGGAAGTAACTAGAGAGCACGCAAATATCTATTTTAAGGTGTGAAGTTGTCAAAGTAGCTTTCTTTCTGGTTTTGACGCTCATTTTTACTAATATATTCTTTCAAGTCATTTGTTGAAAGATATTTCTCTTTTGTACGGATTGAGATTCCTTTTTTGGTAAGATATATCTCTTCTGCATCCACCATACGAATTCTAATGCCCAAATCCTCACACTCAATTCCTACATTCTCCAATTCTTCATTGGAGATTATGTGTTCTACAAGTCCATCTATGTTCTTTTCCATTTTTTATACCTCCTGTTAATTTTATAAAACTTAAATCTTAAGTCTGAGAAGTTAATTGTTTGAGTGATTATGCCCAAATTTAACAATTTTTTCAAAGAATTTCTAACTGTTCTTTCAGAAAGATTTGATTGGCTTATTATTATTCTTTGATTGGTCAGTCTATTTTCAATTATCGTTTTTAGAACCAGGAAAACAACCACCCTTCAAACTTTTTATTTCGTCATCTACAAAGAATTGTTCACTTACAAGGAATACAATCACCAGTTTTATTTATGGTTGTCATTATGTTTGGAAAGTTGTTTGTGCTTTTAAATATTTTTATACCGGCAACTTCAAACTATCTGAAAATCAAGGCAAACCCTGAATTTTCTAGGCGAGTACTGTCCACACTTTACAAAGTCAAGTTTTTTATATTTTAATCTTGATTTTTTGCATGCAGATTTTACTTTTTCTTCACACTTTTCAAATTCTTCTTCGTGCAAAAAGTCGTAAAAGTGTATTATAGTTCCTTTCTTTGATACTAAAAGAGCGTATTTGAGAAAGTTTTCAGCTGACTTTGGAAGTGGCATGCATATTCTATCAAAGAACATTTTCTTTTCTTTTAGAGCATCATAGCTTTTTATCATTTCAGTTCCTTTTTGTTCATCGTTGCTGACAACTTCAACAATTCCTTTATTTACAAATGAAAGGATTCTTTTAAGGTCGATGCTTCCTTGATCTAGCTTTAATCCTTCTCCTCCATTTTTGTCTGCTCCGTTTAGATGGAAGTAGGTTTTAAAATTAGATTTTAACTCTTTGATGAACAATTCTAATTCGTCGTTGCTCTCAAAACTCTTGTAGTGATGTGCTGGGTCAATGCAGATATTCTTCATTTTTGTTTTCTTTGCAACTGTTAATATTCCTTTTACATCACTAAATGTGTGTGGTGTTATCAAGTTTTCAAAGTAAATGTTTTTTTCAAACTCTATTGGAAATTTCTTTTTTATCATGTTGATATTTTGAATTAAGGTTTTATAATCTCTTTTTTTGTTTGAAGGATGAATTATTGCGTTGACTTTATGCTTTTTTACAATTTGCAGAAATTTAAGGGTTGATTTTAACATTTCATCTTCATCAAGGCATAGTTCTTCTCCTTTCCTAATTACGTGTGGTGCGTGGATGAATATCTCTTCAACCCCTTCATTCTTCAAGAGTTTTATGACTTTTTCCAGCTCTTTATTCTCAACTATGTTTTTCTCCGTTGCATATAGTTCATAGATTAGTGGTTTTTCCTTTATTCTGTTGTTGAGTGCTTGTTTTTTTATGTTTGACTTAAGGCCAATTATTTGTTTGTAGATGTTGGGCAACAGTTTTTTCACGTCTCCTTTTATGAGATTGACATTTCCTGCTTTGTTGATAATAATATTTTCTTCTCCAAGTTCGTGGGCTTTTTTGTTTATTTCTATTCCAGTGATGTTCTTTGCATTTGTGTTTTTTGAAAAAACTAGTGGGTAGGGTGCTACTCCTGAAAACATGACTAGTATGTGTTCATCTTTTTTTATCTGAGCAGTTATTCTTTTTCTTTCAGTGCCAAGTCTAGTGCTAAAATAAGTTTTTTCAACATCCACTCGTAACTCAACATTATTCTCTTTGTGAACTGTTTCTTTAGTGTTTTCTCCAGCCAGCCAATTCATCTTTTGCGTTCTAAAAACGCCTGTGTGCTCACCTGCTTTTTTTAAGACTGTTTTTATGTTTTTGTTTGTCTTAAGAAGTGTCTCTGCAATTATTTTCTCTTTATTTTCAAGCTTTGGTGGAATTTCTAGTATTGCTATTGTTCCGACTACGTCATAGGCAGTTATAAGTTTGGAGTATTCTTCCTCTGAGAGTTTTTCTTTAAGCAACTCTTTCCAGTTCTTCTGCTTTGTTTTCTTGATGAAGTTGGTTTCTATGAATTTAACATCCTTACTTTCAAATTTCTTAACAACAGGAAATATTATGTGTCCACTATCTTTTAAGTTTTGATGGTCAAAGTCTAACAACTTCTTTTTTATCAAGAAGATTTTAACTTCTTCAGCTTTTTCAAGTTTAACTTTTGCACCAATCATTTTTTTAAAAGAATCTTTGTTTTTTTTAAACTTATAGTATTATGAAAACAGCACCCCAAAACATTATTATGCAGCCAAGTACTTTGATAAGCAGGTTTTTCTCGTGATAAATCTTTCCGCCAATCAGGGTTGTTAGAATTGTTGAGAGTCTTTTTATTGTAACAACAAGCGCAACATATGCCATTGAGATTGCTTTTATCTGAAAATATCTGTAAGCAACGGTGAATGCTGAGATTAGGAATATCCATTTACCAACAGTTTTTAGACCGTGTTTAATGCCTGATAATCCATCATAAAAGAAAGTTATGATTATCAAATAATTTAAGAATATGAATCCGTGAACAATGAACATGTATGAAGAGGGGCTTACGCCTTGAGTCATTACGTGCCTGTCGATTAGTGTTGAGAATCCGTAAAGGAGCAGTGCAAACAATATATATCGTGTGTACTTGGATTTTGTTAGTTCTTTTACAGGTGTCAGTATGTTTGAGATGTGGCCTTTTATTTCAAGAATGTAGGCGCCTAAAATTAGCAAACCTATACCTATTATTTGGGTGCTCGTAATTTTTTCTCCAAGAAATATGAATGCTAAAATGGCAGTTATACCAGGTCCAAAGTTTAATAGGGGGGATGATGATGATAACTCCATGTGTCTAATGGATTTTGCTATGAACAAGAAAGCAACGGAGCCAAGCCACGATGCTAAGTATATTATGAGATACTTTTTTATTCCAATATTAAAATTTGTGCTTGGGAGAAATAAGAATGTGAATGCAAAGTTTATGGCTGCAAGAACTGCAGAGAATTCAAGGGCGTGCTCGTTTTTTAAGGTTTTTTTCTGAGTAATTGTTGCTGCAGCGGTAAATATTGCGGCTGCTAATGCGTATACGTACCATTCCATTTAGAAGAACTCCCCTAATCCTTTTTGTTCTTTCTTAGGCTTTCCTTTAAACAGTTTTTCAATTGTCTTTTCAACTCTTTCCCTGTTAAAGTCGTGCTCATCTACTAAAAGCTTAATTATTGCTTCTGAGTCAGGATTTTTCCATTCTAATTCATAATCTTTTTTCACAGGTATTTTTTTTATGAGATAAAATATTTCTTGCCATTCAATGTCAAAGTTTTCATCCCACTTTGCTTCTTTAAATGTCGCTTCATAATCCTCTTTGTTATTTTTTACAAGAGCGAGTGCTTTTTTTGGACCAATACCTTTTACTCCGCCGATGTTATAGTCTGTTCCTGCAAGCATGGCAATGACTATTAGTTGTTCTTGTGTAACTCCAAGATTGTTTAGATTGTCAAACAAAGATATTAGTTCTGGGCTGATATTTTTATAAGTTAGTTTATTGATTGTTTTTCTCTTACCGCTGATTGTGAGGTTTTTTACTACAAGTGGCGCTCCAAATATTAGTGAGTCAGTATCTTGGCTGACTACTGCGTAGCAGTCTTTGTTTTGAACCATGAACGCTGCTTGTGCTTCTCCTTCGCTTGCAGCGTCTATTATTGGCATTCCAAGAGCAGTTATTAGCTTCTTTGCTTCTTTTATCATTTCTTCATCAAGTTTTGACGTTCTAGAAGCGTATTTCTTCATTTCTCTTGTGTCTTCTCTTTGCTTTGCTTCTTCGTAAAGGTCTTGTGCCTCTAGCTTAAGTTTTTTTCTTCTTTCACGCTCTTTTTTCTTCAATTCAGGTGTTTCTCCGTCAAACACGAAGACGAACTTTATATCTTCTAGCATTAGTTTTGTTATCCTATTAAATAGTCCTATTAGGTGGCTTGTTGTTCTGCCTTTAGAATCCATTAAGGGTGTTCCATTAGGTTGCCTTATGCTTGATAAGAATTGGTATAATAAGTTGTATGTGTCAACAGCTAGTATTTTTCCTTTCAGTTCTTGGATGGTTATTTCTTTTCCAACTAAAAGGTCTGTTATTGGTGTGCCCATTTTTTTATATCTTTTTTAAAACAAGGCTTTTAAATTCATTTTTTAGCATGTTTTCTGCTTTCTTTGTAACTTCCCCTGTTGTGATGAATAGTGTTGGTAGCTTCATCATTTGTCCTTTTATATATGCAGAGCTTAAATCTCCGTCGTTGCATTTCTTCTTGTTTTTTGCTTTGCAGAAGTACTCTACTTTTCCAACAGCACTTGGAATTATTACTTGTAGTTCTATCTCCGAGTTTTTTCTTATAATAGTTTCTTTTTCTACTTCTATCTCTTTTTTTTCAAAGTAATTGTGTAGTTTTCTGGAGAACTCGTCGTCCGCTGGTTCTTTTGTTTGCCTTATTATTTCTTGTTTTTCTTCTGTTCTTTCTTTTTTTGGTTCTTCTTTTATTATTTCTTGTTTTTCTTCTGTTCTTTCTTTTTTTGGTTCTTCTTTTGGTGTTTGTTTTTCTTCTTTTTTTTGCTCTGGCTCTGCTTCGCCTAAAATCTCTTTTTTTATTAGATGTTCAGTTTCTTCTTTTGATGTCAAGTACCATTTCCAAAACACTTCTTTTTCTCCTTTGACATTTACTTCTAGTTGTTTTGCAAAATCTTTTATGTTTCGAAGGCTTACTCTTATTAGCATGTCTTGATCTGTGTCTTTTAGTATTTTTTTTTCTCTTAACAAATCTATTGTTCGTTGGTCTTTTTCGTTTAAGTATTTTTTAAGGTTTAGAAGCTTGAATTCATGCCCCTGGCAGTAATAAGTTGGTGAGTTTCCTATCTTTGTGTTTGATATTCTTATTAGTCCCTCTCCTAATAGTTCTGATAGCACTGCTCCGACTAAGAATGTGTCTCCCCCTGTTTCTCTTTTTATAAGATTAGGGATTATTGGTCCTTTTTCTTTTACAATCTTTAGAACTTGTTCTTTGAATAACATTTATTTTTCTAATCAATGGAGATTTTAAAAATTTTCGTTTATGGTCTCATCCACTTAATCTCCCAGTATGTAACATCTCCTTCATCGTCAACAACACCCATCATTAGTCTTTTCTTTGTTGAGTGTGCAACCCTGTTTTTGGCCGCGAATTCATACCATGTTAATGTTGATCCTTCGTGTACGGGGTAGATTATCCATCTTGCATGGTCTTCTCCTGGCTTTATTCCTCGGTCATATACTCTGAAATCAGCTCCAAACTTTAACGCAGTCTTTACTATGTATCCTCTTGCTCTCATGTCTTTGTATACACAGTATCTTATCCAGAAGTTTGGCTCTTTTTGTGTCGCTTGTTTGAGAAAACTTTCAAATGTTAATTTTTTGTTTTTTGAGTCTGTTACATGTATTTTTTTCTTCTCCATTAAGTAAAGTGCTTCTTGGAGTGATAACTGCAATTTTTGGTCTTCTAAAATTTTTCCAAACGCTCCTTTGTTGTATAGTTCTCTTGCTTCATCAGAGTTTTCTAAAAGTACTCTTTCTTGTGCAAATACTGATTTTAAGGTTTCTTTTTCTTCTTTTACTTTTGTTTCTTGATTTGTTTCTTCAGCATTTTTTTTCTTTTTCGTTATTTTTTTTTGAGTGTCTTCTTTTTTTGAGTTTACTTCTTTTTTTCTTGGCATTTTTTTTGTTTAAATTTAGTTCTTTTTAAATATGTTTGTTTTGTTATTTTTGTTTTTTAGTTGTTTGTTGTTCAAACAATTATGTTTACTTACATTGTAGGTTTTTTATACTTACATTGTAAGTTTTATTTTTTTGTTTTAAAGATTATTGTTTTTCAAAATAGTTATAAATAATCCGTTCTTTTTG
>JAHJQL010000052.1 GCA_018819065.1 Nanobdellota archaeon | reverse complement strand
GTTCCTTGCAATGTTGCTTGACCATTCTTTCGCAGCTCAAATGCTTCTCCAAGGCCAACTATTTGTACTCCTGGAACTGGTGGTTGAGTAATTCCTTTGTTTATGATGAAAACACCTACTGTTCCATCGCTTTTTTCAAAAGTTATTGTGTATCCAAACAAATCTTTGGTTTCACCAACTGCCATGTTAATGTCTACCGAAACTCCTGCAACATTGTTAGCTGTTGATGGTTTTTGAATCTGTGCTGTTATGCTTGCTTCTGGATAACTGTCGCATGGTGCTCGAACACACACTATTAATGGTCCTAGCCTATTTAGTGTCATTGTAAAACCTGTTCCTTGCAATGTTGCTTGACCATTCTTTCGCAGCTCAAATGCTTCTCCAAGGCCAACTATTTTTATAAGAGTTAATTCTTTCTTCACAACTTTGAAGTCTTTACTATCCCAATAGGTTTGTCCCTCTACTTCTGGCTGGATGGTCACTCGAACCTTCCAGTAACCTTCAGGCAACCAATTAGGTATTGTTGCCTTAGCATAGTTTGTGCCTAGAACTTCATTGTCTTGAATTAGATTTATACTAGCGCCTGTTTCTACATTTACTAGTTTTATTAGTTTCATGTAGTTGTTAAACCTTTCCGCCAAGGACCATTTAATCTGAATGTTGTCTCCTTGGTAATATACTTGTTTGTCTGTTATAACTTCACCCACGTATGTAGGTATCAGACTATCTGTCTGTGATTTTGTTAATGAGATTGCCATTGCTCCTGAAACTGCAACTATCATTATGAAAAACACAGCCAGTATTTTTGTCAATATTTTTTCTTTCATTTTTTTTATCCTCCGATTATTGTTTTTATTCTTTGGCAAGATTATTTTTGCCTAAGGTCTTTAAATGAAGCCGAATATAAATAGTTTCAGAGGTCTAAAAACCTTAAAAAAAGGCCAAACAGCTTTGTTTTCTGAAAAAAGGAAGAAAAGAAGTCCAAATATCAAAAAGAGCCTATTTTGACCTGAACCACTCTGTCAGAGATATTTTTTTGAGTTTTCCAATCTTCTCAACATTTAATATGTTCTTCTGAGTCAAGGATTCAAGCACTCGTGCAAGAGAAGTCTTTGGAATATCTGCTCCTCTGACGAGGGTTGCTTGTGAGATGTAGAACCTTTCAGCACTCTTCCCCTCTTTCTCCGCTGCTTGTTGCTCTTCTAGCAAGAACTTAACAACCTGTTTTTCCTTCTTATTAAGAGCAGTCATTATATCTTCTTTTGCAGAAGAAACAATCACTTTCTCTTCTTCCTCTTTGACTTCTTCAAGTTTATTCTTTTCAGAGGGTTCTTTAACATCATAAAGCTTGTTTTTTCGTTTTCTCTTTAAGAACAATATTATTAGAGAAACAAGAATAATTATTATTCCAATAGTCCATAAAATTGAATAATCTTTTTTGTTCTTATTGTAACCTTCTAGTTCAAGAACGACTTCCTGCTTAGAACCCTTTTTCACTTCAACATTTTTACTAATGACAATGTCTTTAATAGCAGATCTAAAAACACAGTTTCCAACAGGAAGAAAATCCGCCTTTACAACTCCAAATTTATCTGTGTTAAAATATCCTTGGACTCCATTACTTCTTGAACAGTCAATCCTGACAGGAGCCTCAACAGGCTGCCTTTTCTCGTCAACAACCAAAACTCTTGCGGAACCTACAGGAAAAAGAACTACAGAAACACTCTTTGATTCATTAACAAAAAAAGATGTTTGACCAAAGAAGTCAAACCCTTCAGTGCTAGGATTATCAGCAGAGACGCTTAATTCAGCAAATCCCCAAAATGCATCGATTATAAATGTGCCAACATCATCAGGCAGAATAGTGCCCTGAGCAATTCTATCATCCCCATGATAATATATCTTGTAGCTTAACGGAACTGAACTCGCCGGAATAGCAGTATCTATGTATTGTGTCTCCACTGTCAAAGACGCTGTCTGAGCAAAAGCTAACTGGACGAAAGCAAGAATTGATATGAGAATGAATGTTAGTCTCATAAGACCTCCTTATTTTTTGATATATAAAAATATTGCTAAAACTTTATTCTCACATAGTTTCACATAAACTTTTATAAATCCTCAATTATTTTTAATCACTAAACATGGTGCTTGAAAAATTATCAGACTCGTTGAAGAGCACTCTTCAAAAAATAACAAGCTCACTCTTCGTAGATGAAAAACTCATAAATGAACTAGTTAAAGATATACAGCGGGCTCTGCTGCAGGCTGACGTCAACGTTCAGATGGTCTTTGACATTACAAAGAAGATAAAAGAGCGAGCCTTAAAGGAGACTGAGCCTTCTACAATCTCAAAAAAAGAGAATCTTATAAGAATAGTCTATGATGAGCTAGTAAACTTTTTAGGGGGGCCTGGTTCAAAGATGGAGATTAAGGGCAAGAAGCCTTTTAAGATAATGCTTGTGGGGCTTTTTGGCAGCGGAAAGACAACTCTTACAGGCAAACTGGCTAGGTTCTATAAGACTAGAGGTAATAAAGTTGCTATAATACAAACAGACACTTGGAGACCTGCTGCATACGAACAGCTCAAACAGCTATCAGAAAAGGCAAACGTTGACTTCTTCGGCGATAAAAAAGAGAAAAACCCCTTAAAAATATATAAGACTTACAAAAAAGAGCTTGACAAGTATGACATCGTAATAATTGACACCGCTGGAAGAGACGCTCTTAGCGATGAACTAATAGATGAGCTTGACAAGCTTCACAAAGAAGTTCAGGCTAACGAGAAACTTCTAGTCATAAGTGCAGATATTGGTCAAGCAGCAGAAAAACAGGCAAAAGCATTTCATGAATCTTGTAGCGTTACAGGTGTAGTCATAAATAAGCTTGATGGAACTGCAAAAGGTGGAGGAGCACTAATAGCCTGCTCAGTTACAGGGGCTCCTGTGAAATTCATCGGGGTTGGTGAAAAAATAGCTGACCTTGAAGAGTTTAAACCTGAAGGGTTTGTTGGAAGGCTCCTTGGCATGGGTGATTTAGAAGCACTCCTTGAAAAAGCTCGTGAAGCCATGACTGAGGAAGAAGCAGAGGACATGGGAAAGAAATTCCTCAAAGGAGAATACAACCTTATTGACCTTTATGAGCAGATGAGTGCTATGAAGAAGATGGGCTCTTTAAGCAAACTAATGGAGATGATTCCAGGGCTTGGACAGCTAAAAATTCCAAAAGAAGCACTTGAAGTCCAAGAAGGAATGCTTGAGAAGTGGCGCTTTGCAATGAATAGTATGACAAAAGAAGAGTTAGAAGACCCTGGAATAATGGATGGTCCAAGGGTTCAAAGAATTGCATCTGGCTCTGGTCTTTCTGTTAGTGATGTTCGCTCGTTGATAAAACAGTATCGTCAATCAAAAAAACTTGTTAAAATGATGAAAGGTGGTGGTGAGAAAAACATGGAGAAGATGATGAAGCGCATGAGTGGCGGTGGAATGAAGTTTTAGAATTCTGAAGTTGTTTTTTATTAAAAATCTCAACAGAGATTTTGTTGGGGTTTAATACCCCGACCTTCAGGTTGAGATTTTTAATCCCAAAAATTCGACTTTTAAGATAGTCGAGCGTAATACCCTGACCTTTAGGTCGGGGATAGCCGACTAT
>JAHJQL010000008.1 GCA_018819065.1 Nanobdellota archaeon | reverse complement strand
TTTAAAAGGAGGATCAGCATACTACTTTTTCAAGAATCATCCAAAAAGCAGACTAAGATTACCACAAGGACACCTCTGGAGTGCAGGTGGATGCGCAGTAACAGTTGGTTACAGCGAGTTCACAACGACTTGGAACTATATTAGAAAATCAAGAACAACATCACACAACAGCCTAGAAAGATACCACCACCTTCAGGTGGTAGAGTAGGTCATTTTTATGAATTCTTGCCCTTAAAAACCATAAAGAATAAATAAACCCTCATATTACTATGTTTTTATGCTCACAGATATACTAGGAACAAGGATTGATCCGGTTACTTTTAGAATAATAATTGCTTTCATACTTCTATTGTTTGGTTTTGCACTTGCTAAGATATTAGATAAGACAATCACTTACTTCTTCAGAAGGAAATTTAAGACAACCCTAAAAAAACCTTTTATTGCAAAATTATTCTTCTATGGAACAATTATTATCTTCATCATCTTTGCCCTGGCTGTTTTGCAGGCTAATCTAACAAGCGAGTTCTTCATAGCCTTGTACAGCTACACACCAAACATAATCTCGTTTGTCCTCATGCTTATACTGCTAGGCTTGTTTGTAAGATTTATATCTTTTATAGTCACCAACTTCATCTCTAAATCAGGACTATCAACCTTGATTGAAGATAGCGGTAAAGAAGAGTTTTTAGAATTTATAATATCTGTTTTTAGGCTGATACTCTACTTTTTTGGTTTTGTATTAATCCTTAACCTAGCGGGGATTGACGCTGGGTGGTTAATAAGCATTTTAAGCTACGTATTATATCCTCTATTAATACTTTTTTTGCTGTTGTTGTTATTCGGATTCAAAGATTTGTTTGCAAATGTGGTTGTCGGACACTATTTTAGGTATTCCCAATTAGTCCGCAAAGGTGAATATTTGCGTATAAACAATGAATCTGTTAAAATTAATAGTTTAACGCCTCTGGGAGTGGTGGTCGAGTTCAAAGACAAATTTCAGCAATTAATTCCGTACAAAAAAATCTTGGATGAAGGCCTTTGTTTTAAACAGATAAAAATAGAGCTCTCAACTCTGGAGAAGATAAAAAAAGCTTTTATTGCCCAACACCCAAGCTACTGTGGACCAGCATCTGTTTCTATGATACTTAAAATATTTGGCTTTGACATCAGCCAAGAAGAGATTGGAAGAGAAGCCAAAACCATAGTTCCAAAAACTGGTGAGCCAGGGGGAAGCAAGCCTGCAGACTTAATCAAAGTTGTTAAGAAGCTTACAAACGACAAAGTTGTTGGTGTGTGGATTGACGCTGACAAAATAGTTGATTTGAAAAACGAGCTTAAATCCTGGCTGCATGGAGAAGCACTTATAATTGTTGATTATAAAAAGTCATACTTGTTCCCGTCTGCAGCAAAAGCGCATTATTCAGTTTGTATAAGCGTTGAAGGCGACGAGTTGCTAATACTTGATCCAAGCAGGAAAACCGGTGGCGTTTACTATGCAAGTCATAAAAGAGTATTTTCAGGAATGAATACATTCTCAGAGCTAATAGGTGGAAAAAGAGGGTTTATTGTGTTTGCACTTGACGGCACACCCGCCCATCAGAGAATAAAAGAAGGGCTCATCTACGCTGACCAAAGCACTTACAAGAAAATCACTAGAGAAATCCAAGATATAATTGACGACGTGTATAAAAAAATGCCTTCCATAGAAAACGTGATGCCTAAACAGGTAAAGTTTTTTATGAAGAAAACAGCTGAGAGCGAGAAAGTGGCAAGGATGTGGAAGCCTAAAAAGAAATAACTTTTTGGAAAAATTATTAATTCTCAGAGTAAAAGATTTCACAGTATTTGTCAAGAACAGTGAAGACTGACTATACTTATAATTACACTGCTTTTGAGCTTTCAGTAACTGTAGATGAAGAAGCAATAGCAATGATTGATGTTTGTAGAATAGAATTAATTGAAGATAGTACTAATACAGTTATGTTTTTCAAACAATTTTTTCTTACAATAACATAAACCAGAACTTAATATTCGTTTTCGTGGCCTGTTTTCAATTAGCACGCCAAAAATCATTGATTTTTGAGCATGCCAGAAATGTTTCATTTCTGAGCATGTCTTTTATTAGCATTCTTGTTTTTTTCCTTTAGTTCAGAACGTCTTTGTTTTTCACGTAAGAAGTTTTTTAATATTTCTTTTTTAGTATTGGTTCAGATATCTTTTTTCTTATATCTTCAGATGCTTCTCTGTCTTTTAAATATTGGCTTGCAACGCGTTCAAATTCCTGTTTTATTAACTTTTTTTCTTCTAGTAGTTTTGCTTCAGTCTTTCTTTCTTCCCATTCTCGAAGTTCGTCACTATATCTTGCTTTATCACTCCTAAAACTAGGTCTTTGATAAATATCATTATATTCTTTTTCAAATTTATATAGCTTTAATTTTATATCCATTGTTTTATAGAATATTGCTTAGAATATAAATATTTTCCTTTGATTTTTCTGTTAGCTTTTCTGTTTTTTCTTCAATCACTTTTGTTAATTCTTTTTTATTTCTGAGTTTTCTATCTTTATGAAGCTTAGGTGGGAAGAAATCAAGAACTCCGCCCTAAACAAATAAAACACGATGTGTTTTGTTGTGCAATGAAATTAATATTTCATGCACAAGCAATCTTAATGATTACTCTGTGCCAAAAACTAAAGTTTTTGAGCAGGACGGAGTATGTTTTAACTAATTGATTAAACATATCAGCAGAGTTCTTGGTCCAAAAAAAGAATACAAGAAGAAACACTTGTCAAATCCTCGACATAAATATCGAGGTACTCAAAATTCAAAGAATTTTGGATACCAAAAAGCCCTGCTTTTTGTAGTATGCTTTTTTTATAATCAAGAAAGCATTGGATATAAAAGAAAAATTTAAAAAAAGAGTTAAGCGTTAGGGTCGCTTACTCTTCCTAAGAATAGTATTTCTCCAGTCGCTTTGTCTTGTATCAAAAATATGAACGGGTGATCAGCTCTAAATATTGGTATCGGCGTTGGGTTTTGTATTGAAGTTACTTGCATTATTATTGCTGTTGCAGCTGCTGCCTCTGTTCCTTTTTCATCCACTTCAACGAATGCTTTGTGTATCACTTTGCTTATCATTAAGTCTTTTTTGCCTGTCATTCCTGAAAAGTCTGCACTGTCTGTAAATGCTGTAGGCATTCCCATATTGGCAAGTGTTTCTGCCATTGAGTATGTTGTCTCAAACTTGAATTTTGGGAAGTAGACATCCACTCTTTGCTCTCTTAATAATCCTTTCCACTCAACCACTTTTGTAGCATCAATAGATTCTTCAATAATTTCCAAGTCATCTGTTTTTGGAAGTATGACTATCATTGATAAGTCTCCTCCTTTGTAAGCCATTTCAAGCACTTGGACATCATCTGTCTCTGTATAGTTGAACTTTGCTTCTTTTCCAGTCAGGCTCATCATCGGAGCTTTAACAATTAATCCTTGATTGACTCTGAAGTCTTCATCTCTGGTGTTCTTCTTTTCAAACTGCTTGGTCCAGTCTCCTTTGAAGTAGATTGCGTTTGTAAGCACTAATCTGGTCATAGAGTCAAGGGCGCCCACAGGTATCAGATCTTTTATCTTATCGTTCGTCTCATCTTCCACCCACCTATTGATAGTCTGGCGTGACTCCTCTGTTTTTCCTACGAAATCAAGGTTTGTGACTTTTCCACCATAATGCTGTCCAATCACTTCGAAGTATTCATCTAAGAATGCATAATCCTTCTGAGCCCAAAGAGCATTTGCGGTTGATAGCTTGTAATCTTTATTGCCTTTGTTAATATCATTATATATCTTTGCAAAGGATGATCTTCTCATAGTATCATCTTTTTGGAGGTAAAACACTTTTTGTATTTCATCTGCAGTATCATCTCTTGCGCCTTCGTAAGTCATGGCAAAGGCTGCTGAGATGCTGTAGGGTGAAAAGAATATGTTTTCTTCACCTGACTTGTATTGTGAGTATAAATCGAATGCAAACTGGTTGTTAGCGTTGACTACAGAATTGACTCCTTCCAAGGTTGAGCCAACATCATTCATTTCTACTTGTTTTTCACACCCAAATAATAGAATGCTTAAAACAGCGATTAGTCCAATTATAACAAAATTTTTGTTCATAAAAAGTTGTTAAGGATATAATGTATATAAATATTTTGATGGCTTTGATTTGGTTTGAAGTCATCCCGCAACCTTTTTATATCCTCAATCCATTCTTTTAAGCATCATGGTCTTGACAGGCAAAGTAGTTTTGGTTACTGGTGCTAGCAGTGGCATTGGAGAAGCGATAGCTTACAGGTTTGCACGTGAGGGTGGCAGCGTTATTCTATGTGCAAGAAGAGAAGATTTACTATCTGAAAACGTGAAGAAGATAAGAGGGTTAGGCGGAGAAGCTTTATTCGTAAAAGCAGATTTAAGAGTCGATGCCGACGTTGAAGGACTAGTCAATTTTATAAAGGAAAAAGTTGGGCGCATAGATATCTTAATCAATAATGCAGGCGTAGCACTAGGCGGTTTTATAGATGATTTCTCCATGAAGTCTTATGATGATGTAATGAACATTAACATAAGAGCTTTGTACAACTTGACAAAACAGGTAATACCTTTGATGAAAGCACAAAGAGAAGGAATAATTATAAGCATTTCATCTGGCTCTGGCAAGAGAGGCCCTCCGTCCCAAAGTGCTTATGCAGCTTCAAAAGCAGCGGTGATAGTATTCTCAGAATCAATCGCAGAAGAGTTAAAACCTTTCAACGTGAAAGTACACACTATATGTCCCGGAATGGTTGCTGTAAAAGGTCACTATCAAAACATGGACAGAGAAAAATTAGTCCAGACACAAGACGTGGCAGACTTAGTAATCTATCTCTCAAATCTTCCGCAAAGAGTCAATATTTCAGAAGTCAGCATAATGCCTTATTACCCTATAAACATGCTAAATAAGTGAATTAATCCTGAAGAACGTAGTCTAAGTATTTTATGAGTGTTTTAAATGCTGCCATCGCTTGGATTGAATTGCTAATCTTTCTTCCCTGATACGAGTCTTCTTTTAACTCAATTAGACCACTATCTTCCTTGAGCTTAATAACATATAACTCTCCACTCTTGCTCCATTCTATTGACGGACTCTCTCCCTTGAACTGAAAAGACTCAAATACATCTTTTGTGAATGATTTGAATGCTTCTTGATTTACCTGTCTTGCTTTTCTTACGACTCTATCTCTGTCTTTTGTCAACTTAAACTCAAAATAAAAATTTTCTTTCTCTTTTTTTATAAATGGAAAGTCTAATCCTAGTTTATTCAAGTACTCTCCTATAAGTATCTCTGTTCCTGCTAATGCGTCGTCTGAGTAGTCTATGTTGTGGAAGTGATACGCGTATTTGCTGCTGTCAATCCACCTGCCTCCTTCACTTATGTGCATTCCTAATAATCTGCCGTTTTCTCCCCAGCTAAAAATTGGAAAGTAATCTGTTGGAAGGTGATACTTCTCAAATGTTAATCTTCCATTTTTTTGGAGTTCTTCCCTGTTAAACTTAGTGAGTTTTTCCTCTAAATCAACATCTTTTGGAATATTGCAAGATAAATCATATCTTCTTCCATTCCTGTATATGTGTGGCGGCTCCATTTGCGAAGCAACTGAAAATGTTATCTTCTTTAAATTCTTTTTTGTGCTACTTAGATTCTTAATAAACATCCAGACATTCCGGGCAAAGTCAAGTTATGTGTGTTTTTGTATAGCACTCAAGATTTGTCTCGACGATGATTATTTCTATACTTACTTGTAACACGGGCTAGTTGACTTTGCCATTTTTCCAAAACATTTTTATTCTTTATGGTTTATCATTTTGCTTATGAAGGTCATGATGGTATTGTTTTTGTCGTTTCTGATGCTTATTCCTGTAGTTTATTCTTCACATCACTACTATGCTGATATAGATATATATGTATCAAATGATGGAGTAGCAGCCATAAAAGGCGTTACCAACCATCCTCTACTTAATCTCTCTTCAACTCAAGAGTTTACTTTCAAAGATAAAGGTTACTGGTTTTTTAACCTCACATTAGACGACGAGTTCTCTGATTTTATTTATCGATTGCATCTTCCAAGTAATGCAGTTGTAAATTATTTGAAAGTTTCCACCCCTCCAAGAATAGAAAGTCGGTCTGATGAGATTTTAATAGTTGCAACAGGTGAGAATGAGTCTTTGTCAATATTAGTTCAGTACCAAATAGTTCCTCTAAAATCATCTTCTTTAGGTGGTTACATGGTAATAGCTGTTATTATTATACTAGTAATAATTGTGTTAACAATACTTGTTTTTAAGAGAAAGACGAGTTCAAAAAGGAATTATAACATTGAATCACTCACAAAAAGACAGCGAGAAATAATGAGAATTATTGAGAAAAACAAAAAACCAATCACGCAAGCAGCACTTGAAAAGATTCTAAAGATACCAAAATCTTCATTATCAAGAAACATCGACTCGCTTGTAAGAAAAGATATAATAACAAAAGAGGGCAAAGGGATGTCAAACGTGTTATTTCTGAAAAATAAGTAGCTTTCCGGTTTGTTCCGCTTTGTTCCGGGAAAAGTAGTTATGTTGTTCCGTCTTACTTATTATTACATACGGAGGTGTATGATATGAATATGAATAAAACTTTTGTGTTTATGGTTTTGGCACTGTTTTTAGTTTCAGTACTCCCATTAGCTTTAGCACAAGATGACAACACAACAACAACAGATGACAATGAGACTGTATCTCATGATGACAACGAAACTCAAACAGAAGATGTAGAGCAAGAAGATGAATCAGAAGTTGCTATAATGCACACACCAAAAGGTGCGCAAGTAAGATTACTTCAACTGCAAAAATCAATAGAGCATAACATTTTGAAAGGACAAGAAATTGTTGCAAAGATATTAGAAAAGAATGAAAGCGCGAATGTTTCTAATCTAAATGCAATTCTTGGAGAAATGACTCTATTAGTTGAAGAAGTTAAATCTTTAGATATTAATGTGAGTAATGCAACTTCAAATGAGCTAGCACAAACATATGTACAAATAAAGTCTGATGCACGAAGTCTTGCAAAGGATTTTAGAGATGAAGCTAGAACTTATTTTAAGGATGATGAGCAAAAGAGATTAAGAGAAGAGCTCAAGGAAAAATATAAAGAACAGTTGAAAGACTTACAAGAGAAGATTAAAGAGCTTAAAAAAAATTATAACTCAGAAAGACTTTCTTTATATATGCAAAGAACAGGCATTAAGGACTCTGCAATTTTAGAGCGTTTGCAAAACGGAGATAAAATAAGCGACATAAGAAAAGATTTAGCTGAAAGCTTTAAATCTATGACTTCTGAAGAAAGAAAAGAAGCAGCGTTAAAAGTCAAAGAAGAAAAAGTCAAGATGAGTATCTTTAAGAAGGATTCTGTTGAAAAATTAAAAGAAAAATTTGAAGAAAAAAGACTTGAGAGAGAACAAAATAGAGTTCAAAAACTTGAAGAGAAAGGATTTAAGATGGATGAAAGAAGAGAACAAATGCAACAAAAAGCAGACGAGAGACAACAAAAAATGCAAGAGAGAAATAAAAACCAGAAGGGTGGTTCAAAATGAATAAGAAAATAATTCTCTTAGTAGGATTGCTTGTACTTTTAGTTAGTTTGACTGCTTGCAAATCATCCATTGTAAATGATGTTGTTAATACTGATTCATCAGTTGATGCAAATCAACCTGTTAGTGGTGATCAAGTGGCTACAGATATAACTTCTGACTTGCTTCCTGAGGCTGATGGTGTTGAAATCGGAGAGATGATTTAATTTTTTTATTTTTTTTCTTATTCTAAAATTTTTTCTAAAACCAAAAACAATAAATACTTATACTAGTTATAAGATAAAGTTGAAAAAATCTTAAAATAATATTGTGAGGGAAAAAATTAATGGAGCCAAAAAATTTTTTGTTTATATCACTAGATAATTTATGCGGAGACCTTGCATGGCAAGTGTTAAAAGAAGGGCACAACGTAAAGTTCTATGTTAAAGATGCAGACGAAAGAGAAGTTGCAAGCGGATTTATAACACACATAGATGACTGGGAAAAAGAAGTTGACTGGGCAGACGTGATAGTGTTTGACGATGTACTTGGGCAAGGAGCATTAGCAAAGAAGCTTCGAGACCAAGGAAAATTTGTTGTTGGAGGAACACCATACACAGATCAGTTAGAAGATGATAGAGCATTTGGCCAAGAAGAACTAAAGAAAGCTGGAGTGCTGACATTACCGTATAAAGACTTCACATCATTTGATGAAGCTATAGAATATGTAAAACAGAATCCAAACGAATATGTGATAAAGCCAAGCGGAGAAGCGCAAAACATCAAAGGAATGTTGTTCATAGGAGAGGAGGAAGACGGTCGAGATGTAATACAGGTGTTGTCTGATTACAAGAATGCGTGGTCAAACAAGATACCCATCTTTCAGCTTCAAAGAAGAATATACGGTGTAGAGGTTGCAGTTGGAGGGTTCTTCAATGGAAAAGAATTCATCTATCCGATAAACGTCAACTTTGAACACAAGAAGTTATTTCCCGGAGAATTGGGACCATCAACAGGAGAAATGGGAACATCTATGTTTTGGAGTGGACCAAATAAGATATTTAACCAGACACTAAAAAAGATGGAACCAAAACTCGCAGAAGAAGGATACGTTGGATACATAGACATCAACTGCATGGTTAACGGCTATGGGATATACCCTTTGGAGTGGACGTCGAGATTTGGATATCCAACAATTGCAATTCAGCAAGAAGGAATGCTTACACCAATCGCAGAATTTTTATACGAACTAGCCAAAGGAGGGACGCCAAAACTAAAAACGAAGAGCGGATTTCAAGTCGGAATAAGAATAGTAGTCCCACCATTCCCATTCACAGACCCAGAAACATTCAATGTCAAATCAAAAGACTCAGTCATACACTTCAAGAATTTTAAGAAAGGATTTGAAGGAATACACATAGAAGACGTAAAACTATTAAATGGCGAATGGGTTGTAACTGGACACTCAGGAGTTGTGCTGATAGTGTGCGGAACAGGGTCCACTATGAAGCAGGCGCAAAACCAAGCTTATAATAGAATAAAAAATATTAACATACCCCACATGTATTACCGCCACGACATAGGCG
Organism: Nanobdellota archaeon; assembly: GCA_018819065.1. Taxonomy (GTDB): domain Archaea; phylum Nanobdellota; class Nanobdellia; order Woesearchaeales. Next base: position 11,028 of record JAHJQL010000008.1, on the reverse strand, counting down.
ACAGGTGGTACGAGGACAGCGATCGGCTGCATAACTGGGGTTACTTAAGAGAACTCTGAGGCGATTTTTTTATATGCAAATAAGTGTTGTCAGTGATATCAAAGAGTGCGAGAAGTTGTGGAAACAATTCTTGCCTCAAAGGACGATTTGGGATTTATGGGAAACTGTTTACTCATTCTATGACTCTGCACTATACGAGCCTTACTTCATGGTTTTATCAGACCAGAAGCAAGTCAAAGGAGTCTTGCCGCTATGGAAAGATTTTGAAGTTAACAAATACTTTTTCTTCGGAGGAATGTTTCCAGAAGACAGACATTTCTGGTTTGACACAAAGCTATTCCCGTTATTCTTTGAACACATGCCAACACCAATAATAATCTATGACATCAACTCAAAATGCGGGGAAGAAATAATAAAAAAGTATCCAGAGTATGAAAAATATTTTTCAGAGACAGACTACCGCTACTTCTTAAACATAAAACAGTTCAACCAAGACATAAACAAGTATCTGGCGACATTCAACAAAAAACACAGGAAGAACTTTTTAAATGACATGAAAAAAGTTGACCAGTACAAATGCGAATTGATTTGGGAGAAGAAAGAAAACTTTGACACGTTTGTATCATTCAGCGTTAAAAGGTTTGGAGAAGAGTCTGACTTTTCAGACCCGCAATTCGTAAAAGAGATGCACTCATTCCTATCAATGCTCGAAGAAAAAAAGATGATATACACACTAACAATAAAGATAAACGGCGTTGTAGAAGGAATAGAAATAGCAGCGCGATACAACAATTATTACTACGTGTTAAATGGAAGTTATAACGAAGAATACAAGAACCTTGGAAAACTATTGATATTCGAGCATATAAAAAAAGCGATAAGCATGGGTGCAGATGAAGTTGACTTCTTAGTTGGCGACACTGGTTGGAAACAATTATGGAATCTTGAAAGGGAGATTTGCTACACGTTTAGGAAGTAGAAACATTTTTATTCTGACAGCATCTAAGGTTTTTTCATGAATAAACAGCTCGTGATAAAACGAACTCAAGAATTTGTGAAAGAAACACTAAAAATAGAAGGAACTGGTCACGATTGGCAACACGTTTATAGAGTTTGGAAAGCAACCATCCATATTGGAAAAGAAGAAAAAGCAGATATGTTCATAGTAGAGCTTGCAGCGCTTCTGCATGATATAGCTGATTGGAAGTTTCATAGTGGAGACCAAAGTGTTGGTCCAAAGAAAGCCAGAGAATGGCTTGAAAGCCAAGGAGTTGATGAACAAATAATTTTTCAGGTGTGTGAGATAATTGCAAACATGTCATTCAAAGGAGCAAAAGTTGAGAATAAAATAAAAACATTGGAAGGAAAGATTGTTCAAGACGCTGATAGGTTAGATGCCATAGGTGCGATTGGAATAGGTAGAGCGTTTGCTTATGGAGGACACAAGAATAGAGCTTTGCACGATCCTGGTGTTAAGCCAGAAATTCATCAAACAGCTGAGCACTATCACAACAGCAATGGAACAACCATAAATCATTTCTACGAGAAACTCTTCTTGCTAAAAGATTTGATGAACACAAAAACAGGAAAGAACATGGCCGAGCACAGACATAAGTTCACAGAAGAATTTCTAAAAGAATTCTTAGATGAGTGGGATGGAAAGAAATAAGTTTCTTGTTGTATATTTGACTACTGCTCATATTTAATAATTTTACAAAACTAATTCTTTCTAAAAAGCTTGAGGTAAAAATGGAACCAAAAGAATCTATAAAAAAAGTTTATTCTAAAAAAAGGATTTGGCTCAAGACGCTAATAGTTGGAACTGCTATTGGAACAACGCTATACGTTGGAGATTCAATTGACATCTCGCACAAAGCAGAAAGAGCATATGTTCGCGCAAAGAGTTATGTGGAGCGGATATTCACAAGCGAAGAGAAAGCGCCAGTAGTGATTGTAAAAGAGCCAAAAGACTTGCATGAATACTCTGAAAAGTTTATTGAGAAAGTCTTTGAAGAAAAAGAACCAGAGAAATATCAGCGGGACTTTGCAAAAGTTATGTGTGTCACATCAAAAGTTCTGCCAGACAGCTTAGCAGTGGTTGTTATAAACGAGCGGGTCAACGATATGAATGTGGACTACAAGTATGATGTGATGAAGCATTCGGTCAAGAAGTTTCTCGAAGGAAACAAAGAAGGTCTTGAAACCATAATGAAAGATTTCTACTTTGAAATAAAGGAGATGTACAAGAAGGATGCAAAATGAGTCTTGAAAAAATGGTGAAAAAAGCAGTGCAGGATATAAAGAAAGCAACTATTGATTATCAACCAACCATAACAACTCTTCAGAAAAACAAGACCAAGACAATTATGGGAGCAGCAGTGCTTGGAGGGCTTTACTTAATTCCAGGAAACCAATATCTCTTAAGCTACGCTGCTTTGATGTACACATCACTAAAAGGTTATCAATCTGTTAGAGATTGGGCAGGTAAGTGAAAATGAGAAAGATAGGATGTTTTTGGAGGTCGCTTCTATGGATAAAAGGGTCATTAATAGTTGCTGCAATAGGAGGATATTTTGCCTTTGAAAACCATGAACACATAAAAGAGGCAGAATACACTGTCTTTGACAAAAAACAAGTAATAGAACAAAACTACTTTCAAGACCCACCAGGATTAAAAACCACTTGGGAGTCAAACAACAAAGGAAGAATTGAGTCATACCTCGAATATACATCCAACGGAAAAACTAAGAAAGTAGAAGTCTTAGAAGACATGCTGCCAAAAGAAACGACAATGATTAATGGCTTAAAAGAGCGTTTCAAAGACAACAAAATATACGGGTGGGACATGACGAGTGATTATTTAAAATTAGCAAACACTGATTTAAAGATCGGTGAAAAACCAACCGCTGAACAGTTAGATGAAATAATTGATCAATCTTTAAACATATTCAAGTCTGCATACATTGCAAAAAACAACTTGTTAGACTCAGAGGCGGAGTCGTTAAACAACTTTAACTTAGAAATAAAGAAGAGTAAAGATGGAAAAAACGAGCTTTACCTAAAATTTAAAGACAACATGAACAATTATGAGAGGAGATTAGACTCAACTGTTTTCATCCAAAAAGATGCAAATAATAAACCACCTATTGACGTACAGAAAGGATCAATCTACAAGATGTTTGAATTCTTAGACAGCATATATGCAAAGAATGAAGCAAAGTAATGATGACGCCGGAAAAAATCAGGGGAAACCAGTTTGAGATATGGCTAGAAGAATTTCTAAAACTTCAAGGTTACAAGAATGTTCTTAGAGATGTAGAATATCACAAAGACAAAAACACATTTAGACAGGCAGACATAAGCTATAATTACATAGTCTCAAAGAATCACTTGAAATTGATGATAGTTGAAGCCAAATACTCTTCTAATGGATATATAAGTTACAAGTTAAGAGCGGGCGAGAAAGAAAAATCAGGCCAAGTAATCAGGCGAATTGACAACTTAGTTGATGAAGTGTGGGAACGTCAAAACTTTATAGGAGCAGACCAGTCAATACTAGTCACGAACAAGAAGTTTGAAAACAAAGTCAGAACTGAAGCTTTTAAAAAAGGCGTGAAAGTGCTTGAAGGGGATGACCTGCAATTGTTGTTCAAAAAGTTTGGGTACTTAGGAACAATAGATGAGTCAATATCAAAGATAGATCTTCGAAAGCATAATCTCTACAAAAACGTGATATACTTGGACAAGTAATTTGTGATATCAAATTTGTAGTATCAATTATTACAACTCAAGTTTATATTATAAATCCAACTAATAAGTTGATATCCTAGGCGAGAGGTGTTGCTTTGGGAGATAAAAAGAACAAGGATAGCGAGAGCTATATTGGAGGTAGATTAAAAATGGCAAACTTGGCAAAAACATTGTTGATTGCTGGAAGCATAGTAGTAAGTGGTATAGGTGGATATGTAATAGGAAACAACTCCACATCAGACAAGGAGTACGAGATAAAAAGAGCTGAGAATTCAGTAGTCTTGTACAATAAAGATGTTGACAAAGAACACCAGTTGTTCAAGATTGAAAACGACTTTTACCTTGGAACGGCTGACCACCAGCTAAAAGGATTGAAGAACGTGACAATCTATGAAGTGATGAAAGAGTTAAAGCTAGACGAGAAAACTTACAAACCTATTGTGAAAGAATAAATGCCTTTGTTTGGCGGGGGTCATCAAAAATGTTTAATTTTTGGGACCACAAAAATAAAATTTTTGGAGGAATAATATGGGATTCATAAAATACGCATTAACACTTGGAACAGGCTTATTCATAGGCTACATTGCAGGAGTTGATAAACAAGAAAACCCTAGGTATGAATTATTCACAGTTGAAAAAATAGACTATCTTAAATCAAAAGAGCTTGACAAGCATTACCGATTAAAACAAGTTGGAAACGACTTCTTTCTTGGAGACCTGTACCACCAAATGAAAGGTGTCAGAGTTCTTGCAAGATCAGAGACAAGAGAATTAATAGAGAGAAAGATGAGTGGTGCTAAGATAGACTCTATAGACTCAATAGATAACTGTGTAAGAGACAAAGATTTTTTGGACAAAGTTGAAGACACCGGGAAAGGTATAAAGAAAGAAGTTGAGAAATTCATAGATAAAAATTTCAAATGAATAAAAAAATGAATAAAATTTGGAGGTAAATAATATGGGTTCGGATGCATTTGATTTTGAAGGCGGAGATGCAAAATTATTGAACATGGAAAATAAGCAAACTCAAACAATAGATTACAAGGTCAACCAGAATGATGAGAAAGAGCATGAAGACGCGTTTGTCAAGGCAGAGGAAGCTAACAGGAAGTATATGGGTATGAATAAAGACCTTGAAAACCTCTTAAGAGACACTGAGAAGGAGCTCTTTAACATCAAGCAGAACTTTGAAACGATGGGCAAGAGCCAAAACTTTAGCAATATGAAGTCAAAGGTGTACAAAAAACTTGACAATTTAGGCTTTAACCCTTATATTAGAGAGATAAACAAGTCCTTTAATAAAGTCAAAAACTCAGAAGCAGCGCTTTCAGAGACGATTGCAGATTTAAAAAAAGATATATACTCTGATAGGGGCAGTAAAGGCGTGTCTGTTTTGATAACTGAAGAAGTTGACGTTGCTAGGAAGTACGCTGTTGCAGTTGAAAAGTCTTCAAGACTGATAAATGGTTATAATAGAGAGCTGTCAAAACTAGACGCTGACTTAGTTGAAGTTAGAAATAAGTCAATATCTGATTCTTCAGGTGATTACAGCGCAGAGATACAATACTTAGGGTCTCAGATACAGCTTGTCAGGGATAAAAGAAGCTCAACAATGGACAAGCTTGAGATTGCAAAAGAGTACTTGGCAGAGTATGATGCAAGCATAAACGCTCGAAAAGTACAGTTGTTAAATCAAAAGACTATCTACAACAAATTAGTAATGGTTGATAGGAAGCTAAAGCACAAGATAAGAACCATAGAGCCACTGATAAACAACCAAAAATACACGAAGGCCACTTTGACAAGGGCTATAGAGACTGCAAATCAGGCGGCGAACTATGTAAGGATGCTTGATGACTTTGAAAACGTGCTTGGACCTTCACTTGTCACAACTCAAAAGATTGTTGATGACAAGATCAAAGGAATTGATGTTGAGTTTTCAGACAAGCCATACATAAGAGACTTGATGAAACTAGACAACGAGGAGCAGAAGAAGTACGATGTCAAGATAGACGAGCTGACGATGAAGTATCTCTCGTCAAACTAATTTTTTTACTTTTTTTTTAATTTGTGAGGTGTGTTGAATGGAACCAATCGTGTTAGAGGATTACCTGCTTAACGCGAATGCAGAGTCAACAATTTATGAGCTAAAGCCGCTGCTTGATAACTTAAAGATAAACCTTGTGGAGCGTTTTAGCAAGAATTCTGACAGCATAACAGCTTATGACTTGGTTGAAAAGACCATTAAGCGGTACGGTGGAGTATACAAATCCTTAGAGTCACCTCTAAAAAAAGTTAACATAGAAAGATTAGCTCCTGACGAATTCTTAAGGTTGTACATGACTTATGTTTCAAGTGAAGCAAGCAAGCAATTGTTAAGCAACGGTGATACAATGTTAAAGAAGATGGTCTATTCAAGCAAGGTGCCACTTGACTTCAAACTAACACTTGAAACCACTAATCACAGAACATTAGTTGATGCTGTTGAGCACTTGGCAAACACTGCTATTAGGTCAAGCAGTCCATATAAAGTAAAGGATTATTTGAAGAACTACTTTGACTTGTTAAGCATGTACTCAGTTAACAAGATGGAGAGTCCTTTGTTTTCAAAATACAAATCCTTGTTTGAAGAATTATCTGTTGAGGGGCGCAACTTCAAAGTTGAAGGCATAAAAAAAATTGAGTTTAGAAAGCCGCAAAACGATAATGGCAAAGATCCAACAGGTGATGAGTATACTAAAGGGTTAGAAGAATTTGTGCTTGAACCAGTGGGCAAGGATGAGATAGTTGGAAATGAAGATGGCATAAGCCTGCTTGAACGGCAGATTCAATGCTTGATGACTTATGATGTTAAGGAGAAGCGCAACCCTTTCAAAAATCAGTTTAAGCAATTCTTGCTTTTTGCAGGTAAGAAAGGAACAGGAAAGACAATGCTTGCAAGGTATGGCATGACTTTTGCAAGAGAGATAGCAGTAAACTATAAAATTCCGCTGTCGCTTGTCAAACTGGAATTTGAAGACAGGTATCAGGACGGTCCAATTCTTAATCTGCAGCACCAGTTCAAGCAGATAAGCTCCGGAAACAATCCTTACATAGTATTCATTGACGAAATAGATAAGAAGATTCCTTCAGATGATGATAGAAAGGGTTATAGGGATGCAATACTGCGTGAGTTCTTAAAATTTAGAGGTGGGGGGGATTATATAAACAAGGGAAATTATGTGCTCATTGGAACTAGCAACGAGCCAAACAGGATTCACCCGCCAATACTCGACGTTTTTGAAGTTGAAGAAATAAGAGGTCCCAGAACTCCTGAGCAGAGACTGCAAGTCCTTTACAACAACCTAAAACTAGGAATACAGCAAGGGTATGTGCGTCTTTCACAATCTGACTGGAGGGAAATAGCTGACCTGCTCAAAGACTGTGATTTATCTGGAAGAGACCTCTTTAACATTGCATCAAGCTCTGTGCAAAAATACATAGACATCGCAAAGAGGCTTCCAAAGAACCTCTCAGCAACTGAGACTGAGAAGTTAATAAAAAAGATAATGCATGATGATGGTGTTGAGTTCACAACCAATAAAAAAGAGGTCTTTAAAGCGTTAAAGGACTTTGAAAATGTTCAACGAACAAAAGAATTATCATTCGTATAAAAAAAAATGATTCCTAAAAACTTATGGGAGAAGCAAGAGGAGACTTTGTTGCCGGAAGGCTCAGATAGTTCTATTAGACTAAACTCAGTCTTAAAAAAACTTTATAGTTTAAACCTAAAAAAAGATTATGATGATTTAGAGAGTATAATGAACACAAAACAAGTGAGTCTCAAAGAACTTAACTTATTAGTTGACAATTTGAGAATGGCTGAAGAAGCAGTGAAGGAATTTGCCAGTTACAACTATCATGGAAGCGCGGCTTTAAGAGTGGCATCACAAGTTGGAGTTGTTAATGATAAAGCAAAAGATGCTTTAGAAATTATTTCTAAGCGAGAATCTGTAAAATTGCTTGACTTAAAGAATAAGATGAAGAAGAACAAGAATAATTACTCAATAGTTTCCTCCATGAGACTAGAGGCTGATGCGCTTGATGAATTACTATTTGGAGCGGACTCCCAGAGAGGAGTTTATGAATTTTTAAACAAAAATGACAAGCAAATCGATGTTGACCTGCGAATATACCACTACCAAAAGTCAAAGATAAAAGAGCTAAAAAAAGATGTTGATTTACTGTTGGAGAGATATTTAAATTTTGAATCATCAATTGATATTGGTAAAGAGCTCGTCCAGCTAAAAAAAGCGACCAGGATAAGATTTCTTAAAAGTGAGTGTGCGAAGAAGTGTAGAAAAGATGAGTATTATGAGGGTTTGATGACTCTTCAATTAATCAATAAAGATGTTAAAAAGATAAGAAAAAATCCTCAGTTATATATTCAGAACAAGTCTTATATCAAATCTGGAATTGATAAGATAAAAAAGCTTATTGATAACCTGCCTGAGAAAGTCTCACTAGAAGAAACTAATCAACTATTAGATCTCAAGAATAAGCTCAAGTTTGAAAGCTTTCAAGATTATGAAACGCTGTATCTTAAAAGAATGGTTGAGGAATACACTTCTTTATCATCGCAGCTTAAAAACAAGATTGGTGTTCTTGAAAAAAACACTGAACAAGCTGTCAAGAAGGAATCAGAAAAACTAATGCGAGAATACACTACAATAAATGAGGCCATATATTCTAAAGGTTCAAAGCTAAAGCAAAGCGAGTTAGACGTATTAATTAATGATTTGCAAAGGATATCTTTTGGCTTTTCATCCTTTGGAAAGACTAATGATGTTAAAGCTGTTGAAGCGCTAATAACAAAGGCTAAAAATATACCAAATGATGAAAAAGCAAAACTTTGGAACAACAAGTACCCTGTGTCTGATAACATTATTTACAAGGCTAGAAACGGTATGTTTTATGATGTCAGGCATTTCATACAGGCAAACGATCCAATTCTAAAGAGTGTTGTGGATGATAAGAATCTAAAAAGTGATTCACTTGATGACATTGCATATAAATGTCTTCTTTGGGTGAATAAAAACATAATATACACTCCTGACCCGCAGCTATCAACAAAATCTGAAGAATGGCTCTTTCCAACAGAGACTCTTCAGACTGGAAAAGGTGACTGTGAAGACGGTACAAACTTAATGATATCTTTGATGAGAAACGCTGGTGTTCCTGCTTACAGGGTTAAGAATTCTTGCGGAGGAGTAGATGAAGGCGGGCACAGCTGGACGATATACTTAAGAGAAAAAGATGATGAGTGGGTAATACTTGATTGGACTTACAAATTTACTGACAAGCAAATTAGTGAAAGAGAGCTTGCAAAGAATAGAAAAGACTATGTTTTGACTTACTTTAGTTTTAATGATGAGCATTCTTGGGCGCAAGGACCACTTGAGATTAACAGGAATTACCTTAGCAAAGGAAGATATAGAAAAGAGGTTGAGATTGTTGCAGCTACAAAAAAACTTGTCTCTGATGGTGAGAATGATTATGTGATACTTTCAGAAGAGCTAAATACGCTTGTGCTTCCATTTGATACCCGCTACCACGTCATTGATGATGTCTTGCAATTGCGGACGCCTGCAAATGGTTGGGTTGAACGAATGAATATATTATCAACGGAGGTCAACAGGCTTTCATCACAAAAAGACTTGCAGAAGTCAGATTATCCTTTGAAAGTGTATGATATTCTTGAGAAGTTCTACAATAACGGGTATCTTGGTCACGTGGCCTCTTTAAGAGAGAGGAATAAGCAAGTGATAGATTCTTCGATGCAGAGATTATACTTGTTTGCTAATAATGTCATTGCACAGGCTTAGCGTTTTTCCAGAGTACATCATAATATTTTTTGTAGACATCTGCTAGTTTTTCACTTTTGATTCTGATAATTAGTGGGTTTTTGGACCAATGGATAAATGTAACTTCTTTGCCAACAATGAATGTTGTTATTGGGCTGTCATACTCACTTGGAAGCAGTTTTATCTCTGTATAAGGCATATTTTTTAGCACTTTAATTCTTTCATGTGCATCAGTGTTGTAAATATGTTTCATCACTATTTTTTTATCTATTCTCCTTCTATGAAAATAAGGTAGAAATGGACCTATGAGTGATGCGACATTTGAAGGTATGCCCATTACCAATAATGTATCTCCATACTCCAAGGTTTGATCTAGAAATCTTTTTACTGCTTGAAGTCCCTCCAGAATTTCTGCTTCATTATTATTGGCTAATTGTTTTAGAAGCGCTATTTTTGGGATTATATTTTTTATCTTTTCTTCTTTTTCTTTTAACAGGTTTAAGAAGTTAGCTGGTTCGGTTATTTGATATGATTTTGTTTTGCCTTTCTGAATGTATGATATGAGACCTTTTTTTAAGAGTCCTTCTACTGCATCATAAACATTCACCCTGTGTATCTTGCTTAGTTTTGCAATGGGGCCTATCGCTGTTGGTCCTAGCTCTGCTATTGCAAGGTATGCTTTTGCTTCGTTCTTTCCAAAGCCTATGTCTATTAGATCATCTTCATCCATGCAAATAAAAGCATGAATTTTTATATATAAATGTTGTGTTAATGTGGTGCTATATTGTTGTAGTGCGGTATTATTGTTGTAGTGTTGTGTTATACAACTCTAATTTATAAATGAGAATTTTAATATTAACTGTTAAAAATGAACTCGTTGTTTGTGCTGCTGTTCTTTTTCGCAGGTATTTTGTTTAGATATTTGTTTCCTCACAAAGTTCGTTTTAGAAATTATTTAAACAAGTATCTAATATATTTTGCTTTGCCTCTGCTAGTATTCCTTTCTGTGTCGGGAACTGATGTTTATTCTATGGGTAGATACGTTTTGATATCTGGATTAATAGGTGTTTTGTTAGTTGTGTTAATGTATTTTTTGGTGTGGAGGCTGAAATTGTCTAAGAAGGAGAAAGCCTCTTTGTTCTTATGTTCGGCTTTTGGCAACACAGCATTTTTAGGGATTCCTTTGTCATTTGTTTTGTTTGGTGATGTGGGTGCAAGGGTTGCTGGCATCTTTAGTTTTGTGCTCATATTCTTTCACTTCACGATAGGTGTTTTCTTGGCAAATAAGTATGTTGATAACAAAAATTCGACGATAGTCGGCTATCCCCGACCTAAAGGTCAGGGTATTACGCTCGACTATCTTAAAAGTCGAATTTTTGGGATTAAAAATCTCAACCTGAAGGTCGGGGTATTAAACCCCAACAAAATCTCTGTT
>JAHJQL010000051.1 GCA_018819065.1 Nanobdellota archaeon | reverse complement strand
TATCAGGACTTAAACTAGCAGACAAAGTAGCAGAACTAATAGCCTGACCAACCAAAGACTTAGGAAAAGGAGGAGAAGGAACATCATACAAAACAAACAAACCAACAGATAATAACACCAAAAAAAGCATGAAAGTCTGAGTAATATAACGAATCAATAGCTCACCTACCACATAAAATAATAACTATAAATCACACTACCAATATAAAAAACTTACGGAAAAAAAAGATGTGAGAAAAGAAAAAACATTTGTAATAAACAAACAATGTTGATGTTGATTTTTCGTTTAAAACAACCATAAACTATTTAAAACAGCTGCGGCTGATAAAAGAAAAAACATATAGTTGGAGTGATTTTTATGACAGATAAAAAAGGTGTACAAGCAATTGTGTGTGACAGTCAAGGTCAGTCATTCTTCTTAATTCTTCGCAGAGTTGAGGAGTGGCGTGGATGGGAGTTTCCAAAAACGCTTCTTAAAGAAGGAGAATCAGAAGACGAAGCTGTTGAGCGATTAATAAAGAACCAGGTTGGGATTTCAAAGCATAGCGTTGTGAAGAAAATGGATTTCACAAAAATCGTTAAGAACGGAGATGACGAGCATAACTTTCAATTCTACTTCATCAATGCAAGCATGAACATTCCAGTTAGAAATTATAATGCTGACAAGAAACATGATTATTATCTTTGGGCCCTTGGTAGTGATGTAAAAACCAAACTGACATGGGAACCTGACAAAGAAGCGTTAAATGAGGCAATCAAGATAATCAACTAAGCTATTTTTAGGAAAGTCTTACAAACTCAAATCCTCTAGCTCTTACCAAGTCAATTAGTGTTGGCAGGCTTTTTAGAGTCTCTTCTCTGCCACCTGGTCCGTCATGAAGAACTATTATGTTTCCGGGCTCTAAGTTGTTGATTACTCTCGAAATAATCTCTTCGCCTTCATGGTTGTAATCTCTCGGAAAGTTTGACCAAGTAATTGTTGTGAGGTTTAGCTCTTCTGCTGTCTTGATAGTTTTTGGAATTCTAAAGCCATAAGGTGGTCTGAATAATGTGATGGTCTCACCAGTTATGTTTTCAACAACGACTTTGCTTTCAGACAACTCATAATAGTTATTTCTGAAAAGATAAGAGTGTGTCATTGTGTGAATTCCAACGATGTGACCTTCATCAACGATTCTCTTCACAACTTCAGGTTTTTCTAATGCTCTTTGTCCGACAACAAAAAAGATTGCTGAGACGTTCTTTTCTTTTAAAACATTAAGTATCTGCTTTGTTTGTTCTCCGGGACCATCATCAAATGTTAGGACAACCTGTTTCTTGTCAGTATCCAATCTGTAAACGACTTTTCCAAACAATTGTGAGCTTGGATAAAAGCTTGCATAGGCAAAGATTGCAAGAAAAAGAAGTACAAATAATGCTATAAGAGAAAATAAAAAGGATTTTTTCATAAAAGGATATTGTATTGTGTCTTTTTATTTCTTTTGAAAAATCAATTAATCACTATTAAGTAGCTACAAAATAGAAAGATTTAAAAAGATAAACAATTTCAACAAGAGAAAATGCTTAAAACACTAAAAACAATCGGAACTATAATTCTAATGTATGCAGTTGGAAACAACTTGTTTGCACAGGAAAAGAATGAACAGCCATCAGTAAATATTTCAAGCGACATTGGAATACACAGCCAGTTTAACGTTCACGGAATGAGGTTTTCAGAAGGGATGGTTGTCCAGCCAAGCACAAACGTAAGCTTAGAAAGCATCTCAGGGACTATTTGGGGGAACTATGATAACGGAACAAGAGTGATTAACGAGATAGATCTAATTATTGATTACACCAAAGAAGCTGCAAAAGGAGTTACATTAAACGCGGGTATTGGATACTACATCTACCCAAATACAGAAACAAAAACTAGCAAGGAAATATTTGGAGGAGTTTCAATAGAAACATTGCTAAATCCAAAACTAAAATTATCTCACGACTTTGGCGCAGGAGCAGGAACATACGCTGAACTAGCAATAAGCAAGAATTTTAAGATAGTTGGAATACCAATCACAGCTGAAGGATCAATAGGCTATAATGACCATAAATGGAGAAGTAATTCAGGATTAAGTCATTTGAAATTTGGACTAGTAATGCCAATAGAAATTTCAGACAAAGTCATAATAACACCAACAATTAACCAGATAATATCATTAGATAAGAATTATGACGAAATATTAGGTTCGCCTTTAAAGAACCAGACATACGGCGGTGCAAATATAACATTCGGATTCTAATCATTTTTATTGCTTGACTTTCAAAAAAGTCATATCTAGCTTCTTATAGGCCTTAATATTATATTTATAATCGTATGAGACATTCTTCAAATGCTTGTAAGTTGAGTGGAAGAATAACAAGCCAATAATGATAAGCGTGGTTGAAGCAAACAAGTAATATCCACTAGCATTAAGCACGAAAATCACTAAAGGAGAGAATATTCCAATCAAAACAAAGAACAAACCTTTCATCATGCTCTTTACTACGAGTTTTGTCTGCCTTATTTTCTCTCCGCCCGACATGTTTGAGAGAATCTTTATTATTTGGTGAAACACTTCTTTTGAGTATCTGCGCATCATCAACGCAGTCAAAAACACACCAACGACTCCTGCAAAGATAATAAAGTATTTAAGAATTGTAACTTTAACTAATCCAGATATCTTGCCTGTAAACACTATTATGAATACTGATAACAAAGCATAACCCATTAGTTTGTGGGCTTTTTTCTTTAGAATTCTGCTTGATGCGTTCTCAACATCTATCTCTTCTAAAAGAGATTTTATGTAGTCTGAGAAAGAGCCTAAAACTTTCTGAAATCCAGTGTATCTATTCTTAAAAGAAGTATCATATAAGCTTTGGTTGTACTTTAAAAGCAGAGCCATAATAACTGTGAGTGTAAATATTAAGACAGATGTTACAGAAACAAGGTCTATGCCAATATTAAATTTCATGCTTTCTTTTGCTACTAGTATTGAAAAAACTCCTAGTGGAAGCATAGCCATAGTGCTAAATATTGATCCTTGAAAAGAAAAATTTCCAAAGACTCTTGTCACCATTCCAACTGCGACAAACAAACCAAGGATTATAACTACTAAAAACACTATTATTGTCATGATGTGTTCTTTTATCGCTGATAAGTCTATTAGTGTTCCAACAGATATGAATAGGAATGATGTAAACATTAATGTGTGTGATTTTATCGAGCTTTCAAACTTCTTTGACTCTTCAAAGTTTGAGACTATGCTTCCAGCCAAAAACGCGCCTGCACTAGGACTTATTCCCAAAAAGTAGCTTAGTGATGCAAAGGCAGCGCATATACCGAGGCTTATGAACATTATCATTTCATCGCCAGCACTCTTTGTAATCCACGAAACTATCCTCTCTGCGAATTTTGAAACTATGATGTATATAAAGACTAGGATTGATAAACTAATTACTATATCTTCAAGGCCACTAAGTAAGCCTGCCGAGCCTGAAGCCCTCATGGATGAGAAGAAAGTTAGCGCTACAACTCCAAATATATCTTCTAGCACTAAGACACCTACAAGCAATGGAACCTCTGGTCTTTTAACAAGGTTTTTCTGCTTTAATATGTTAAGTATTATGACTGTGCTTGAGAATGACATCAAAACTCCTACAAAAACAGCAGCTATTACTCCAAGCCCTAAAACAACAGTTGTGGTAAATCCAATGAAGAACATGATGCCGACTTTAAAGAGTGTCACCAAAATCATCTTAAATCCGCTTTTCATGAGTTTTTTTAGGGAAAACTCAAGGCCAATGACAAACAAGAATATTATTGCTCCAAACTCTATCATCAAGTCTATCATTCCGGCATCGTTGACGAGGTTTAGGGTGTTTGGGCCTATTATCATTCCTATAATCAGCAGACCTAAGACTACTGGCTGTTTGAACTTTGCAGATATTAATCCTCCAATTATTGCAAATAAGAGCAGCAATC
Organism: Nanobdellota archaeon; assembly: GCA_018819065.1. GTDB lineage: Archaea > Nanobdellota > Nanobdellia > Woesearchaeales. Next base: position 17,502 of record JAHJQL010000051.1, on the reverse strand, counting down.
CTATCGTCATTAATTGACTTTCTACCAATTTTTAACCCCCTAGTAAACTCCAAATCGGAGCCAATAAGGCACCACACCAGTATATTAAAAAATATATTAGGGTATGTTGTTGGGTGTTTCTTATTTATAAATTTTTTGATTCATAAAACTGGAAAACAGAAAATAACCATTCAAAAACAACCTTTAAACAATAGAAAGAAGTAGAAAATTCACTTCAATAAAGAAAACTTAGAACGTGAAAATAAAGATTTAAATATTTGCACCACATTCCAAACCCACCATGAAGACAAAAAAATTAAACAAAGAAGAAGATGAATACTCCAATAAGTATTCCAGCATGATAAAAAAAACCCTTAGTGGACAATACATACCTACCTTCATAAAGAACACAGTTTATTTTATGGCTGGAGTAGCAGCGACTTTATTAATAGAACAAGCCATCACTCCAAAATATACCTACGAAGGAGCTAAAAAAGACGGCACAACAATAACCCACATACTAAATGAGAATAAGTGGAGGAGAGTGTACCTCGTTGATAAAGCAGAAGACGGTTACGTTTTTAGCACTAAAGATCAGAAAAAAGATAAGGACGGATTTGACTCTGCATACGTAAGACTGGGTTTTCCAGATAATTTGCGTAAATTTCAATTTGTGACAGTTCCAAAAGAAGAAAAAACAGGATTAGATGCACTATTTAAAACAGATCTCTCATCTGAAAAAAAAACTGCTGAAACCCTTCAACAGAGGGTTCTAGAGTCATATAGGGATACAATCACAATCATAAGATAAAGATAAATATTGCTTTCTAAGTAATTAATGTTGTGTAAACAGTATTTTGATAGTTTCAAAAACACCAATTCTAATTAAATAACCACTAATAAGTAGTTAAAAAACAAAAGGTTTATATATTGAATAGACAAACACCAAACAAAAAAGAGTTTTTTTACACAATGATAAATCAAGAAACACTCGAACAAATTGAAGACTGCAAGCTAAAATCAGAAGTCCTAAAAAAGGAAAACATCCCAATACTCGAAGAGATACTAAACAAAGAGATTGAAGAATACAAAAAACTAAAAAGACTCAACGAAGAAGGAAAGCTGAACTTTGGAAAAAAACTAAAAAACAAAGAGCTTCAAAAAACTTTTGTCGATATAAAAAAAGAAGTAGATGAATTCTTACAAGTACAAAACATAGAATCACCAGAGATAGGCTATTACAACATATTTCAATTCAGAAAAACAAACCTCAAATACGCAGGAGTTTATGCAGCATTAGCATCAATATTAACACCTGCAGCATATTACGCCATCACAAACTTTAACCCTATAGCTATATTTGGAACAATAGCAGGAACGATGATAGCAAAAGGAATAATAGAGTATCACAAAGAAGAGTACAACATAAGCACATATTCACCATTGGAAGAAACAATCGACCTATCAAAAAAAGACGCAAACAAAACAAACAACATAGTCATCTCAGCACACGAATACACTCATCACATACTAAGCAAGAAAGGAATACTGCAAGCAACTGTAAACACATATGGAACATCATATGAGTCGTTCTCAGAAGGAATAAGCAGGGGTGTTGAAAGACATATCTCCAAAGTGTGGAGCGAAAAAGAAGACAACCCATCTTACAGATATAACGCTCTAAACAGAGGATTATACGAACTCAAAAAAACATATGAATGGACCTGCCACAAACTAGGCGTTAAGAGAAACAAGGCACTGCTGAAAACTAAAACGACGACAGACGAGGATGTAGACAAAGCAGTAAATGTCCTAATAAAAGAAAACATGGCAATAGAAACCATAATAACAAGATTGCGGAAAACAAAAGAAGCAGGCTCCTATGACATCGGAAACACGTATTTCACAATACAAGAAGCAAAGTACGGAGCAGAAATATACGCGCAGGCAGTAAAAAGATTAGAATAAAAAAAATAAAAATAAATTAAATCTCACCACAACACAATGATTAAACTGAATGGACTGGAACTTAGCAAACATCATATTTTTATGAATTATAATATTCTGAATGATACTAATATTAGAAATGCAATATTAGAAAATAAAATATTATTTGATAAAGAAATAGAGGATGTTCAGTTTCAGCCAAATACATTAGACGTGAGAATAGGAACTGTAAAATATTTTGATCCATCTGAAATGGCTAAAAAAACAGGTGGCGTTCTTGTACTTGGAAAAAATTATGAGCCTACAAAAATATTTGAAGACAACAACAATCAACACATAGATATAATGCCTGGCTGCAACGCACAAATATACTTACACGAACAGATAAAAACAGAATTCATGATGGGTGTTGAGTTGAGGAGCGGTCATGGAAAGTATGGTTTAATATCTACAAGCCCAATAATTTTTAGTGATGAAAATGGACAATTTGTACATGTAACAAATAGCAACCCTAATTCTATAAGGCTACACTCAAGAGACAGGTTTGCACAAATATTTTTTTATGCAGAAGATTATGGCTCGGGCGTTGTGCTTAACAATCCTGAAGATGTCAAAAATGCAGCAAGAATAATTAGTCCAAAACTAAAAACTCTAGAGAGTTACGTCTTATTCAAAGTTTCTGATTTAGTCCTGAAACCTAAACAAAATTTTGGCACAATTGATATGCGAATGAAATATTCTATTGATGAAGTCTTTGAAAAAAATGAATTAGACAAAGAATATATTTTAAAACAAAATGTGCATCACGTCGTTAAGCTTGACCCATATATTGAGATTCCTAAAAACATGGGCATATTGCTTCTTAGAAGTATTCCATACAAAATGAAATCTTCTTTTAATTTTGAAGAAATGTTCAAGATGCAATTCAATCAAAGACTAAAAGCTGGCTGGGGCGATTCCGGCTTTAAAGGCAATTTAACTGCGCATCCATATATGTGGGGAGATTATGTTATTAAGAAAGGAGAGCCTTTTGCTTTAGGACTTATCTACTTGTTTTCTTCAGACGCAGCAAGAAGTTATGGTTCTGACGGACTTAATAGCAATCATCAGAACACAAAAGGAAACACATTAAGTGCTTAGAAAAAGAAAAGAATTCCTTCCCATGTTACGAAAAAGAAAATATAGCCCCGCCCAGCGGTCAACCCGAAAACTGAGTCATGTGGGACTGTCGGCGTTTTTGCGGTTTTCTAAATTATTCTTTAGTCGTGGCTCTCGTCGAGTAGACCCAGAATGGAGCCAGGAAGTGCAGAATCTTGCGTTTTTAGCCAATATTGGAGCCAAAATCTTGCATGGAAGCCATATCCCTTCCGACATAAAGATTTGGCTCTACTAAGATTTTAAGTGTCCCGGTAAATAGCAGATCTATTCCGACAAGACGCCCATTGTTGTTGTCAACGTTGTTGTTGCCATTGGCATTGAAGTTGTTGTTGAGCCTGCCAAGCAACCAAATCCCCTCGAGTAGCCATTTCACCTAATAGTTTTCACCACCACTTCATTTCTGTCGTGGTTGTATTTTATAGCAGGCACTGCAAATGCTTGCCATAGTGAAATGGCGTGTAGATCTCAGCTATCTGATGTGCACTTTTTGCAGTAATGCACTAAGCCGGGACAATAATAAGTAAAGAATAGTTAATATAAAAAATTATTGAAAAAAAGAATTATTTGTAGATGCCTTTTAGGTCTTTTCTTAATGCATCAACATTAACTGGAGCAACATATTTTGAACTGATATTCATAATCTGCTCTAGTGTCGGCATAGCTATTTTTTCGGCGCCGTGCGCCTCCGGCGCTACCCCGACCAGACGCCCATAGTTGTAGTCAAGAGAATTGCTACCATCAGCATCCGAGTTGTAGTTGAGCCTGCTCGACAACCAAAGCCTAAAATTAGGAACTTCTTTGAATCCTGACAAATAAACGCCTAGATTATTATTGAACCCGTATTTTTCTTTGGCTTCTTTGAATGTTGCTTTTGCATATTCTTCATGAAGTTTTGGATCATTTGCTAATGCAGCCCATATTGGATTGCTTAGTGCTTGTTTAAGCGTTAATGATTCTGATTTGGCATACTTTTCAATTTCCTTTTGTGTAAATTCTTGTCCTGCAAGTTGTTCATATGCGTCAGTGTTTGGAAGAACAATTGAACCATTTCTTACAGTACTTTTTGGATTAATTTCCTTGGCTAATTGTGAGTCAAGAACTATTTTTATCCTGCCATCAGGATGATAAGCAACAATATTGACAGTGTCAAAATAATTATCCCACCACGCATCTGCCACATCTTTGTTGCCTCCTAAGACTTCTAGTCTGCGCTTCATCACGTCAGCAAAAGTCATTGGCGTAAAACCTGAAGCTATAAGCTCAGGCATCTTATCTATGTTCTTGCCATAAAATTCCTTGTAAACAGCAACTGGATTGTTTAATTGTAAGCTAATTTTATTTTCCTCCGTTATGGTGAGTTTTAACTCTTTTTTCATGCATAAAGAGTGTTCTATTTATAAATTTTACGATTATTTAACCACTATTTAGTAACAAAACATTTGTTTTTCGTTATGAATATAAAAACACACACCAAAACAAGAAACACATGAGCCTATACGAACAAATACACTCATACGATAATCTAGAACACGCATAATAGCCCCGCCCGGATACCATCCTTGACAATTATTCGTATACATCCTTTCTGTGGTCAAAACAGTTTATTATTATTTTATCTCCTTCAATTCTATATATTAATCTGAATGGAGGAATTCTTGTGGTTCTATGATTCTTTAGATTATGTTTTAACGGTTTTCCTGATTCTGGCAATTGTTCTAATTTTTTTATATGTTTGATAATTTTTATTCTTGTAGTTTTATCCTTTATCTTCTTGAACTCATTCTTGAATTCTTCAGAAAAAATAATTTCCATTTTATCCCATTAGAAGGTCATCTATTTCTTCATTTTTCATCTTGGTATTTGCTTTAACCACTTTGCCACTACTTATTTGAGTTTCACTACGATTAATCTTATCTATTAATTCCATATCCTTCACTAAAGATTCTTTTTTCATCTGTTTTAACATAATGTTTCCATCATGATTAAATACGATGAATTTTGTTGATGGACCTATCCCTGCATCTTTCCTTACTTCAGCAGGTATTACGACTTGACCATTTTCAGACATTTTAGTTATAGAGACTTCCATAAAGCACCACCTACAATATATTTTAATATTAAAACACGTCGTATATATAAATGTTATGGTTTTAGCCTGCCCAATTTCTTTATAATACAAGAAAAATTATCCCCTCAAATCACTAAAATATAATGTAGCCCCGCACGGACATCTATAGGAGATATGACTTACATAGGACTTTCGGCTTTTTTATTGTTTTCGGCTAGAATTAGCTGTAGAATTCGTATTACTTCATTTATTGTCTTGCAGTGGTATTTTCTTAATAGTCGTTCTTTTTCTTGCATTATAGCCTCAAATTCATCCATACAATCCTTTACTATCATTGCTAATATAATTATCTTGGAGTTTGTAATACAGTTATGATTGAAATCGAGACAAAGCTAAAATATTACAATATATCTTCTTCGATTTTTCTATTTTGTATCTATCCAACGAACTCTATTACTATGATTAAGATATCTTCCTCCTCCAAAGAAACTATTCTCTGTTAGTCTATTAAACCAAAGCTGATCCGCAGTTATTTCTGATCTTCTTGCACATGTAATATTATAAATATTGACTTTTGAGATTTTTCCTTCTTCTTTTAACCAAATCCCGTACGCTTTAGCAGATTTACCAAACAAAAAATTCATTAATTTACTGTGTTCAAAAAATTCAGTATAGGAAATAACATGGTCTCCGATTCTATCGTCAAGAAAAATATAGTCTTTATCCTCGATCAAACCATTTAATACACTTTCAATAGTAGAAGGAACAACGTAAGACTCATGATAATAATTATAATTCCTAATTTTTCGATGCGACTCTGTGGCATTATGTGGATTATTCAAAATTAAAGATTCTCTTAGAAGTATGTTAGGGTGTTTTGGATACGGATCAACTATAATTCCTTCTGAGATATATGCGCCATTTGCTGATAAAGAATGACTTACATCGCATTGCATACGCGCATCGGCGAGTTGTTTCGCAGTAATAATATTACTCCCTCTCAATTTGATTATCTTAAGAGCTTTATCAAAAGGAGCTTCGACGTATAAAACCCTTCTATTGTTTTTAAGATCTGCTTCTTTTCTAATATGATACATTTTAAATCTCCCCGAATAATTACTCTCAATAAGTGAATACTCTTCCACTATATTAATTTATGTTGTGAGTAAACTAACAACAATCCAATAGATTTAAAAAAGACACATTATTAGTGGGTATTATGAGTATAGAAAAATTGGAAAAATTAGGATTGAATAAAACCGAAGCATTGGTATATGTAACTCTTTTAGATATAGGAGCATCTAATGCAGGAAAAATAAGTAAAAAATCTAAAATTAATAGAACAACAGTTTACGATTCAATCAATAGATTATTAGATAAAGGACTTGTAACATATGTTCTTCAATCCAATAGAAAAGTATTCAAAGCAGTTTCTCCGACAAAATTACTAGAGATAATAAGAGATCAAGAAACTATTGCAAAAGAGATATTACCTGAACTAGAAATGCGATTCAAGTCGAGTAAAGAAACCGAAACATCAAGTATATATGAAGGTAAAAAAGGCATCAAATCCATACTCTGCGATATTTTAAAAACTAAAGAATATGTATGTTATGGTTCTTCAGGAAAATTCTTGGATATAATGAAACACGATTATTTATTATTTCAAAAATCCAAGAAGGATAAAAAGATAATTGCACACGTGATATTTTCAGAAAATGCAAAAAAATCCGAAAGCGTAAAATACGCGTATTCCACGTTTAAATATCTTCCTGAAGAATTTATCTCTCCTACAACAACATTTGTTTACGAAAATAATATTGCAATAATTGTTTGGAGTGAAATTCCTATAGCAACAGTTATACAAAACAAAGAAGTTGCTAAATCATATAGAAACTACTTTAAATTAATCTGGAAAACAGCAAAATACTAGCCCTCCCCGAACTCATTACTTTTGATGTATTTCGAAGTATTACATCTGTAATACAAATTTCTAGAAATTATTTCTTAGAGAGAAAAACTGGCTTTTTACGGGCATAAATAGTGTCCGCAAAAACCACATTAGTACTATTAGCCCCGCCCGGACGTCATCATATATAAATTTAGCTCGGAGAATATCATACAAATTATAGAAATCTAGCCAGAGCTACGAATATTAGTGCATGCTTACGCATTGAAGTAGCTTCTTTTGATTGAGTCGAATCTTCTTATCTAATCTCTGGACTTCGTTTCTGACTTTATCCTTTGTACTTCCTGAAACTATCAACACATTTCTTGACAGGATTATTCCAAAACCATGCGAACTAAAATAATACTTAACAGGAGAAACAAAAACATCATCAGCCAAACCTAAAAGATAATAATCTAACTCAATCAACTTCTTCCATAATGAGTAATCCTCATGAATGTTATGAACAACTTGACGCTTCATTTAGTCAATCCTCACAAATTATACCTGCGTATGCACAAGATTTATCTTTTGTCCAGTTAAAATTATCGCCTAATTGCTCAACGCGAAATTCACATATGGAATCAAAATTAGCCACAAAACCAAGTGTAGCTGCAGACAAGATACGTTTTCTATCCGATTCTGATGTCCTATTATACATTGAGCCTAATTCTTTCATTAGTTGTTCTGTCAATGCAGGATAATACTTTCCATAATCATAAAATTTCCCAATATATATTCCGTAGGAGCCATCTTCGCTTCTTATTTTTTTAGTTAGAGCTTCGAATTCTGCCTTGGCATATTCCGGATATTGAAACAAATAATTACTTACATGATCCAGCGCCAAATTATTCCGTTTTGATTCATATACTTCTTCAAAGTTCTTTCTAAGATCTAATATGCTCTCTCCAGATACTACGTTCTGTTTTGTCACATCGTATATTTTCCAGATTATATCCACTAACTCAGAATAGTTAGAACTATGTTGATTAAAAGAATATATTTCTTTGTGTTTAGACTGCATCTTTTTCTCTAAAAACATCCATTTTAATATAGCATGTTTAGAAAGATACTCTTCCTTAGACTTTATTTCATCGTAATTTCTCATAACTATCAATCTTCTTGTTCCTTCATTATAGTTTCTTATGTCACCATCAACAACTTCTCGTAGTTGAAGGACTATTTTTTCAAGTTGGATATCAGTATAATTATTTTTTTTCTGTACATCTTCAAACTCTGTGTATTCCGCAGAAACCATTTTTTCATCTCCAGTAAAACATCATACAACGATGATATGTTTTATTACTAATAAAGAGTAACGTACACAAACTATATTAACTTTTCTACATAATATTTGTTATATTAGCATAACCTTTATAAATAAGATAATCTTTATAACAATATGAATCTTGATTTGACTGATAAAAAGATGCTTCTCGAATTAGATAAAAATGGAAGAATACCAGTATCTCATCTTGCCAAAAAATTAAGAATAAACCAAAATACTGCACAATATAGATTAAAGAAATTAGAAGATACAGGATACATAAAAGGATATTATACCATAATAGATAATTCCAAATTAGGATATTTTGGTTTCAGGATATATTTGCGATTGGCAAATTCAGACCAAGAAATTGACACTGAAATTCATAATTATCTTATAGCACTTACAGAAGTACATGTATTATCAAGACTCGAAGGAAACTATGATTTAGCAATAATGTGCTGGGTAAAAACCATCTATGAATTTTATGAATTCTGGAATAATTTTAAAGAAAAATTCAAGAAAAATATGGGCAGGGTACAAATAGCGATATTCACAAAAGTCATACATTTTGACAGAAACTACTTAGTACAAAACCAAAAAAATTCAGAACCACCAAAATCACTGATAGTGGGAGGATCACCAGAAGTACAATTCGATGAACGCGACATCAAAATATTAAAGATAATGTCTAATAATGCCAGAGTATCAGTTCTAGAAATTTCCAAAAAATTAAACATGCCAGCCAAGACTATAGCATATAGAATAAAACAACTAGAGAAAAACGACATAATAGTAGGATACAAACCATTACTTAACCTGGAGAAAATAGGATACAAATATTATAAAATAAATATCGTACTAAGCGAGACTATCAAAATAAGAGAATTAATAGAATTTGCCAAATACAATCCTTTCATAACATATATTGATTTCACAATATCCCAAAACGACTTTGAAATAGATATAGAAGTTTCCACAAGAGAAGAGATAAACAGGATAATGAATGAAATAAAAAACATCACCAAAATCACGGATTACGAAGAAATAACATTCAGAGAATACATAAAACTAGTATATTTCTAAAATGATAGCCCTGTCCAAACTTCTATACTTTGGTATGTTTTGTAGAATTATTAAAATGTCACATTTCTAAGTTTTTGAGAGAGAAATAATATTCGTGAGCCATTCCGATAGCCCACGGATGTCATATTGATACGGATAGCCCCCGCCCAGATTTAATACGTCTTGATGACATTCATGTGTCCTAAATATATTTATGTGTGTTTTTCTGTTATTTCTGTTGTATTGTATATTGTGATCTTGTTTTGTGTTTTTAATTTTTTATCGTTTGACCATATTGGACAGTTGTTCTTTAGTGCTAGTGCGAAGTAGTATGTGTCGTCTTTATCTGGGGTAATTCTTTTTGCTTTATCATAATGTTTTTCTAGTTCTGTTATTGGTATTATGTGCACGTTTGCTAGATGTATTATTTCACTGATTACTTCTTTTATAAGTTCTTTTGGCATCCCTGATTTTTCCTCTAACTCATCGATATGATTGTTAATTTCATCGAAAACATATTCTGGAGTATAGAAATTGTTGTTGCTTAGAACTAAGAGTTTTCTTGTATGACTATCTTTAATCAGTGCAGACATTAGAATGTTTGCATCTACAACTACATCCATTTATGCACCAAATCTTTTCGCTAAAGATCTGTTTACTTTTCTACCGATTTCTAAAGCATCTTTCTCAGTAAGTTTACTATTAGCTACTAATGCATCCATCCTTTTTAGAATGCTTATTTTGCTTCTGATTGCTTGTCGTGCTATCTCTGACCAATTCATCTCAGGATGCAAATCCATTTCACTCTTCAACTCTTTAGGCACAGATAAAGTTATACTAACCATAGTATTACCTACGTGTATTATGTATAATACGTTGAATACGTGTAAATATATAAATGTTTCGATTTTATGCCACCCGGAGACGAACCAACGAATTATAGACGTGAAAATAGATTGTTGTCCGCAAATGTAACAAAAGAGATAATGGCTCTGCCCAATTTCTTTATAATACAAGAAAAATTATCCCCTCAAATCACTAAAATATAATGTAGCCCCGCACGGATTCGAACCGTGGTCCACAGGGCCAGAACCTGTGATGATTGGCCGCTACACTACGGGGCTTTAATGCTCTAAAAAAAAAATAGTAATCTATTTAAATAGCTTACTTTTTCTGTAGACTCATGGCTAAACTTAGAAAAGGAGTCGCTTATAGGAGAATAGAACGCCCTTATACTAGGAAGAGTAAGTATAGGACTCAGCAGTTTGTTAGAGCGACCCCCCATAACAAGATTGTTAAGTTTGACATGGGTGATTTAAAGAGGACTTTTCAATACGCTGTTTCATTAAAAGTTAACTGCGGCATCCAGTTGAGACATAACGCTTTAGAGTCTGCCAGAATGACTAGCAACAGGCTTTTAGAGACTAAATGTGGAAAGACTGGTTATAGGTTAAAACTGTTAGTCTATCCTCACCACATCTTAAGGGAGAATCCGCTTGCATCTGGAGCTGGAGCTGACAGGATGAGCACTGGTATGAAGAAGTCTTTTGGAAAACCAATTGGTCTTGCAGCCCAAGTAAGAAAAAACCAGAAGATATTTTCAGCTTACGTTGATGAACCATTCTTAGAATTTGCAAAGCAGGCCATGAATAGGGCTAAACACAAAGTTCCTTGCGGCTGTAAGATAGAAATTGTAAAGCTTAGATAGAAATATTCAATATTTTTTCTTTCAACACATCAATACTTATTATTGCATCTTTGTTTTTCTTGCAAAAATCATTGATAGTCATCTCTTCAAGCAAGTCGGCCTTGCTTAGATAAATTAGTATGGGTTTGTCAAATTCTTTCATCCTTTTCAAAAGCTTGTTTTGGTCTTCTAAAGAGTACGTTTCTGTTAAGTCATAGATGAATATTATTAATTCTGAACAGTATTTTATCGCTAAGTAAGCTATTTTTTCAATTGCATTCATCTTATCAAGTCGATTTAGAGTTCCGGGCGTGTCTATGAATTGTATCTTGTTATGACCACTAGCCATGTATCCGACGTTGAGGGTTTTTGTGGTGAATGCATAGGCTTGGATGTCTGGCTTTGAAGTTGTCAGCTTGCTTAGGACTGTTGATTTGCCAACATTTGGAAAACCAGCTATTGCAATTGTGAACAAGCCATCTTTTATTGAAGGAAAATCCTTCATCACTCTTCTTGACTCGTCTAAAAATAAGAGGTTTTTTGATATCTGCTTCATAACAGATGATATTCGTCCGTTGTACTCCTTGCTGTACTTCTTTATAACCAGAGAGTCTTGACATTTCTTTATCTTAAAAACGTATTCTCTTGAAAAATCAGCTATCTTGTTCTTAGCCCAGTTGACTGATCCCAGTGACTTCTTAAGAGCTGTGTAATCAATCAAGGTTCTCACGAGTTCTTCGTAAAACTCTGTTAAGTTTTCAAAGTTAGGAAAAGAGTATGTTATGTCTGATAATTTCTTGTTCAGATTCTTGTTGACTACATCTATCTTTTCTATCTCTAAAGTTTTTATCTTCTTGAACTTGTCAATTTTCAAAGTTGTTTTTTTTAGGGAGGCTGCGTTTCTGCCGGCTCTGAAAGCTACATCTAGATAGAAATCAGCCGTCTCAATCCTTGGTATTGAATCAAAACCCATGTTAATAATAAATACTGTTCTATTTTATAAATGTTGCTTGAAAATTATTTTTTAACACAAAATTTATAAAACATTATTCCAATGAAAGAATAGAGGTGTTATGATGAAACAACAAAAAACAGAGTTTTTTGGGCTAACAGAAACAAAAAGTTTCTGTACTTCAGAAATTCCAAAAATTTCTGTCGTATCAAAAAAACAAGGTGGTTTTTTTGAAGATTGAACTAAAGAAGAAACCGCAAAATCCTATAATAATTCAAGGTTTCCCTGGATTTGGACTTATAGGAACGATAACGACAGAATTCTTGCTTGAACACATGAACTGTGAGCTTATAGGAGAATTTATTTATAATGACTTGCCGGCGATCGTTGCTATTCATAAGGGTAAGCTTGTAAAACCCATGGCTGTGTATTACTCAAAGAAACACAATGTTGTAATACTCCAAACCATACTAAACCCTAAAGGTAAAGAGTGGGATATTGCAGATGCTATAATTGACTTGGCTAAGCAGTTGAAAGCAAAGAAGATTCTATGCATTGAAGGGGTCAACTCGCCTCCCGGATTAAAGAATGACTCAAAACTATTTTATTACGGAGATGACAACCTGAAAAAATTTGGTTTAGAACCGATAAATGAAAGTATAATAATAGGTGTTACTTCAAGCCTAATGATAAAGTACAGCAACATCACTTGCATATTTGCTGAAACACATTCCGCCCTTCCAGACAGCAAGTCAGCCGCAAAAGTAATAGAGGTGCTTGACAAGTACCTGGGATTAAAGGTTGATTATAAGCCGCTGTTTAAACAAGCAGAGGAGTTTGAACAAAAACTCAAAGGATTAATACAGCAAACCTCAAAGGTTAGTGAGGAGAGTGACAAGAAATATATGAGTTATCTTGGATGAAGAATAATCTAAAAAAAGTCTGAGAGTCCTTGCTGTTTTGACTCATCCAATTTTTCTTTTTCATCTTCTTCTAATTCCTTATTAGTTATTGGCTCCATCACAAGCTCTCCGTAGACTCCGTCATATCCAGGAATTACTTTTAGGAGTCCTGAGCGGTTCTTAATTATTGCTTCTGCGACTTGTTCATAAGTTACTTCTCTAAGCTGGCTTTTAGATGCGTTTAGCAGTATTTCATATTCTGAGCCAAACCTTCTAAGAACCTTGTTATACTCTCGCCACACAATCTTAGATGATATAGTTTTATTGAAAATCTTTGCAAGTATCTCTGATAATGGCAGCATCGTGTAAAAAGTTTTCGCGTTTTCAGGCTTGTAGTTTTGTGGTCTGTCAGCAAGCTCTCTGATTCTGTGAGCAACGCCTAAGGTCATGTTAGAATTACATTTTGGGCAAACATTATTGACGCTGACTGATTGCTCAGGACTCATGACGATGTTGCAGTTTCTGTGACCGTCAAAGTGGTATTTTCCATAAGAGGGGTCAACTTCCACAGTTCCAAGAAGACCTTCACCTGACCTAATCACTCTTATAATATTTGCGTATGATAATTCTTTCAATTCAAAAATAGTTGCTTCTCGCCCAATTCTCCAGGGCCAAAAGCTGTGAGCGTCTGAAAATGATACGAGGTTAAATTTGTCTAGCTGGCTTAGCTGCCAGTTCATTGCTGGATCGCTTGAAAGACCAGTCTCTAATGCATGAACATATTTCTCCTGGTCTTTGAAACATTCGTGGACTGAGTCAAAGCCAGAATTAGATCCAAATAGGCTAAACCAAGGAGTCCATATATGCGCGGGGATTACTTCTACATCTTGGGAAATCCTTCTTAATTCGTATAATAAGTTATCTGATGAAATCTTAAATATTGGCCTTCCATCATAATCTACTCGTCCGTGTTTCTTCAAATACTCAGTTATCTGGTCAACTACTTCAAAACTGGGCGCTAATACTATGTGATGAACTCTTCGACCCTTATTTGCCTGACTATAAATTAAAGATATCTCTGTCTGGAGAACGAATGGAAAACCATTCTGAGTTCTCATTATTCCAGAACCATCATCCTTTAAGTTGCTCTTAAGCTCTTCAATCCACTTTGGATGAGTAAAGTCTCCCGTGCCTAAAACATCCACTCCCTTTATCTTTGCCCACTTCTCAAGGTTTGGTATTGTTAACTCTGTTGAACAAGCCCGGCTGTACTTAGAATGAATATGAAGGTCTGAAATGTACCTCATATGCATGGTTATAGGACGCGAGTTTAAAAAGATTATTGAAAACGTTTTTATATAACAGATATTTCCCCTTGATATGGCTTCGCCACCAATATTCATACCTGACATAACACAGACCTATTCAAAAGAACAATTAATCGTGCCTCCGCACTATAAAGAGGATATATCGGCAGTTCTCATACCAAGCGGGCTTATAAAGAATAGAGTTGAGAAATTAACAAGAGAGATTTATTCAGAGTATTATAATAAGAAACCACATTTTTTATACGTTCTTGAGGGTGCTTTTAAATTTTTTTCAGACATACAACACTTCTATATGGAACTACAAAGCAGTGACCCTGCTGCGGGGCCATTCTCATTTGGATCTGTTTCTGTTAGCAGTTATAAAGATGATAAGAGCACTGGAAACATAGAGATAACTGTTAGTCCTAAGCTTAAAAAAATCTCTGGAAGAGAAGTGGTTATAATTGAAGACATAGTTGATAGTGGCAAGACGATAACAGGATACACCAAACCTAACAAAGAGAAAGTACCTGGCTTACTTCAAGAGTTAGAGAAGTATAAACCATCATCGATTAAAGTAGTCAGCCTACTGTTGAAGAGGAATTCTGAAAGCAATGGCTTTGTTCCTGACTTTATAGGATTTTCAATCCCAAACGCGTTTGTTGTTGGATATGGACTTGATTATAACGAGCATTTAAGAGATATAAATCATATCTGCACAATAAGTTTATTAGGGGAACAAAAATATAAGGATATCTAAAAACGAAAAAGTATATAAAACCCAAAAACAAATTCTAAAACTATGAAAGAAGTTGAAGTAAAAATACTTGAAGTTGACAGGCCAAGGATTGAGAATAAATTAATAGCTATCGGCGCAAAGAAAATCTTTGATGGAGAAATAAATGCTATTCTGCTAGACTTTAACAATAAGAGTATAAGTAGACAAAAAAACATTCTTAGACTGAGAAAAGAAGGTGAAAAATCATTCCTAACACTTAAAAAATATCGTCATATGAAGAAAGCGAAGGCTTGTGATGAATATGAGATAAAGACATCAGATTTTGAAACCACAAGAAAAATATTGGAATTGCTTGGGTTGAAAAAGATTGGAAAAATTGTGAAGCAAAGAAAATCATACATACTTAACAATGCAAAGTTTGAATTTGACAAGTACAAAAAAGATTACAACTTTGTTCCTGAATTCTTGGAGATAGAAGCAAAGGACTTAAAAACAGTTTTTAAGTATGTGAAAGTGCTTGGGTTCAACGAAAAAGACTGCAAGCCTTGGAGTACAAAAGAAGTTGTTGAACACTATCAAAAGAAAAGACTACGAAAGAAAAATTCAAAAAAGAAGACAAAGAAATAAGTCTAAAAAAATATTAGTTCTCGGTTTTGAAATGTTTTTTTTCTGATGCATTATCAAAAATCATCATCACTCCAGCAACCAAGAATATGACTACAGTGATAGTCACACCAAGCAATAAATCCAGTAGAAGCTTATCTCCAAACAAGAATATTTCTCCATTCCACAAGTGATCAACCACTCCAAATACTGCTCCACCAAGAAGCAGCTGATTCAACAATCGATGATACTTATCATTCCTAAAAGAAGGAATCTTCTTTCTCATAAAGAAATGTATTATTGCTGCAAGAGCAGGCACTGTGTAGCAACTCATAAAAATTCACTTCGAGTATAAAACAGCAATAAAAAGTAGCTCTTATATGTTTTATGTTAAGCTCACTCTAAAAATTTATGGCCGTTCTTGTATGCTTGTTTAATTTTTAACTCTATATCTAGTATTAATGCATGAGCGTTTCTTATATGATTCTCAATCTCTGGCTTCCACTTTTCTGGTTTTTTATGTGTAGAATTTAGAGAGCTAAGAACACTTACGGCTTTTAACAAGTGTTGTCTGTACAATTTTAATTCTGCAATCTCTATTTCTCCAAGTTCAACTTCTTTTTCAATTGCATCTAAATGGTTTTTTATAATCTCACACGCTTTCTTATGATCAGTTTCATTAAGAACGTCAATCAAAGTTTTATGAAAAAAGCTCATGTTTAAAACCTCCTAATAACAAATTTGTTTAATATTAAAAAACTAGTATATATAGTTTGCTTTTTTTAGTAGTTTATCACTCTTGGCAGCACTATCTGTCCTTCGTTCTCATCGCCTAAGAATTCTACTTTTGCATCTAGGAATAATCTTCCGGTAAAAGCTGATATTATCGAGTTTAACTCTTCTTGGG
This sequence comes from Nanobdellota archaeon, assembly GCA_018819065.1. GTDB lineage: Archaea > Nanobdellota > Nanobdellia > Woesearchaeales. The sequence continues at coordinate 973 of JAHJQL010000051.1, read as the reverse complement.
TGTAGTTTCTTCTTTCAAGGTTTATCTTGTAAATCTTTAAGAATCGCTTGACATCAGCGTAGTTGTCTTTTTTTGGAATTCTTATCAACTCGTAAAACCCGTTTGGAAAAGTTTCTATTACTAAGAATCCTTTGCTTTGAAAATGGTTCTTAAGACCTATTCCCCTCATGACGACTTGCTCTACTGCAAGGAGTCCTATTGGATATCGAAATTTTAAGTTTCTCTTGCTTAACTCTTGCTCAGCTTTTCGGATATTACCTTTTTCAGGCAGAGATAAAGGTGAACCTATAGCTACAATGTCAGGCCTGAAAGCTTCAACTTTCTTTATTAACTCTTCATCACCATCAAGCTTAATAACATCATCTAATGTTTCTGTGAGGAAGCATACAGCTACGCTTCGCTCGTTTCCAGGCATTAGTTCTAAACCGACTATTTTCATCTTAAAACCTTATGACGTCATCTTTAGAGATTTTCGTTTTCTTAACAGTACCATTTGGTAGCTCTATTAAGTATTTAATTCTTTCCTTTGACGTGTAAAAAGTGAATGGTTTAAAGCTTTCTTTAACTTCAACCACTCGCTTTTTTTCATCCAAGAAAATGATGTCTATAGGGAAGAATACAAATAGCATGTGAAGAGAAACCCTCTGAGACTTGTCAAAGAAGAAAACCAAGCCCTCATCTTTTATCCTTCTTGAGAACATCAAGCCTTTAGTCTTTGAAAGAATAGACTTGCACAGCTTTTTCTCTTTTGCTAGAACTGTTTTTTTAGTGGTGTTTTTAATCAATCTAAAAATGAAAATGGAGAAGGGAGTATAAAAAGTTTATCACTTCTTACAGTATCTCCGAATGTAGCTGTTTGCTACATGTAAAAATCTTTGATTTTTGAAAATATTTCTATTTTTGAATCTGTTTGTCTAACTTTTGTTTCGAACAACAGCTTTTTAGGCGTTGTTTCACCCCCTGTTTATTTCAC
>JAHJQL010000050.1 GCA_018819065.1 Nanobdellota archaeon | reverse complement strand
ACGACAACAACAGAAACAAACACAGAAAACAACCAAGAAACAAACACAGAAAACAACCAAGAAACAAACACAGAAACAAACAACAAACAACAAACAAAAGAACCAACATACAACTACATCCAAGGAACAACAACAGAAACACAAGACAAAACAGTACTAAACCAACTAAACAACGAACTAAAAAACAAACTAGAACAAGGAGAAGAAGTAAGAGTAATAATCAAAACAAACAAAAAAATCCCAAACATCAAAATAGACGACAAAATAAGAACAACAACACAACTACAAAAACACACCAAAAAACTAGACAAAAACCAAAACATAGAAAACCTAAAAAACAAAAAACTACTAACAGGAAACCTAAAAGAAACAATAGAACTAAAACAAGAAACAAAAGAATACCAAGCAATAATAATCAACAAAAACAAAGCAATAGACCTACTAAACAACGAAAACATAATAAGCATCACAGAAGACGAAACATACAACACACTAACAATAGAAACAATAAACATAACAAGAATAAACGACGCACAAAACCTAGGATACAACGGGGCAAACACCAAAATATGCATCATAGACACAGGACTAAACCACAACCAAGCAGAAATACCACAAAACAAAATAACAGGCAAAAACATACTAGACGGCACAACAAACTACGCAGACGACAACGGACACGGAACAAAAACAACATACCCAATACACAAAGCAACACCAAACAGCAACCTAATAATAGCAAAAGCAATAAACGAAAACGGAAACGGATACACATCAGACATAATAGCAGCACTAGAATACTGCCAAGAACAAGAAACAAACATCATAAGCATAAGCATAGGAAGCGGAACATACAACGGATACTGCGACAACAACCAAGTAGCACAAAAAATCAACGAACTATACAACACAGGAATACTAACAATAGCAGCAACCGGAAACAACGCAAACAACACAGGAATAACAAGCCCCGCTTGCGCAAGCAAAGCACTACCAGTAGCAGCAAGCACAAAAGAAGGAACAATAACAACATTCACAAACTACAACAACCAAGTAATACTAGTAGCACCAGGACAAAACATACAAACAAAAGACCAAAACGGAAACAACATATACGCAAGCGGAACAAGCATGAGCGTACCATTCGTAACAGCAACAGCAGCAATAACATACAACACAACAAACAACATAGAAGAACTAAAAAACAAACTAATACACACAGGAACAATAATAAACAACACAAACAGATACTTCGCACAAATAAACGCCTACAACGCAATAACAAACAACATAACAAACAACTTCACACCAGAAAACATACAATACACAACAGACAACGATACAAACGACACATACACAATACAAGCATTCGCATGCAACTCAGGAACATTAAGCACAACGTGCACTGTTAGTGGAACAAACACTCCCTCTGCAAGTGAAGTTATTCAAGGTAGTGGAAATCTTGTAGTTACTGGTTCTGGCGCAATTCTCCTCGCAGGAGGAACATTTACAATAAACATGACTGGAAACGTCACAATCCAATCAGGAGGTAGCATCTCAGCCAAAGGTGCAAATGGCGCCACAGGCAGTTCTGGCTCACCAGGAGGTTCTCTGACAATTCAAGCGGCTAATATTTTCAACAGTGGAACAATCACAGCCATGGGAGGCACAGGTGGCACGGCTGCCCAGTATAATAGTGGTAATAATGGTGGAAGTGGCGGCAGCATTAACATAATAAGTAATTATTTAGATTCTCAGGGAACAATAACTATCGCTAGCGGAGCTGGAAGCACAGCATCTATCTATACATTTGGTGGTCAAGGTGGAAGCACATCTGGCACGATAAAATTACAATTAGGTAGTGGAACCATTTCAGGCACTGTAAGTTCGAATGGAGGCGACGGCGGAGCAATTTCAGGGGGAGACGGCTACGGAGGGGCAGGTGGCAACGGCAACACAATCAATATCACTGCAACCAACAGTCTAAATATTTCTGGCACAATAAATTCAAATGGGGGTCTTGGCAGGAATAGTGGAAATGCAAAGAATGGAGGTAATGGTGGAAACGCTGGCGCTATATACATATACTCAACCAATGACAATGGAAATATGTTAGGAACTTTCAACAGTGTAGGAGGTGCAGGGGGTACTGGAACAGGAGCTACTGGAGGTAATGGTGGTAATGGTAATATTGTATTTATATCAGTTAACAATACTTTGAATATTTTAGGAACAGTATCTTCTTCAGGAGGAGATGGTAAGGATGGTTATACAGGAGGAAATGCAGGAAGCTCAGGAGCTATAACTGTAAAATTAGGTGGTGGTGTTATTTCTGGAAACATCTCAAGCCAAGGAAGCATACCTGGTAATTCTCCTAACGGAGCCGGCAAGGCAGGTGGTAATGGCAACACTATTAATATCTCAGCCACAGGTGATTTAAACATAACCAGCACTAGCAGGATATCCGTACAAGGTGGAAACGGAGGTAGCGCACACAGCTCATACTCTGGCGGAGCTGGAGGAACTGCTGGAATTCTATACTTAAACTTTAACAATGGAAATATACTTGGAACTTTTCTTAGTAGCGGAGGAAACGGAGGCGCTGTATCAGGAAATACAGGGGGCAACGGAGGACATGGTAATACTGTCCGCATCACAGCCACAGGAATTTTAAATTTAACTAGTGCAATATCTTCTTCGGCTGGAACAGCTGCGAACAGCTACACTGGAGGAACAGGAGGAAACTCAGGAGCCATATCTATAAATTTGAGTAGCGGTGTTATTTCAGGAGGCATCTCAAGTATTGGAAGCGCAGCCGGAGCTTCTTCTGCCTATGATGGCAGCGCTGGCGGCGATGGTAATACAATTAATATAAGCGCCACAAATAATCTAATCATTTCCGGTGCACTTACATCTCAGGGTGGAAACGGAAACAGTGCAAATGCCGGACGACCAGGAGGAGCAGCTGGTGTTGGAAAAGCCATATCCATAATTTTAGGAGGAGGAATTATCTCTGGAAACATTCTAAGCACTGGAGGCACTGGAGGCACTGGAGGTTCTGGAGGCGGAGGAACTGGCGGCAGCGCAGGAAACAGCGGAGCCATTAATATCACAGCCACTGGTGATTTAAACATATCTAGCACAGTATCATCCCAAGGTGGAACAGGCGGCACACCATCAAGCGGAAATACAGGAGGATTAGGCGGAACTTCTGGCATGCTATCAATAAGTCTAAACAGCGGAATCTTATCAGGCATTTTCAAAAGCAACGGTGGAAATGGAGGTAGTGGAGGAAGCACAGGATCAGGAACATATGGTGCCAACGGAGGCAACGGCAACAATGTCATAATTTTAGCTAATAATAATCTTAATATTTCAGGTTCAGTATCTTCTACAGGTGGAAACGGTGCGAATAGTGATAATGGAGGAACAGGAGGAAGCTCAGGAGCCATATCCATAAGATCAATTAGTGGTGTTATTTCAGGAAGCATCTCAAGCAGCGGAAGCACGGGTGGCAGTGGCGCTAATAATTGGGGCAATGGCGCTACAGGATCTAATGGTAATATTATTAATATCTCAGCCACAGGGGAGTTAAACATAACAGGAACAATATCATCCCGAGGTGGAAGTGGAACAAATAGCGGCGCATACGGTACTGCAGGAAATGGAGGAAATGGAAATACTATTTTAATAAATCTAAGTAGCGGAGTTATTACTGGAAACATCACAACCACAGGAGGCACAGGAGGAGTCGGTTCTTCAACACAAGGATATGGCGGAAATGGAGGAAACGGAGGAATAATAAACATTTCAACAATAAATCTGCAATCATCATTAACAATTAGCGCAACTTCAATACTAAATTCAAACGGAGCCACAGGCGGAAACTCTGGTGAAGTCCCAGGCAAGTATGGAGTGGGTGGAAATGCCGGTCTAATTTCACTCCGAGCAGGCAACCTGACAGTAGCAGGCTCAATTTCCTCCAACGGCGCCAACGACGCTACGAGCAGTTCATCAGCAGCAGCGGGAAGCAGAGGATACGCAGGCAGTGGAGGAGGCATCAATCTTCTTTCAGAAAATGCAATACTCTCTGGAACAGTTTCATCAATTGGAGGAAATGGACACCCATCCACAAACGGCAATAATGGTGGAGGAGGAAACGGCGGAAACCTAACTGTAATATCATATTCATCCAATAATTCCGGCATGACAATAAACGTGCTTGGTGGTACAAAAGGTTCATGCTCAGGCGGCAGTTGTTCAGGAACCAATGGAGCAAATGGCACAGTGCGTTTCCATGCGGGCACACCTTACACAGCTCCAACTTCATCCAGTCCTGCAACAAGTATGACAGGCACAACCTTGGTTGTTAAGTCTCTTAACAGAACCAGCAGCCCAACTCCATTTACAACACTACAAATCAACATATCAGGCTCGACTCAAGTTTATTCTGGCAGCACTGATTCTGGCGGCGTATTTATTAGTAATTTCTCAAATTCTTCTAGTTACACATTTGCACTGGGAGGCAAACTAGTTTCAGGAAGCTTTCCAATTTACAACTCACTTAGTTTCTACAATATTAGCAAGACTTGTGCAGTCAACGCCTCGTGTAGTTCTAACACGACAGATTGGACTTTTTGCAATGCGTCTTCTAGTTGTGTATCATCAGGTGTATGTTATCTACAAAACAGTATTCTCGCAGCAGATTCTTGCAATAATGGTACATGGATTAATTCAGGACTTCTTTTGGATAACGGTGAATCCTGTTCTGCTAATGATAATTGTACTTCTAATAAGTGTGTTACTGGTCCTAATACTGCAACTAAGTATTGTACTAACTCAAGCAAGGTTTGTGGCCAATCAGGCGGCGATGGTTATACTGCCGGCCAAACTGTTAGCAATGATAATTGTCAAGCAGGAGGAACATGGGCATGCAATAGCGGGTATTACAAGGTTACAAACACTTGCACTGTTGCTGGCGCAGGCTATTATTCTACAAATAATAGTGATACAAGAACACAATGCAATGCAGGATACTACGGATCATCAACAACAAACAGCGTAAGCACATGCAACGGACAATGCAACGCAGGATACTACGGATCAACAAGCGGACAAACAACAAACACCTGCACCGGACAATGCAACGCAGGATACTACTGCACAGCAGGAAGCACAAGTGCAACACAGAATGCTTGTGGATTTGCAAAATACTGCACAGCAGGAAGCAGCAGCGCAACAAGCTGCCCAACAAACTCAAACACCACAAGCACAACATCAGGAACAGCACTAAGCAGCTGCCTAGGAAACAGCGGATACTACAACTGCGAAAGCGGAACATGCAACGTAGCAGGAACAGGATACTACAGCGCAACATTAAGCAACAGTCGATCTCAGTGTGATGCAGGATACTACGGAAGCTCAACAACAAACAATGTAAACACCTGCAACGGACAATGCAACGCAGGATACTACTGCAGCGCAGGAAGCAGCAGCGCCACTGCCAATGCATGCGGTTCTAACGATTATTATTCTAACACAGGTGCTAGTAGTTGTACACAAGCAACACCAGGATACTATACCACAGGAGGCACAAGCACCACTAGAACTGGACAAACTGCTTGTGGCGGAAACGAGTATTATTGCACAAACGGAGTACAAAACAGTGTGAGCAATGGACACTACAGCACTGGAGGTACATCAACAACGAGAACAGGCCAAAGCCAATGCACAAGCACAACATACTGCATCACAGGCGTACAATATAACTGCCCAACAAGTTTCAGCTCAGCAACAGGTGCCACCAGCTTATCACAATGCTACTACACAACAGGATTTGACGGCAACACCACCAACCTTGGTGCTGTTGAAAACATTGAAAGTGTAAACAATTTTATCATCCAAAAAACTGGTTACGGAACAATCAACTGGAACAACGCAATAAACGCCAGCACAGCAAACCTCACAAACAACATTTTATTCGGACAAAACTGGATATACGTCAACACCGCAAACCTACACACAAGCTTCAACACAAGCGCAAACCTAACAATAAACGGACAATACACAAACCCAACAATACTTAGAGATAACCAGTTATGTACTACCTGCCAACTAATATCATACGCTAATAATCAAGTACTATTCACAGTAAACGGATTCAGCAATTATACAATCAGTAACGCAACAACCACAACACTAACACTAAACATCACACCAAACACTACACTACCATACCCAACACAATCAACAGTCACATGCACAGCCAACAACGAAGAAGTCACACCACTATTATACAAGAACAACATACCAGTAAGCAACCCAGACATTTCAACACTAAACATAGGAACATACAACTACAAATGCAACAACACAGCAACCATTAACTACACCGCAAGCAACACCACAAACAACCTAAACATACAAAACGAAGGAGCACTAATAATAATAAACAACACAAACATAAAAATAGAACTAGCAGACAACGCAACAACAAACCTCACAAACACTAGAATAACAACACCAAAAGACGTATATATAAAAGACCAAAACACGGGACGAATAATAGCCAAGATACACGTACGATTCAACGAAACACCAGGAGACCTAGACCTAACAGGACTAACAATAGACAACAACATAACACTAAAAAAAGCAGTGTTCCACAGAACAAACTATGATTCAAGAATCAACACATCAAAAACACTATACATACCATACACAGACACAGCAACCGGCGAAATCTACATCTGCCCAGGAGCAACCAACCTAGAAGAAACAACCTATAACTGTGCAAACAAAGTAACCCTACACGAAAACAAAACAATAAGCGGAATGAGCTTCACATATGACACAATAGACGGAACAAAATACTACGTCGTAAACGGAATCACAGGCACAGGAGGAGGAGAAGGAGGACCACCAAGCCTAACACAAGGAAACGTGACGCCAAACACCGGCACAACAATACAATCATACCAATTCAGCGTCAACTACACAGACGCCGAAAACGACGCAGCACAATGGGTCAAAGTAGAAATTGATAGCACCAACAACTACACGATGAGCGAAAACGACGTAGGCGATACAGACGTCACAAACGGAAAACTATACATTGCAACGATTAGCGGCACAACAATCGGAGCCGGCAACCACAATTACAAATTTTTCGCTGCTGACGAAGCAAACATCACCGTAAACACCAGCACATACAACGATCTAACAATACTAAAAATAACCAACAAAGAAGCAGCAATAACAGGCGCAACAATAACAATAGGCGCAACAGAACGAATAGCAACACCAGCCCCTGAAACACAAACCGCAATAGGCAGCCAAACAACAGAAGTAAACCTAACAATCACAACCGGAAACACAATCAAATGGCAAGGATATCACGGAAGCGTAAGCGGAAACCTAAGCATAGGAATCGGCAACAACAAATTATACAACTTCGGAAACGTTCCAAAAGATCAAATAAAAACAGCATTCGCAACCACCAACAACAACTTTGACTTCTCAAATCTACAAGCAATAAACGACACCACAACACTAGACCAAATAAACAACTGGACCACAACAGACCAAGACAGCGCAACAAACACATACAACACAAACAACACAATAGCACAAATAGAAAACGTACCAACAGTAGAACTGAGAGGATACACACAAGAAGGAACACTAAACAAAATACTATTCAAAGCAGGACTATTCCAAGACAACACAAGCCCAAGCACACTAAACAACTTCGCATTCGCAGCCAAAATCAACCCAAACCAAAAAGACTACAAAAACACGACAAACACCGACTACGAACTAATAGTAGCAATCAACAACAGCGGACAAAGCGGAACAGTCACATACTACTTCTACCTAGACATAGAATAAAAAAAAATTGCAAAAATCTATTCAATGATTAAGATTAATCAGTACTGATACCAAGCTTTTTTTCCAACTTCGCAACAGCAATGGTTGTCTTTATCACAGTATCGGGATTTAAGGACATGGTTTGAATTCCACATTGAACAACATATTCTGCAAATTCAACATAATCACTCACGCTTTGGCCACATATACCTATATATTTACCTTTCTTGTTGGCAACCTCAATTACTTGTTTTACGAGTCTCTTGACTGCTTCGTTTCGTTCATCATAGACGTGTGCTACGAGTTCTGAATCCCTGTCAACTCCAAGTGTTAGCTGGGTCAAATCGTTTGTTCCTATTGAGAAACCATCAAGAACATCCAAGAATTCATCTGCAAGGATTACGTTTGAAGGAATCTCACACATACCTATTATTCTAAGGCCGTCTTCTCCCTGTTTTAAGCCGTACTGAGCCATCGTCGCTATGACTTTCTTCGTCTCTTCAACCGTTCTTGGGAATGGTATCATTATTTCAAGGTTTTTTAGCCCCATTTCTTTTCTAACTTTTAGCATGGCTTTGCATTCTAATCCAAACGCTTCTTTATAGTTTTCACTATAGTACCTTGAAGCGCCTCTCCAGCCTATCATCGGATTGTCTTCTTTTGGCTCAAACTGAGCTCCACCTATCAAGTTTGCGTATTCGTTTGACTTAAAGTCTGAAAGTCGAACAATAACTTTTTTTGGGTAGAAAGCTGCTGCAATCATTCCAACTCCTTCTGCTAATTTATCTACGAAGAAATCTTCTCTGTTTTTGTATCCGTAAGTTATTTCTCTAATTTGGTTTTTTACTTCTTCATCCTTTAGTTGGTCAAATTTTAAGAGTGCTAATGGATGGACTTTGATGTATGAGTTGATGATGAATTCTTCTCTTGCAAGTCCTACACCGTCATTTGGTATAAAGCTCTGCTCAAACGCTTGTTCAGGCGATGCGAGGTTCATCATTATTTTAGTCTTTGTTTTTGGTATCTGGTCAAGAGTTGTTTTTTTAATATCAAACTTTAAGAGCCCGTCATACACATATCCTTCGGCGCCTTGTGAACAGTCAACTGTTACTTTCTGATCTGGCTTAACCAATTCTGTCGCATTATTTGTTCCAACAACACAAGGTATTCCAAGCTCTCGGCTGATGATTGCCGCGTGACAATTATTTGCTAACACGGGCGTGTATCTATCTGTAAACACGATGTAATTATGGTTATCCTCAACTGTTATGTTATACACATCGTCAAATCCTAATTCTTCAACGAATGAAACTCTTGTTTGTCTCATATCAGAATTTAAAAGATTAGTTATTCGTTGTTTTAAATCTGAACTAAACAAAGCAGTGTTTTTACGTAAGTTACTTGTTCCTATTAACAAGTTTTTATTTACTCTATTGTTTATGTCAGAGCTAACATTTGGTTTAAATAGTTGTTTTGCATTAAAAAACCTGTTTTCAGTTTTTCTTTTATCCTTGCATTTAACTCTGTTAGTGAATTCTCCTATTCTATCAAGCTGTTCAACTATCTGGACGTTGTAAATACTTCTATTAGTTGTTACTTGGGGAACAATTCCAACCCTTAAACAAGACACTATTATTGGCTCTAATAATTCTTGTTTTGACACGTAAATGTTGACTCGTCCGTTGCTATACGTTCCATCACCATCAATCACACCTGCCAAGAAGTTGTAAGATAGCAGCTCATCAGATGTTAAGAGGCTTTGAACCATTGCTTCAGATTCAAGCTGAACTTCTCTTGCCAATAATTTTGAATAACACCTGTATGAATTAGCATTTCCAACCACTGTTTTTCCTCTAATTTCTCCGCTTGATTCTTTTTTCTTTGTTTCCTTAAACTTTTCACCATACACCTGGTTTAGACAGTCATTCATCTTAAGGATAAATCTTTGCTTATCAAGAGTAGGTTTTTGTATGAATGCAACTTCTCCATGAGTCTTTGATTGGTATATGTGCCCATCAGTCATAATTCCTCCTAAGAAATATGCAAGCATCTGCTCTTTTGTTGTTGATTCTTTCAGGCTTGGTAATCTCTGAGCGACTAATAAACATTCATTATCTGCTAAAACAGCTGACATTTCAGTATCCACTAGTTCTGCGCCTCTTATATTGAGCATCTTGTGGTCGGGAGTAATTCTTAGAAAGTTTCCATTCATTCGCCCTGTTTGTGAACATTGAGTTTTAATAAGCCTTGATTGTTTCTTCATAACTGCTTTTACTTCTTTCCATTCAATCTTAAGAGTTACTCTATTAAGAGACGGCACTTTAAGGCCTTCGTAGCCATTAAAAACATTCTCAAAGGTTTTAAATCCTTCATTTGTCAGAAGCTTTGTATCTCCTGAAAAACACGTCCTACCCCCTCTATTAGTCACTATGGCTGATGCTATCTTCATAATTGGCTCCCAGTCAGGGTCAGTCATGTCTGTGATTAACACTTCTCCTTTTTCAAACTCACTTATTCTGTGAGCATCTTTTATTATGTGTGCTTTTCCACTTCCTATCTTTGAACCAACTGATTTTCCGGTGATTATTACCTCTCCTTTTTCTTTTAGCTCATAGTTCTCCAGTACATTGACATCTTTTTGTGAGTGGACAGTTTCTGGTCTTGCCTGGACTATGAATAATTCTCCACTTTGACCGTCTTTGGCCCATTCCATATCCATTGGTTTGAAGTGTCCAGCTTTCCAGGAGTAATGATCTTCTATTGTCTGGGCCATTCTCGCAAGTGATAAAACCTCATCATCGTTTATGCAGAACACTTTCCTGTTTTCAGGTGAGACGTTGACGTTCTTTGTTGGGTGCTTGCTGTCGGTTGTGTATATCATCTTTATTGCTTTTTCACCAATCTTCCTCATAATTATTGGCTTAAAACCCTGTCTTAGTGTTGGTTTGTGAACGTAGAACTCGTCTGGGTTGACTGCTCCTTGGACAACGTTTTCTCCAAGTCCATATGCTCCTGTGACAAATATCGCGTCTTTAAATCCTGACTCTGTATCTATTGAGAACATTACTCCTGAGCAGGCCATATCTGAGCGCACCATTTTTTGCACTCCAATGCTTAGCCCAATTGAGAAGTGGTCAAATCCCTTATCCACCCTGTAGCTTATAGCTCTGTTTGTGAATAATGAGGCAAAACACCTCTTGCAAGCATCTATTAGCTGCTCTTCTCCCTTGATGTTAAGGTATGTTTCTTGCTGTCCTGCAAAACTTGCATCTGGCAGGTCTTCTGCTGTTGCGCTGCTTCTGACCGCGACATCAGTGTTTTCTCCGTACTGCTTACACAAGTGACCATATGCTTCGACTATTACACTTCTTAGTTCTGGTGGAAACTCAGTGTTTTTTATGATTTCTCTAACTTTGTATCCTCTTTCCTGCAAATTTTTAATGTTATGAGTGTTTAAGTCTGATAGAATTTTTTTTATTTTGTCTCTAACCCCTGCCTTGTCTAAAAGATAGTGATAAGCCGTTGCTGTGACTGCAAACCCGTTTGGTATTCTTACTCCTCGCGGGGTTAGATTGATGTACATCTCCCCTAAAGATGCGTTTTTTCCACCGACGTATTTGATGTCTTCAATTCCTAATTGGTCAAACCATAGAATAAATGCAGTATTCTTATCCACCATGAAACTTACCTCTTTTTGATAGAAAAAATTGTGAATAACCTATATAAAGTTTTCGATGAACAAGAGTTTGTTTGGAAATGTTCAAATTGACGAATATATCTTTTATAAGCTTTTGCTTTGAATTCTTTGCACATTTAAGTCGTTTTGCACAAAAAGTGTTTATAAGATCTGAAAGTAGCAAATTCTGCATTTGAGCAATAGTTTTTGTGCAAAAGTGTAGAAAGAGTTACACATAATTAGATTAATATTTGAATACTAATCTATATCCTCTTGATTCATACTCTTTTTTTGTAGATTCTGGATCTGTTGGATGAACTGTTGTTTGTTTTAATAGTGATTCCTTATTAAGTACTTGTTCAAGATTTCCGCCTACTGATGGCCGAACATCCACAGTTCTGTTTGTGGCATAGTTATCTAATCTTTTGAGCATTTCAGGAGTGTCTCTTTCCGAACTAACTATTGATACTTCTGGCATTGCTAATCTCGTTAAAGCATATGCAAGTTCGTTTGCTTTTGAAGATACATGATGTTGTTTCTCGACATTGTTTACTCCATTAAGTGTATTTGCTGTTGGTAAACAAACTCTGGCAGGGGGCGTACTGTATTTTGTAGTCATATCTTGTGCATGTTTAACTAAATCATCTATCTCCTGAATAAGATTAGGGTTTAATCCAAGCAAGACTCCTAAACCATAATTATCAAACTCTGCATCCATTGCTCTGGATTGGGATTCTTTTCTAAATTTATAATCTGCTTTTGGACCGAATGGATGTTTTTGTGCATATATTTCTTTATTGTATGTTTCTTGAAAAACTCTAAACTGTAGTGATTTATTCCTCACATTAGATCTCCATGTTTTGAAAGTTTCTGTTGTTTGAGGTGTAACATTTAGAATTATTTCATCAATTCCCCCAATCTGGTCGAGTGCTTGTAAGTAAGGAATCATTTTTTCAGGATGATGGGTGGTTAAATCTCCATCTCCTACAAGAAAGCAAATATGACTATGACCGTCTTTAATTATTTCTTGTGTATCTTTAATGAACTCTTCAATTGAAAGTCTTTTTCTTTTAATCGGTTTTCCTGTTTCAACATCTATAGAATCCCTTCTTATGGGACAATAAGTACATCCACTTACACAAGAATCAGATATATAACTCACTCCATAAGTGGTCATATCTTTTCCAAAAATAAGTTCTCTGATTTCAGTTGCTTTATCAAAGATACCTCTCTTTTGTGCTACTTCATATACTTTTTCTATTGAAGATTCATCTCTGAAATCAATGCTTTTAAACTCACTAACAAAATTGTTATACAATTGTTTTGATTCTACTATTTTTTGTTGAATTTCTGGTTTTTGAATGTCTATTTTATACTCTGTTTTTGGATCGTATTTATTCATGAAAGTCACCTATTATACTTGTTCTTACCCGATTATAGGGTTGTATCCTCTTGAAATCATTTCACTGATTGTACTTGTTGGTTCTCTTGGAAAAACAGTTGCCTGTTCGAAATGAATGTCTTTTTTTGTTTGGTTTGTTTTTGTCATGTTAAGCACCTCTTTTGTTATCACTACATAATAGTAATATAAATATATTAAACTTCTGACTATTTTTTACGATTTTATAGTAATATTTATAAACAAACATACTATAAAGTAAGAATGGATGCACGAGATATTACAATTTTAAAGGAATTAGATAAAAATAGCAGAATTCCCTTCCAGCAAATTGCAAAGAAGATTAATTTAAGTAAGGACACCGTAAATTATCGTATTGAAAATTTAAAAAAGCAAGGCATAATAAAAGGATTTCATGCTTCGATAAATGTGGGAAAACTCGGATATATAGGGATGCGTCTATTAGTAAAATTATATCAAGTTTCTCCTGAAAAAGAACAAGAAATAATAAATTATTTATTGGATGAACCAAGTCTCGGATGGGTTGTTTCAGTAGAAGGATATTGGGATATAAACACATACTTTTATTTTAAGGATATCAATCAAATGCACTTATTCTATCAAACATTTATAGATAAATATAGTAATTATATAGAAAACAAAAATTTCAGCATATATCATCAAATTAAGGCATATTCTCGAGATTATTTGGATAAACAACTCGAACGCACACCATTCATAATATATGAAAATAGTGTGCCTATCGATATTGACGAAAAAGACACAATAATTCTTTCTCTCCTAGGAGGAGATGCAAGAACAACAATTTTGAAAATGTCTCAAGAAACAGGATTAACTTCAAAAACAGTCATTGAACGAATAAAAAAGTTAGAAAAAGAGAATATAATCACAGGATACAGACTTACATTAGGTCTTGATAAGTTAAATTACATCTATTACAAAATTCACATTACTTTGTTTAATTCAACAATAGAAAAAAAACATCAATTAATTCAACACATTAGAGAAAACCCGAATATTATTTATGAAGATCAGTTAATTGGAGGATACGACATAGAATTTGAGTTTGAAGCACAAACACCAGACCAAATAAGAAATTTCATAGATGATATGCGCAGAAAGTTCTCCACAATAATTAAGGAATATGAATTATTAACATATTATAGACTACATCAAGAAAGATTTTTTCCAAAAATAAAAGTACAAAATAAAAAAGATAATTTTATAGATAAATTATCCAATAAATAAATACGGAGTGAAAACATGCAAAAATATTCTATATATTCAGAATACAAAGTAGATGTTAATAATGTTTTGGTTAAAAAAAAATTAGATGAAAGCAAAAAAACATATCTGCGGTTTAAGAAAGATTATATAAAAAAACTTAATTTAAAAAATCCTAAAAGTATTACACTCGTATATAACGAAGCAAAACGAAGAAAGATTTTTGATAAAGCACAAGAAATTCGTGAATTAGTGTTCGGAAAAGATATGCATTTTTATGGTGTCTGTTACATATGGGATGCATGTGTCAATTATTGTCAATATTGTCCTGGAAGTGTGCCTAATAGGCAAAAAGCATTGAAAGAAGGAAGAGCATACCCTTTAAGAGAGTTAACTGTTGCACAAACAGTTCTTGATACAAAAGCAGTCATGAAGGATGGACACAAACACATATGTTATTTAACAGGAAGTGCTCCTGGAAGAGAAAGATTACCTGACAAATTAGTACCTTATCTTATTGAAATTGATAAATTAGGTTTGAAAGAGATTATCTTAAACACAGAACCACCGACTTTAGAAGGATTAAAAAAATTACGATTGGCAGTCAAACATACTTCATTACAATTTAGAGTGTTTCAGGAGACCTATAATAAGAAGACATATAAAAAAATGCATCCCAGAGGACCTAAAGCCGATTATAATTTCAGAATACAATCGCAAGCAAGAGCAATAGAAGCAGGATTTGACAATGTTGGACTGGGAGCATTATTCGGTTTACATCAATATCCTATAGAAGAAATTGAAGGACTAAGAAGACATGCAAATTCACTCAAAAAAAAGTATAACTTCAAACCTTCAAGAGTGTGTTTGCCAAGTGCAAATGAATTAGCAAATATTGGTGTGACAATCCCATTTTTCTTAAAAAGAGGAAAATATAGTCAAGGAAGAAGCAAATTATTAAAAGCAGAAGATTATGAAAAATTTGACGAACTAATATATGCATTAGCAAGACTTGCAATGCCAACATTAAGCATAGTCAGTTCTGAAAGAGATGGCCCAGCAATGCTACAAATATTGGACAAATATGCAACATGCACAACATTAAATGTACATCCAGGTGTTGGAGATAACGCAAAAATATTTCCTGGAGATGAAGAATAATATTTTAAAAATAAGCAACTACTTCTCAAATTTTAACTAAATATCACACAAAAACAACATCAGTACAAAAGAAACAGCTCTAAAATAATAAAAAAATCTAAAAACTATTCCATAAAACATCACCAGTTTCAACTACTGAACAAAAAATCTTTATAAACAAGAGCAATTTAGAGTTATCTATGAAGTTGTGGTTTTTAATTTTTTGCATAGTTATTCTTATTAGCGGTTGTTCTGAGAAAAAAGATGTACCTGTAAATTACAAAAAAGGTCAAGCGAGGTTTGGAGCTATGACTGTTGATGTTGAGGTCGCTGATACTTTTGAAAAAAGGATGACTGGTTTGATGCATCAAGAATCGCTTGGAGAATTCCAAGGCATGCTTTTTATCTTTGATGATGAAGTTGTGAGAGATTTTTGGATGAAGAACACACTAATTCCTCTTGATATAATATTCATTAACTCTAGCTTTGACATAGTTAAGATTCAACACGCTGTTCCTTGCAAGGAGGATTCCTGTCCTACTTATAGCTCCATAAACTCATCTAAGTACGTTGTTGAGGTCAACGCAGGTTTTGCTGAGAAAAACAACATAATTGAAGGTATGAAAGTAGAGTTGCTCTACTAGTCATAAAAGCAAAGCAACTTCTTTTGCAATTTCTAATTCTTCGTTTGCAGGTATGATGAAGACTTTAACTTTTGAGTCTGGTGTTGATATTATTATATCATTATTTTTATTCTTTGTTTTGTCATACTTGACGCCTATGTGTTTTATCGAGTCTAAGACTTTTTCTCTTATATACCAAGCGTTTTCTCCTATTCCACCTGAGAATACTAGGCAGTCTAGGTCTCCAAGTATTGTTGAGAATCCTCCGATGTAGAATGATATCTTGTATGAAAGCATGTGAAGAGCAAGTTTTGCTTTTTCGTCTCCTTTTAGCGCCATTGCTCTTATGTCTCTAACGTCAAATGACTTGTGAGTGATTCCAAGGAGCCCTGACTTGTTGTTTAGGATGTCTTCTATCTCCTCTATCTTGTAGTGCCCTTTTTTTATCAAGTAAAGTGGTATTTCTGGGTTGATGTCTCCTGAGCGCGTACCCATTATGAGTCCGTCAAGTGGTGTAAAGCCCATAGTTGTATCTATTGATTTCCCGTTCTTTATGGCTGTTATTGATGAGCCATTTCCAAGGTGACAGGTTATCATTTCATGGCTTTTTTTTCCAAGTAGTTTTGCTGCTTGCTCGCTCATATATTTGTGATTTGTACCGTGAAAGCCGTACTTTCTTATACCGTATTTCACGTAGAACTCAAATGGTATACCATACATAAAAGCATATTTTGGTATTGTCTGGTGAAACGCTGTGTCAAAGATGGCGAATTGCTTTGTGTGAGGAATTATCTTTTTGCATGCGAGTATTCCTGCTAGGTTGTGGGGGTTGTGAAGTGGTGCTAGTTCAGAGAGTTTTTTTATGTTGTTTATCACGTGCTGGTTTACTAGGACTGCGTGATTATAGTATTCTCCTCCATGTACAACCCTGTGGCCTACTGCGTCTATCTCGTTATAGCTCTTTATGACTTCTTCCTGCTTTAATGAGCGAAGAGCCATCATCACTGCGTCTAGGTGATCTTTGACAAGCGCTTTTTTTGTTATCTTATTAGCGCCTATTTCAATTCTTATCTCGCATCTGTCAAGGCCAATTGCGTCGATGTGCCCTGTCATCAGTGTTTTCTTTGTATACATATTTATGAGTTTGTATTTCAAAGAGTTGCTTCCAGAGTTTAGAGCTAGTATCTTCATTTTATAGTTTAGTTCTTGAATTTTATTTAATTCTTTTGTGATTGGATGGCTGTTATTACAGCAACCATTATTATATCATTTACACTGCATCCTCTGCTTAGGTCATTAACTGGTTTTCTTAGTCCTTGAATTATTGGGCCAATAGCTTTAGCACCTCCAATTCTTTCAACGAGTTTGTGTCCTATGTTTCCTGCTCCTAAGTCTGGGAATATCAAAATGTTAGCGTCTCCTTTAATTGGTGAGTTTGGAGCTTTCATCTTTGCAACATCAGGTACAAGTGCAGCGTCTACCTGTAGCTCTCCGTCAATTATCAAGTTTGGCTTTTTATTTTTCACTATATTTGTCGCTGCCACAACTCTATCAACTTCCTCGTGTTTTGCAGATCCTTTGGTTGAGAATGACAGCATCGCAACTCTTGGCTTTAATTTGTAAAGCTTCGCACTCTGCGCTGTTGAGATTGCTATTTGCGCAAGCTCTTCAGATGTTGGTTTTGGATTTACAGCGCAATCTGCGAATAAGTATGTCTTTCCCTTGTTAATAATTAGCATGTGACTTGAAGCTATTACATCTGTTTTTAGTATCTGAAAGGCAGGTTTTAGTGTGTGTGCAGTCGGGTGGCTTGCTCCAGACACCACACCATCTGCATCTCCTTCATTTACCATCATGACTGCGTAGTAGATTGGTTCTTTTAACAGATTCTTTGCATCGATTAGAGTTAAGCCTTTATTTTTTCTAATTTTAAATAGTTTCTCAGTATATTTATTATCAGGCTCAATTATTTCAACTCTTTGAAGGTTTATCCTGTTTTTCTTTGCAATAGACTGCACTATCTTTTTGTCTCCGATTATTATTGGCTTAACAATTTTCTTCTTTGACAACATTGATGCTGCTTTTAAAACTCTTACATCGTCAAACTCTGGAAAGACTATTCTTTTGTTAAGTTTCTTGGCTTTCTCCTCAAGTGTTTTTAACAAGTTCATGTTAATAATAAAAAATGGAGTGTTATATATTTAAATGTTTGTTATGACGAAAGACTGATAAATCTTTTTTCACAAGAAATTTGTGAGAATAGAAACATTTAAATACTAGTAATCATTCTCTATTAATAATGATTATTAATAAACAAGTTTTTGATATTAAACATACGAGAAACACTTTTCAAAAATTAAAAATATTAGAATACTTAAGAAGTGTCAAGTCTCACCCAACAGCAGAAGCAGTGTACAAAGAAGTTATCAAACAAATACCAACAATAACTCTCGCCACAGTCTATCGAAACCTAAACACACTTGCAGAGCAAGGAGAAATACTTAGACTTGAGGTAAACAAAGAATATCGCTACGATGCATGTATAGATACACACCAACACTTTATATGTGAAGAATGTGGACGAGTCACTGATTCGTTTCAGGAAAAAATATCAAAATACGCTCTTCAAAACATTCAATCAAAAAATTTTAAAGTCAACAAAGTTAATATAACATTCAAAGGAATTTGCAATAAATGCTCAGAGGTAAAATAAAATGGGATGTGGCTGTTGCGGAACAAGCAAAAAAGTAAAAAAGAAATAATTGAATAAACAATTCTTTAAACGAAATTACAAATAGCTTCAGCTATTTTAAAAAAAATGGAGGATAAAAAAATGGTTAAGATAAATGAAAAAGCACCAGAATTCACAACTGATGCTTATTACAACAACGAAATTAAGAAAATAAAGCTAGGTGATTATAAGAACAAGTGGGTTGTCTTATTTTTTTACCCTGCAGACTTCACGTTTGTATGCCCAACAGAACTAGGCGAACTGGCAGACAAATACAGCGAGCTGCAAAAATTAGGCGTTGAAGTTTTAAGCGTGTCAACAGACACCGTGTTTGTGCACAAAGCATGGCATGACAACTCTGAAACTATAAAGAAGATAAAATTTCCAATGATAGCAGACCCAACCGGAAAGATAACAAGAGACTACGGCACATACATTGAGAATGAAGGACTGTCACTTAGAGGAACATTCATAATAGACCCAGAAGGAATTCTTAAGGCATTTGAAGTTCACGACAACTCAATAGGTAGAAGCGCTGATGAACTGATAAGAAAGATACAGGCTGCACAATTTGTAAGAGAACATGGAGAAGTATGCCCTGCAAGCTGGAGGCCAGGAAAGAAGACAATAAAGCCAGGGCTTGACCTGGTTGGAAAAATATAAACACAAAAAAATAAAAAAATAGGAGGATAATTAACATGACAAAATATGAACTTGAACAATTACCATACAGCTACAACGCATTAGAACCATACATTGATGAACAAACGATGAAGATTCACCATGACAAACACCACCAAGCATATGTTGACAAATTAAACGCTGCATTAGAAAAACATCCTGATTTGCAGAATAAAACAGTGATTGAACTGTTAAAAGATCTTAACAAAGTTCCTCAAGACATAAGAACGGCTGTGAAGAACCATGGAGGAGGAACATGGAACCACACATTTTTCTGGAAAGTCTTAAAAAAAGACGTGAAAATTAGTGGAGAGATTGCAAAAGCCATTGACAAAAAGTTTGGGAGCTTTGAAAAGTTTAAAGAAGAATTCGGCAAAGCAGCAGCCGAGCAATTTGGCTCAGGATGGGCTTGGCTTGTAGTAAACAAAGAAGGCAAACTTGAAATTATGAGTACTTCAAATCAGAACTCACCATTAAGCATTGGAAAAAAACCAATTCTTGCAATTGATGTTTGGGAACACGCCTATTATTTAAGATACCAAAACAGAAGGGCTGAATACATCACAGCTTTTTGGAATGTTGTAAACTGGCAGCAGGTTGAGAAAAACTATTTGGCAACTTTGAAAAACTAAATATTTTCTTTCTATTTTTTATTCCAGTTAACTTTTAGAAAGTGTGCTGAGCAGCTAAAGCAAGGGTCATATGCTCTTATTAGTTTTTCAACTTCTAAAGTTATATAATTTTCATTCCTTTCTTCTTTTAGCATGTTAGAAACGTAAAGCCTTATTTGGTCTTCCATGTTTCGAAGGTTTTGCACTGTTGGCGTAATTATATTACAACTCTTCACGTATCCATTCTCGTCAAACTCGTATTCGTGAAATAGTATTCCTCTTGGAACTTCTGTTGCTGCTCGTCCAATCCCTGCTCGTGGTTTGAATGAGTCTATTGGTTCATAATAAAAGTTGTTCTCTTCAATTATTCTTATTGCATTATTTGTCCAGTGAACTAGTTCTATTGCTTGTGCAACATTGTTGTAAAATACGTTGTTGCTTGGAAACTCAATATTGTTTTTGGTCAGCAAATCTTTTATTTCAACGCTTAGGTTTTGATAGTTTAGATTCATCCTTGCAATTGCACCTGTAACGTAGCTTTTTCCATCTTTGACTGCGAATTTTGCTGTTGAATATTTTTCTATGCGCTCTTCTATGAATTGAGTGTAGCTATTCTCAGTTGTGTTTAGTCCTTTGTTTGAGATTATTGGTCCGTTAAGAAGTGGTTGTCCGTCATCTGACTTTAAAGCGATATTCTCTGATTCAAGTTCTAGAAGTGGATATTTTAACTTACAAAAAAGATTAAGAGTCTCCAAGGCGTGTGGTTTGCTTTCTTTAAGGAATAATAGCAGTTCATCAAAATCTTTTTTTGAAGGCACATGTGTAAATCCTCCAACAACTGATGATACTGGGTGCATTTGTCTTCCTCCAACAACTCTTACTATTTCATTTCCTGTTTTCATTAGGTGCAATGCTCTCTCTATCTCTTTTTTGTACTTTGGAGCCATCTCTATTGCTGATTCATAACCAAGATAATCTGGCAGCGCTAAGAAATATAGGTGTGTAGCATGGCTTCTTATCCTCTCACCTATGCTCATTAGTTCTCTTAGCAGTCTTGTTTGTTTGCTTACTTTTATTCCAAACGCGTTCTCAGTTGCTTTTAGTGATGTCATGCAGTGTCCGACGCTGCATATCCCGCATATTCTGCTCGTGATTTCTTTTATCTCATCATATTTTCTGCCAACTACTATTCCTTCGAAGAATCTTGAGCCTTCAACTGCTCCAAGTTCGCACTTAACAAGTTTTCCGGCTTCTATTTCTAAGTCTAGTTGTGCATGTCCTTCTACTTTCGTTATATGATTAAGAGTAATTTTCTTAGTCATACTCAAAAACCTCCGTTTTTGTTGTATGATTTAGTGTTATTTTCTTAGTCATACTCAAAAACACCTGTTTTTGAATATTTCAAAAATTTTATTTTAGTCATCTTAATATTACTCCTAATTCTTCAAATTTTAAGCCAGCATATTTTTGCAATCGTTGTTTTACAAGCTCTTTTGAAACACCGTTATTCTCAAGCAGCTTTAATACTTGGAGTATGTTTGCATCTTCAAGGGGTCCGTGGCATCCTGTACAGGCATGGTTTATTGAAGGGCATAGAGCGTCACAACCTCCTCTTATCATAGGACCAAGGCACTCCTCTCCACCATCTAACAAGCAACGGTTTTCTTTTAACGTACACTCCACGCAGACAGGCTCATTATATATTATAGGCTTCATGCCCATGAGAAAGTGTTGAATCATTCTTAGAAATTCTATCTCTTCAGGTGGACAACCACTAATTGAGTAATCAACCTTCACGTGTTTTTCTATAGGTGTTGGCTTGACTCGCTGACAATCTGCCAATACCTCTGTATTATCTCCATAGACTATGTTTTCTACTTTTTTCTCATCACAAAAAACTTTTATTCCTGGAACGTTTCCATGTGTTGCACAAGTTCCAAAGGCAACTAAAAACTTAGATTGTTCTCTCCATTCTTTTACGTTTTCAATGTCTTTGTCATTTGCAACCATGCCTTCAACAAAGCAAATATCGTATGGGCCTTCATCATTCTTACTTTTTATCATTGGAGCAGCGACAAGGTCAATCTCTCCGAGCAAATCAAGTAATTTGTCTCTGATAAAATATATTACTAACTGACAACCAGCACAACCAGTAATTGAGTGTATGGCGACTTTTGGCTTTCTCTTTTCAAAGATTGGCAGACTACTCATCTATTCCCTTCACCTCATCGTATCGAAAGACTGGTCCATCTATGCACACATATTTTCCATTAACCATGCAATGACCGCACTTACCGTTTGAACACTTCATATGCCTCTCCAAGCTCACCCAAATCTGCTTGTCATTAAATCCTTTGCTTTCGAGTATGACAATTGTTTTGTCCATCATTATCGGCGGCCCACAAATCATTATGACGCTGTTATGCGTTGGTAACTCTGCTTTTTTCAAAATCTCAGTCACAAATCCTACTGGGCAGTTGAAAGGATTGCTTCCTTCTGTCTTGTCAACTGAAAGGTTTAAGTGGTATTTTGAACTCCACTTATCCATTTCCTCTTTGAAAAGGACGTCTTCAGGAGTCCTAAATCCAAAAAAAAGATGAATCTCACCATAGTCCATACGGTGTTTATCAATAAACTCTATTATTCCTCTTAACGGAGCAACTCCGCATCCTCCTCCTATTAATATTAAATCTTGTCCTTTGAAGTCACCCATGGGATATCCATGCCCATAAGGTCCTCTTAAGTGTACCTTGTCTCCTTTCTTCAAGTTTATAAGTGCGTTTGTTACGTTTCCCACAACTCTGACATTCAAATCAAGTTCGTGCTTATTGTATGATGCACCTGAAATTGGCGCCTCACCTATTCCTGGTATACTTACCTCCACAAATTGTCCTGGCTGAGGATTTATTCTAGTCTTTATTTTGAAAAGAAAGTTGTCGCTTGTTTCAGGCCACACATCTTTTATCTTGTATTTTTTCGCTTCGTATATCAAAAATTACATCCTCCTAAAAATAACTTTTTTATGTGAAGTTTTCATTTATAGTTTTAACAAAATCTATCTTTGAGTGACAATATTCTATGCATCTTCCACAACCAGTGCACATGCTTCTTCCGAATTTCTCTTTGAAAAATTGTATCTTATGAAGCACTCTGTGCCTATATCTTTTAAGTCTTGTGTCTCGAAATACGTGGCCGCCTGCAACTTGTGTAAAATCCTTTGAATGACAAGAATCTATAGTCCTGATTCTCTCACCATTTTTCGTTGCAGAATTTACACTATCATGCACATCAAAACAAAAACATGAAGGACACAGTGTTGTACATCTCTGGCAGCTGACACAAAGATTTGAATCATTTTCCCAATACTGATTGTCAAAATACAGTTCCAAATTCTTTTCTTCGAGTTTTTTATCTGTTCTTGGAAGAGGGAAGTCTGACTCTTCTTCTGGTAAGTACTTTACTAGTTCTTCTCCTTTCTTTGTTAAGACATCTATGTAGTAATCATTCTCGTTTTCATGCAGTAACAAGTCGTATGATTCCTTCTTTAAATCCATTGAGCCGCAGAAGCAGTATTCTGAAGGAGGTGTTATGCAGTTTACTCCAACTATAATAGTGTTTTCTCTCCTTTGTTTATAAGATTGGTCGGGGTAATCGCTGTTTAAAAACAACTTGTCAAGCACAGACAATGCGTTTATATCACAAAGCCTCGCTCCAAATATTATTCTTTTGTCAGAGTGTTCTTTTACAGCTTTGGTCAATCCTTTCCTTATATGCAATAGGTTTTCCTGATTTGGTAAGAAGTATTTCTTTATCGGAAAGAATGGATTTTTGCCTTTTAGGTTTATATCGTTGATATCCTTTATTACTTCGAAGCGTGTCAAGTCTCTAGTAACGGGCGCTATTAGCTCAGCATGTTCCTTTAGCCTGCCTAGAAAATCCTTGTGACCCTCTTTTTTCAAAAACCGTCCCATCTGTAAAAAAAACTTGTGTTTAAACTTATATAAATATTATTGTTTTTTCCCCAAGTATATCCTCTCAACTTGTTCTTTCCTTGAAAACATTTTCAAAACATCGTGGATTTCTCCGAATAATTCTTTGTTCTCAAAAGCTTTTTCTAATTTGAAGCTGTCTATCCTTGAGAATTCATTCCACAAGCCTAGTTTCTTCACAGTTTCTACAAAGTCTTTATAGTTAAAGTCTGTTGTTTTTGGGAACTTGTCGCATTCGCGACTCCAAATCTTTGCTCTTTGCTCTGTTCCAAAAACTGCGTTGATGCCTTTCTTTTCTGCAAATGAAAGTATTTTATTTCTCAGTTCTTCTATTCTTCTTTGAATTTTTGACTCATCCATTTTCAGCTTTGAGTATTCATCAACAAACTTTACCCCGTCATCATTGGTTGGATCTTCTTTTTTCTCTAACTCGTATAGATGCTTCCATTCTGGACAGATGTTTTTGTACTCGCACCAGTCGCAAAGAGCTGAGACTTTGGATGAAAATTCCTTACAAGCTTCGATTTCTTGTATAACCTCTATGATTGTGTATCTTAATTTTTCAAGTTCATCATCTGTTCTCTGGCTTTGAAGTTCCTTGTCAAAAGCTAAGTAGTGCCACACAAGCTTGACGGCTTTGGCATCATTGTACTGTTCCTTGATTGCTATTGCGTAGAGTGCTAGTTGTCTGTCTTTGTCAAGATACTCTTGGATTGGCAGGCTGTTTGCAGTTTTGTAATCGTGTATTTCATAAGTCTCTCCATTACTGTCCAGTCTATCAACGTACCCTTGTAATTGGTATGTTCCTTCTTCGTCAAGTTTTATGCTTATGTACATCTCTGTGCCTATAGTTACTGCTTGGTCAAAAGGATGGTAATGATCGTAGTAGTTTGAAACAAACTTTTTTGCCATTTCAAGATAGTTCTCTTTAGTGTATTCTTTTCGAACTATTAGGATTTCATCATTCCATTTTTCATGCCAGTTTGTTTCTAAAAAGACAAGTAACTCTTCTTTTGTCGGATTTTTCTGAAACTTTAAGTCTTGGTAGAGTTTTTCAAGTGCCTCGTGAACCCTGCTTCCAAGAAAAGTCTCTACAGTGTCTTTTACAAGCGGTTCTATCTTGTCTATGTATTTATACTTAAATTTTAGTTTGCACTGCTCAAAAGTTGATATTCTGGAATGAGAATATACTGTCATTTCAGTTAAGAAGCATTAGGGGTTTTTATGTTTAACCCCTGAATGTCTAGTGCGATCCGAAATATTTTCGTTTTTTCTAAAGCAGCTTTATTAATTAGATATATTGTTTTTTGACTATGTTTAAAGGAAAAGAGGTTTATGTAGCATTAATCGGAGATGCTAAAAAAACTTATCTTTTATTAAAAGAGATAGTTAAAGAGGAGTTAGAATCAGGAAAAACTAAAACAGACAACCAAATAATTTAAAGATCTATAGAAGAGACCATTAGGAGATTAAAAGATAATCCTCAGTATGGAGTTCACATAAGAAAGAAACAGATTCCAAAGAAATATACAGAACAATTTGATGTAAAAAACTTGTGGAAATGTGATTTAGCACACTTTTGGAGGATGATTTACTGGATAGATGGATTAAGCAAAGTTAAAATTGTCAGTTTTGTCGTAGACATTATCGACCACAAAAAATATGACGAAATATTTGGCTATAAAAAAAACTAGAATACTAACGCTTCTTTCATAAGTTTTTTTGATTTTTTGCTATTTGAAAAAATCCATTGTATTCCCTTATCTCCTTGCATTATCTTATTTGAAGATTCTAAATAGTCAAGTATGGTTGTTAGGCTTTTGTTGTTTATCTTTCCATTCAAACCACGAATTATTCCTGCTTTTGAAAATAATTCTGAATGGTTATCTGAAAGAAATTTCTCCACAATTAAAACTGTTCTGAGAGTTGGATAAAACCTCTTATTTTCTAACAAGTATTGATTCATATGATACAAAGTAATATTCAAAGCTATTTAAATTTTTCTAAAATAGCCTTTACTTTCTTCTTCGCTTTTTCCTTATCATAATTTGTAGGTATTCCTATGATGCTTACCTTGTTGAGTTTTCCAAGCCGCTCCATTAAGCCTAGAAAGAATGTTACGTCAAAGTCGTGGAGTGAAAACATCCTATGAGGGTTTAAGAGTTTTAGATTGTCAAAAACCTTGATTTCATTAATTCCTTCAACGACATCCATTATGTAGTCAAATTTTTCCTGCATTATCTGCTCTGGTGAATCACACATTACAAACTCCACGCCTTGCAGCTGTAATTCTTTAGCTATCTCGACGGCGAGTGAGTCGTATTTTAAGTATGGATTACCAAATACTAAAACTCTCATAATAAAATATATAAAGCTAACACAGTTTTAAAATGTTATGAAGAAGGGGTTGTTACTAGTATTCTTGACTGCTGTTATTTCAGGGGTTTCAATATTCTTGAATGTTTTTGGTGTTAAAGGGATTAACCCTTACGTCTTTACTGGTATGAAGAATGTCATAGTAGGTGTTTTTCTTTTCTCAGTCATTCTTTTGCTGAAGAATTTTAAAGAGTTAAAAAAACTCAAGATGAACCATTGGAATAGGTTGGTGTTAATTGGTCTTGTTGGCGGAAGCATTCCTTTTCTGCTGTTTTTTAAGGGATTGCAAATGTCAAACGCTGCTCAAGGATCGTTTATTCACAAGACGATGGTTTTGTGGGTTGTTGTTCTAAGCATCTTTTTTCTAAAAGAGAAACTTGATAAAAAAATCGTTGTTGGAGCATTGTTGCTGTTAGCTGGAAACTTTTTGCTCTTAAAGATTGTTTCATTCGATTTCTCAACAGGCACATTATTAGTGTTTGCTGCAACAGTATTTTGGTCTTTTGAAATCATAATTTCAAAAAAGCTTCTTAAGGAGTTGTCTGGAAACGTCGTTGCTTTTGGCAGGATGTTTTTTGGCGCAGGATTCATACTCTTATTCTTGTTATTCACAGACCAAACAGGAACAATTCTTTCTTTGAGCAATGCTCAGTGGACTTGGATATTGGTAACATCAGTTTTCTTGATTGGCTACGTGATGACTTTTTATAACGGCTTAAAACTTGTTAATGCAAGCACTGCAACTGCAGTCTTAGCTGTTGGATCAGTTATTACATCAATTCTTGACTTGGTCTTTTTAGAAAAAATTCTAACCATTAATCAGGTGATTGGATTAATACTGCTAATTGTAGGAGTTGGATTTTTTATTCTAAACGCAGAAACTTTTAGAAAAATCTATTCTAGTTTTTCAACTGCGAAGCCTTGATGAATAGTCACAGTGTCTCCTACTTTTGCATTTGGCAGCAGCTCTGATAATACGTTTCGTTGCTTTTCACCATACTGTACTGTCAGCATGTTTTTTTCTTTGTATATCACTTTTCCTTTGTAGACTTTGCAAAAGTCTCTAAAGCTTTGAGGGAATTTTTTATAGTTGCCATCTTTTGCATCTATGTACTTGTTGTGTTCTTCAAGAAAATACTTTCTTATCACATCAAGGTCCCAGATGTTTTTGTTCATCTGCTCAGCAACTTCTTTTATCCTTCTAAAAGCAGCAGGGTATATTCTCATAAGCTCGTCCCTGTCCATAGCTTTGTTTTTTAGAGTGTTTTCTTTTAATTCTTCAAACTTTTTCTCATCGATTTGTCCCATTTCAACCAATGTGTATGAGCATGGGAATGAATATTTTAAGAAGTATTGTTCAGGGCTTATCTGTTTCATTCCAAACCTCAATTGTTCTTCTAGCTTCATCTTTTGGTATTATCTCCATTACAAACCTTGCACTAACTATGACGTAGTCTCCTACTTTGACTTCTTTTTTAAGCGTTATTGATGCCTCTCTTTTTTCGCCTTGATAATCTATTGTTGCCTTGTCACCTTTTATCTTCACAACTTTTCCTGGTATTGAGAGGCACATGTTTAGTCTTCAACCTCAACATCAATTAATATTATCTTGTCGCCATCAATTATTCTTGGCATCATGGCTTTGCATTTTGGGCATTTGAAAACGTTGTGGTCATGTCCTTTTTCTATTATTTCTGGGGTTCCTTTGTATCCGCATACTTCGCATTTGACTGTCGCTTTCTTTTTTAAAATTTTTATATTCCACTCAGTTAAGCTTTTTAGCACTTGTTCTACTTCTCGCGCTGGAAGGTGTCCTAGGTCTCCGACTTCAACTGTTATTCCAACTACTTGGCCGTGCTTTGTTGCTTCTTGTATTATTGCTTTTGCTATTGTTTGTTCGTGCATTTTATTTAGTTTTAGAGTAGTTTTCTTATTTTTTTTATGTTTTCAAGAAAGTAATCAACTTCTTGAGGAGTGTTATACAAGTACAGCGATGCTCTCGCAGTTCCACTTATTTTGTGCTTGTTAAACCATGAATGTACACAGTGTGCCCCGCTTCTTATCATTATGTTTGCTGAGTGGTCAAGGAGCATTGCTATTTGGTGCGGGTCGCTTTTTCCTATTGTAAAGCTTGTTATGCCGCCTCTCTTATCAGGTGATGGGCCTATTATCTTTACATCACCATACTTATTTAATCCATCTGTTAATTGACTGTTTAGTTTCTCTTCGTGTTTTTCTATGTTTTTCAAGCCTATTTTTTCAAGGTAGCGTGTTGCCTCTGCAAAGCCCATTATTCCAGCGTAGTTTTGAAGTCCTGCTTCGAATCGTTCTGGCAAGTTTTCCCATTCCCTTGATGTATAGGTTGTGTCTTTTACTGTTTCTCCTCCTACGAGGAATGGGTTTAGTTCTTCAAGAAGTTCTTTCTTGCCATATAAGGCTCCCATTCCTGATGGTCCAAGCATTTTATGGCCTGAAAAAGCCAAGAAGTCAACATCTAAGTCTCTGACACTCAACTCTTTGTGAGGCGCTGATTGGGCAGCGTCAAGCATTACTAGCACTCCGTTCTTACGCGCTGTCTTGATTATTTCTCTTGCAGGATTGGTCACACCGTCAAGGTTTGATGTGTGAACGATTGAGACTAGCTTTGCATCTTTGACTTTTTCTTCAAATTCTTCCATGCTAAACGTGTTGTCAGGTTTTGAGTTTATCACTTCTAGTTTTATAGTTCCTTTTTCTGCAAGCAGCTGCCATGGTAAGAGGTTTGAGTTGTGTTCTTTATCAGTTATTAAGACTTTGTCGCCTTTCTTGAAGTTAAAAGAGTTTGCAACTAAGTTTATTCCTTCTGTTGTGTTTCTTGTAAATATTACTTCTTCATCTTTCTTTGCATCTATGAACTTTCTTAACTGTTTTCTTGACAAATCGACTTCTTGCGTCGTCCGGTTTCCAAATTGGTGCATGCTTCTGCCTGCGCAACCTGAGAACTCGTAGTAATACTTATTCATCGCTTCAACTACTTGTCTTGGCCTAAGAGTAACGCATGAGTTGTCAAAGTAGACTATTCTTTTTTGCAGTACTAGAAAGTCTCCCCTTATTTTTTCAACATTCAACCCCATGGAGAATAAAAATAGAATTATTGTTTATATAGTTTTTGAAAAAAAAGAAAGAAATAAAGAATTAAAAAAAAATTAGCAGTTGCCTTGAGGCGCTGCTACCTGTGCAGTTATTACTTGTGAGCACTCTGCAGGTAGCTCTCCTGTAAACTTGGCGCACAACGCGTTCTTTAGGCTTTCACCATCCCTTCCGCCTGAGTAGGTTTCTCCGTTTATCAAAAACGTTGGGGATGCTGATGGCGAGACTAACTGTCCGTTGTATAGGGACACCAGGCTATTAATCAAATCACTTTCCTGCTGTGCAATGGCTAGCTTTTGGCTGCTCTCGCATGCTTTGACTTTTGCAGCGTCAACACCACTCTGGGTTGCTGCACTCTCCCAGCAACTATCTGCGTTTGCAGAGGTGCATAGCTGGTTTGATTTTAATGTGAAGTCAAAGAATTTTTGCATGCCAAATTCTTTTAGTACGCATAGCTCTCTTACGTTTTGGTTTGCCTCTTGCACTCCGTGAAGAGCGTTTAACTGGCCGTTTGAAACTCCCATTATGTAGTGTGGAACAATGACCACGCTATCACCTAGCAAACTGTATACTTGTGATGCTGCTTCATCTGCTGGGTTGCCGTATGGGCAAAATGACATGACAAAGTAGTCAAGCCTTGGCTTGTCTGAAGTGTATCCTAAAGCTTCAAGGTTTCTCTTAGGGTAAGTCGTCATTAACTGTTGATACTCTTTTCTTTTGTTCTCATCAACAAACCATGTTGCACCACTCGCCTGGTCTAGCAGTTTGTAGCCAGTGTCTAACTTTTCAAAAGAGGATGTTATCTGTGGGTTTGTCTTCCAAGTGTTTGTCTCAACTACTTTTTCATCAAAGAGATAGGCTGGCAGGTATTCTAGTGAGTTTGCTTGCACTAATTGTTTTCCTTCTGCACTGTCAAACTGTACAGTCTTAAAGGTTGCTCCTGGGAATAACTGCTTTGTAACTGATCTTATTCTTGAAGTGTCGCATGATGGACAGTTCTGGTCTGAGACTATGATGACTTCAAACACTACTGGTTTTGGAATGCCTGTGCATCCTTCTAACTCGTAATTGTACTTGTCGCACACTGCTCTTGCAAAGTCAAGCTCTGATCTTCCACTTTGGTATGGCGCTCCATCAAGGTAAATTGTTGGGCTTCCTGAAGCTCCAACTTTCTTTGATTGTGCTTCGCTTGCTCTTAATAATTCAGCACCTTTTTTATCTGCATAATCAGCGACTTTCTTTGTATCTATCCCTAGCTTGTTTGCACAAGACACATACTGTGTTTGTCCTGCTGCGTAATTCTCGTTAAAGCACAAAAGATAATCATAGAATAACTTAGGGTACAATTCTTTTATGCAAAGCTGCCTTATATTCTCATCAACTTCAGGTTGTCCGTGCAGACTTCCAAAGCCTGTGCCCTGAGAGTCTACTATATAATATATGTTTAAGCCTACGACGCCATTAAACTTCTTAATTGCTTTTATCGCTTCATCCTCAGCTTGTGCTCCATATGGGCATTGGCTCATGACATACATGTCAAAATAAGACTTCTGGTCTGACGGAGTGGTTGTTGGGCTGCCACCTTTTATTGGCGATAATAAAAACCACGCTATAAGCGCGACTGCCAGCACTCCTAACCCTATCAACAGATGCTTGTTTATTCTAACCACGTTTTTGCTGTCTGAAGCAGCTTTTTCTTGATGAACAGTTTTCTTTGAACGAGTCTTCTTCTCAGAACGTTTTGTTTTCTTTCTAACCATTTTAATATACACCCCTTACCAATTTAATTTTCTAAAATCCTTTTTAAATATTACTCTTTTTTTTGCTCTGATTCAATTATTTCTTTGAATTTCTTAAATGAAATAACACCAACATAAGGCTTGTTGTTAATAAAAAATGTCGGCGTTCCATAAACATTTGAATCTAAGCCCGCTTGGTAGTCTGAATCAACTAATGCTTTTGACTCGTTGTTTAACAAGCAGGAGTCAAATTTCTCAATGTCTGCACCAACGTTTATAGTTAGTTGTCTTAAAAGATTTAATGATAGTTTTTCTTGGTTGTCAAAAATCTTAAAGTTGTAATCCCAGTACTTATCAGGATTGTTAATCCAGATGCAGCTTGCAGCTAGAGAAGATTCATAAGACAACGCGTGGTTAGGAAGTGGGAAATCCAAGTAGACAAACATTATAGAGTCGTTGTACTTGTCAATTAGTTTCTTGACTTCAGGAACTGCCGTTTTAGTGTTTGGACAAGAAAAACATCCAAACTCCACAATAGTAATTGAAGCGTTTTTGTTTCCGATGAAAGGATTATTATCAATTGAGCCTGAGAAAGAAAGAGTCTTATTGCTCTGCAACTCTGGAGAGTGACACAAGGTTTCTGACTCATTATTATTTCCAAAATTGTTTAATGGATCAAAGATGCAAAAACCGTTGTTATCAGGTCCATTGCAGTTGCCATACTTTGCAAAGTAGTATATTCCTTGCCCTGAGTAAAACAAGCTTACAAAAAGTAATATTGTGAATATCCATGAGATGATTTCAAAATTCTTGTATATCTGTCTTCCTAAACCCTGATGTCTCTTCATTAGTTTTCCTGTTATCTGAGCCTTTAACCTCGAGTCAAGTCTAGAATCACATCTTCTAAAAGTTAGTTTTCTAAAAACACAGTCAAATGCTTCCTTTGCAATCAACCTGTATTTAGCGCTAAAAACTCCTAAGATGCCAAAAACAAATAAAGCTATGATACAAATCATAATTAAACAAGACAAAAAGACTTGTTTTTTAAATTTTGTTATAAGTTCTTGCTGATTTGAAGCTAAAACTTCGAAATGTTTATAAAAAAACTAAAATCTACTATTAACAAGTGCGTCGGTGGTCTAACGGCTACAATCTTTTAGGAAAAGCTTGACCAAAACTGTGGGTTTCCTCACTATGTTCGTCAAGCCCACTAAAAAAAAGGTTGCCGTAAATGACTGTGGCCTTCCAAGCCGCCTATCTGGGAAATGTCAAGGGACTGGACATTCGGAAATTCGAATCCCGGCCGACGCATTCAGTCCCACTTTATTTCTTGGATTTATTATTCTCATAAACAATTATCCGAAGAAAATCCAAAGAATTTTGGAAAAATCCTTGTCAAAAAACATGAACTGAATTGTAGAAACGCTACACCAGTGGCTTTTGCTTATTTCATATTTACTTCTTTTAAAAGATGGTTAATTATTGGTTCTACGAGTTCGAGATTAATATTTTTATATCCTTTTGATATTCTTAGATTTAATTCTGCACCGACCTTTCTCTTTATCCGGTTTTTTACATCAAGGAGGTCTTTGTCAGGGATTGCCTTGTTTTTAGGGTTTATTTTTTCCCTGTACCTCTTTGCTATGTTAAGGCTCGTCAAGGATTCTTTGTCATAATGCTTTCTGATATTTTCATCTTCGATTGCCTGCTCCAAGATGATGTGTGTGGCTGCATTTGAGACGTTTCCTATGAACAGGTTCATAAGCTTATTTTTCCGGCTCATGTTCTAATTCTTTTTAGTATTATTTTTTTTAAGTTATTATAGATTTTTTTGTATTCTTTTAGAAAACCTTCAGGCGGGATGTTGTTTTTTATATCTTCGAGAGCATCATTTTCAAAGAGGGTGGAAATCTCACCATTTATGTTGTTCATGGTTATCTCTTTGTTCTCGATGAATAGTTTTATTGCGATGAGGTTTCTTGTATAATTGTATTTCTCATCTCCTGTTGAAAAATCAAAGTTGTCTATTAGTTGTTGGCTTTTTAGCAGTTGTAGGTCCAAAAGTTTGTAGTTTACTTCGCGTCTATATCTATAAATGAATCTTTTTTTTGATACGCACCTGCTTAACATACTTATGTATAGTGGGTCTGTTGATAATCCTTTGGTTAATGTCTTGTTGTCTATTGGTATTAGGTGAAACTTTGCACCCACATTTTTTCTTAGTTCTTCTTCTATTCGGGTGCTGCTTATATTGCTGTTGCTAACTATTATTACGTCTATGTCATTGAATTTGAATCCTTTATCCAGGAATGAGCCTGTTATGATGATGTTTTCTGTTTTTATTTGTTTATCTATATTTTTGAATATTTCTGTGATTATGCTTACTTTTATTGGTTCAAGGTAATCAATGTTGTAGAGGATTGGTTTTATCGTTTGTTCCTGTGTTTCTAACGGCTTGATAACTACGTAGGTACCTACCTGAAAGCTTTCTCTTGTTTTTGGAATGTATATCTGATCCATCTTTGTTCCTTTACTAATCTTACTTATCAATTCTACCATATTACGTAAAAATACGTAATAATATTTAAATGTTTTGCTATTTGAGAGATTGAGAAGATATTCTCGACAATAAGACTTGTTCAAAATCACATAAAAAATCGTTGACAGTTCTCGCCGCCAATTCATCGATAATTCGTTTCTTTGTTTTTGAATTCTTAAGTTTTAGTTTCAAAGATTCTGACAATTTACGGACTAAAAAAGTTTTCTTTAAGAGTTCAATTCGTTTTTCTTCTTCGCCATCAAGCCACTCATTCCAGAATTTTGTAGGGATATCATCTTCTTGTTTTTTCACCATTTCATTATTGAACAACTCACCCAATTATTATACCCTGCGCTCGTATGTCCAGTGCAGTGCTTAGATAATGCAGTTTTCTAGTGGTTTCTTTAATTCCTAAATATCATATAACCATTTATCTGCAACGCCTCCAAGCATCCAGTCGATTATGAATATTATGCCAAAGATTATCCATATCCAAAGAGTCCAGCTTGGAGTGATGCTTGCAGCCCAGGTGATGAAGTTAATCACTGCAATTACTGCTGCTGTTTCTCCAACAATT
>JAHJQL010000049.1 GCA_018819065.1 Nanobdellota archaeon | reverse complement strand
GTTTCGCCCGTTCAAAACGAGGGCGGACTTAAAAGTCCACCAGCAAAAACAAACAAGCCCCTGTAGTCGAACGGTTTCGCCCGTTCAAAACGAGGGCGGACTTAAAAGTCCACCAGCAAAAACAAACAAGCCCCTGTAGTCTAACGGATACAGTCTTTTAAGAAAAGCCTGGGCAAAACAGGTGCGGCGTGCGCTGCGCTTAGCCACACAGGAAACTTGCTGACCGTAAAGAATGCGAGGTTGCGGACCTTGAGATCGGCGTTCAATTCGCCGCAGGGGCATGTTTTTTTCTTGACGCTTTTTTTGCGTTGCGACCATTGGGAGCTTGATATTGTCAACGCATATTTGTGTTGTCGTGCTTTCAATTCGCCACATGGGCATTTTAGATAATTAGAGTGTAAAGAGATAACAAATAAATTAATGAATACTTTTATATATTGAATTAATTTTATTGGTAGTGTGTTAAGAGAAGTTAGAGATTTGGTAAAAAAAGAAGCAAGCGAAGATGATTGGAAATATCATTTTATTCCTGTTGTTAAATATGCAAAACAATTAGCTAAATTTCAAAATGTAAATAAAGAGATTGTTGAGTTAGCAGCTTTACTACATGATATTGGAAGAATTCGGCATGGAGGAAAAAATCACGAAATTACAGGCATTCCTGAAGCTGAAAAGATTCTAAAAAAGCTTAATGCACCTAAAAGTGTTATTGATGAAGTTAAACATTGCATTCAAACGCATAGAGGAAGTGAAGATTTTCCCCCAAAAACATCAATCGCTAAAATAATTGCAAATGCCGATGCGATGGCTCATTTTGATGTTCTTCTAAAATTGTTTGAGATAGGTATAAAAAGAAAAAAATTAAGTTTTGAAGAAAGCCTGAAAGGTTTGGAAGCAAAACTTGATAGAGACTGGAACAAGAAGATAACTATTCCGAAAGCAAAAGAAATGGCAAAAGAAAAATATCAAGCAATAAAATTAATTCTTAACTCTAATAAAGAATATATGTGATAATGGACTTTTTCTCTATCGCTCGACTACGTTGCACTTTTAATTGCTTATCTTCCGTGGGGGCATTTTAGTTATATTTTTAAATGATTGTTGACTTTTTGTTTTTTATGAAAATCTTAAATACTGAAAAAGAGGATTATCATGTTCATTCGTTGAACTATTCTGACGGACTTAGCACTATTGACGAGATTGCAAGATTTGCAGGGGAGATTGGTATGAAGAAGATTGTCATCTGCGACCATTCCCAAGCAGCTTTGGATCACAATAAGTATATGAAGAAATCGTACAGAGGTATTGCTGCTCGTTGGAAGAATGTGTTTAACGATGTTGAAATCTTGTTTGGCGTCGAAGCTGATCTCTTGAATGAGAAGGGTGATGTCTGCATGCATATTGGTGGAGTGGAAGGTGATTTCATAATCTTATCATATCATGCTGGAGTTTACACAGGTGATAAAACGCGTGTGACTGAAGGGTTTATCAATGCAATGAATCGGTATAGCAAACAGATAAACATTATAGGTCATGTATGTCTTGATCTTGGTGAGGTGCAGGCAAAGAAAGTAATTCTTGAAGCCAACAAACACAAGATTCCTCTTGAGCTGAATGCAAAGTACTTCTTTAAGTATCCTGATATTTGGGATGTGCTGCTTAAGAATGCTGACAGGATTTATGTGAACAGTGATGCACACACTCTTTATGAACTTAAAGAATTTAGGAAAAAAGTATTTGATAGACTAAAAAAAGAAGGCTATTTAAAAACATGAATTTAATAGAGCTTAACGCTTATGCAAAGATAAATCTTATTCTTGAAATTATTAAAAAGCTGCCTAGTGGTTATCATGAGATCCGTTCAGTATTTCAGGCTGTTAATTTCCATGATGTTGTTTCTATATCTAAAGAGGATGACGGATTTCTTTTGACTGGTTCTTTTATCTGTCCAAAAGAGGAAAATTTGGTAACAAAGATAAAGGAGGGGTTGGAGTATTATGTTAAAAGAGAACTTCCTTGCAAAATAAATTTAGTCAAGAGCATACCTCTGAGTGCTGGTCTTGGTGGAGGTTCGAGTGATGCTGCAGCAACTTTGATTGGACTGAATAATCTTTACGAATTAGGATTAACTAAAGAGAAACTTTTTGAAATAGCTTTGGGTGTTGGAAGTGATATTCCTTATTTCATATCTAATCAAGGGACTGCTTTGGTTGAGGGTGTTGGAGAACGTGTGAGCCCTTACAAATCTGAGTTGTCTAAATTCTATGTTCTGATTAGGCCTCATATGAGAATTAAAACTTCTGAGATGTACAAGTTACATGATGAAACTAAAAAATCTTTTTTTGAGTTGGCTAAAAATATTTGTCCTGACATAAGTAGAATTTATGAGTATTTCTCTGATGTTAGTAAGCAGTGTGGAATGTCTGGTAGTGGTCCGACGATGTTTGCAGGATTTGATTCTTATGATACACTCACAGAGACTGTGAACAATTTTTTTTTAGAAAGGTTTGATGGAGACATCTTTGTTTGTGAGCCGTGCGATAACACTTATTTGGTGAAGAGAGAAGGCTGAACATGTTTTTTATATTTTTTTCATACTATTTCAAACTCAGAAAATATATAAATGTTCAGTTGTTATCTTATTGTCATGGCAGAAGTGAAAGTTCTAATTAAGGGTTATACTTCAGCGGATTCTGGTGGTGAAAAGACTTGTGCGACGATTTCTCTTGTCAGGGACAAGGGTGTTGTCATGGTTGTTGACCCTGGCGTTTTAGAGGACCAACAAATGATTGTTGACGCACTGAAAAAAGAGGGTTTGTCTGTTGATGATGTTAACATTGTCTGCATAACTCATTCTCACATTGACCATTATAGAAACATTGGGATGTTTCCAAAAGCAAAGACTTTGGAGTATTACGGGCTCTGGGATAAAAACACTGTTAATGATTGGAATACTCAGTTTACTAAAGACATTAAGATTGTTAAAACTCCAGGACATAATTATGATTGCATAACTTTATTTGTTAAAACAAAAAAAGGAGTTGTTGCTATCTGTGGAGATGTCTTTTGGAAGGAGAATTTTCCTGTAACTGACCCTTATGCGAGTAATAATGAAAAACTCAAGGAGAGCAGAAAAATAGTTTTGGAAGGGTCTGATTTTATAGTTCCAGGACACGCCGATATGTTTAAGGTTAAGAAATAAATTATTTTTTCAAAAGAAATTTTATTGGTTTAAACTCTTTTTCTTGCTTTATTTCTTCTTTGTAGTATTTGTTTTTCTTCCAGTATATTTTGTATGCTTTTGCGTCCTTGTTGCTTTTTAGAATTCTATATTTATCATCTATTAATTCTAGTGCAGTGCAGTTTTCTAGCGCGATTGCGACTCCTGGCGTTGTCTTCATCATTCTTTTCAAATCTTTTTGTCGGTATTTTTCTACGTCGTAATGTGGGCAGTGTAGTGCATTTATTAGTCCAAGACCGCGTACTTTTATTAGTTCTTTACTTCCACTCGTAAATTTTCTTGAGTCTGAGTTTCCGTATTTAAACCAACATATTGATCCTGCACTGAGTCCACTCATTACTATTCCTTTTTCATGCGCTTTTTTTAGTATTTGGTCGGTTCCTGTGCGTTTCCATATAGTCATCATTTTTAGTGTGTTTCCGCCGCCAACGTATATTATGTCTGAAGATAATATTTTTCTTTCAATTTCTTTCTTGCTTGGTTTTTCTTTGATAAGGTTAAGGATTTCTACTTTGCAACCAAGTCTTCTTCCAAAGTGTTTCTTTACAACTTGAGTGTATCCTTCTGAGTCGTTGCTTGCTGTTGGTATGAATAATAGTTTTGGATTTTTTTTCCCTGTCTGCGTTATTATTTCTTTATCTATTTTCATTGTTTGGACTGGGTATCCTGGTCTTCCTATCTCTCCTCCGCCTATCGCGATTATTTTTTTAATTGACATAATTTTCGTCGTTATTTTTTTTCCTTGTTTGTAAATGTTCATCTTTTCAAAACGACTCGTCTTAATTCTTTGTTTAAGTCATTTAGTGTTGCGTGTGACTTTTCTCTTGGAGCATCTTCATCATTTTTTAAGAATTCTTCGATGTAGTCGTCCATTAATACCATGTTTTGTACTATATCTTTTTCTCTTCCTCGTGATTTTAGCTTTATTATTTCATAAAGTTTTTTTAAGATTGAGTCTGGGATTATTCCTTTCATCTCTTTTAATGCATTGACAAATATTATTTGGGGAACAGTTTTTTTATGTGCAACCCACTTAGTATTAACTAATCCTCTGTATGCGTATAAGTATTTTTTGTAAGTGACTAGCTCACCTGATTTTAGGTATTTTAAGTAGTTTGTCCTGCACATTGACTTGTAGTGGTGGTATAGTGCGGTGCTGTTAAAATTTTTCAATGCAAAATCCTTATTTCTCGGGGGCTTAAGTTAATTTACCCAACTATCTTCTTATAACAATACCATTCGCTTGTATGCTGTATCTGTTCCCTCAATTGAGCTAACATATCTCCACTAACGTCAAGCGAACTATAATCTAAATTCTGTATAGGGCAAGATCCAACACATTGGTGCTTTGTAAAATATTCGCAACCAGTACAATCTTCTGATTTTAAAGAAAGGTCCCTAAAAATAGTCCATGCTGATTCATCCCTCCAAATATCTAAAAACCTAGAAACGTTTTGAATGGGGAATGTTCCTGCTAAAAAAGGTTTTCTTAACTTAGGATCTGCTTTAAGGTCAACTGCTAGAGAGTATGAGCAGCCATATACTACAAATTCCTGCCTTTCTGCATCATAATCAAGGTTAGTTCCTTCTCTGCCTGCTGCACAAGATGATCTCTTTCTAAAGACTGGATCAGCATAAATCTTTTTTTTATAATCAGTCTCTATTGTCGTTGTTACTCGTATTCCTAATTCTTCTTTAGTCCTAACCAAGTTTTCTATGACTTCCCTAAATTCTTCTGCAGTAACCATATCATATTTGACTCTTGGATCTCTTACCTGAGGTCGTAATGGTATTACAGTGATGCTTTCTGCACCTAATGATTTTGTTAATTCTCCAAGTTCGTACATCTGACCTTTATTCTCTCTTGTAAGAACTGTAGTCAATCTAAGCCTTGTTTCTGGATTTCTTGATTTTAAATATCTAAGATTTTTTACTATCCTATCAAAAGTATCTGGCCTATAACTATTATGCGTTTCTCTGTTACCATCAATTGAGCAAATAACCCAAAGATTTTTTTCTTCACATAATGCATCAAGTGTCCTTTGGTTCATCATTCCATTAGTAGCAACTGACACGTATACATTCTCTTCTTGGAATTTATGTAGGATATCTAAAAAATTAGGATGTAATGTTGGTTCTCCTCCAGTTAGCCTTACTTCAATTAAACCCTTTTGTGCCATGAATTCAGCTATGTCCATTACAGCATTTGTAGGAATATGAGCTCCATCTTTTCCTGCTTTTATGAAACAAGTGGGACATTCAAGATTACAATACCTTGTAATTTGAAAGTATATCCTTCTTGGAAATCTTGTATGTGTTTCTGGAGTTTCCCCTGTAAAAATTGTTGCATTTTTTGTTTCTATTCTTTGTACTGGTTCTTCTCTAGTTGGTTTTTCATGAAAATCTTTTGGCAGAAATGAATCAAATTCTGTTTTAGTTATAGCAACAAGTTTACCTGTTTCTGTGTCAAACTTAGTAAATTCGTCAAATTCCGGATGTTCTTTATAGAGTTTAAGCATTTTGTTCTAAGCACCGCCTAATAAACCAATCTAATGTTTGTTCTGTTCCTTCCACAAAACTTTTATCTGCAACAAAACCACCCCTATTTCTAACTAAATCTTTTACTTCTGGTTTAGCACTCGCCAAAGTTATAGGAACAGATACTAACTCCATAATTGGTATATCTCTCTTTCCATCTCCAATATAAGCTGCTTGATCTAAACTAATTCCATTCTTCCCACATAGATAAATAATTGCACTTTCCTTGCTTGCACCTTGTGGCATAACTATTATTTCGTAAGTTGTTTCAACAGTCTTTAAATCTAAACTTTTTTGGGCATATAAACATAATAATTCATGCTTTATCTCTTCTGCTTGAGAATTATCTAACTCTGCTTTACTTAACCTTAGAGTATGCGGTGTTCTTATAATTCTTAACCCTTCTCTTTTTAAACATCTATCAACAAATTCAGTCATGCTACGATGTTCATCAAATTGTTGTTGCCAATCATTATCAAACACATCATTCTCTTGAACATAAGCCCCAAATTCAATAATTCCTCCTTTGTGAGGTATGTAAGGTAACCTTCTAAAATTTTCGAGACTGCGACCACTACATATATAAAAAGGCACTTCAGCATTTATTGTTTCTAACATTCTAACAGTATTCCTATTTAATCCTGTTTTTGAGTTATAATTTTCATGATATAATGTTCCATCAACATCTGAAAATAATATTCCTATCATTTTAGTTTCCTTATTTGATATTCACTTGTTTGCCTATTTCCAGATAATGGCTGGCAAGAATAGCAATCTTTGCATGGTAAGGCATCTCCAAAAGGAAGTGCTGAATAATCCCTGCTTAATTCTGCTCTTCTAAGAGCAGTTAATTTAGGTCCATGCCAGATTTCTGCAATAGATTGGTCTCTTAAATCACCCAGGATTACTGAAGGGTCTAAATGCAGCTTGAAGAGCTCATTAAAACAGACAATAGCATAGCCATCAACACTTATATTAAACCTACCCCAATGCACTAAACAGGCTTCATGCTTGTACTGACCTCCTTCAGATAGTTCTGGAATTATATCATTATAAGTATGGTAGCTTCTTACAAACACATCATCAACCAACCCAGATGATTTCCAATATCTAATAAATTCTTGGTCAGCTGCCTTATCTAGAGATTCAACTCTACTAGCAAGCATCCTAGTAGTAAGATTTCTATCTTGAATATAATCATACATTCTTCTTATATTTTCTGAAACTAATTCAAAAGCATTTACGCCTTTTGTTGCTCTGTAATCTTCTGGAGTTGTGCTGTTTACAGAAACCTCAACTACATCAGTATTATCGCAAATTGCTTCTAATTGTTCAGTATCATTAGTCACTGCGCATGTAAAAATCCATGACCTAACATCATTGTCATGAGTGAATTTCAAAGCTTCAGCCAAATCACCCCACATAAGGGGTTCACCAACAGAATGTATCCTTACAGTCGAATGAGTATGTTGGGAGATTTCTGCAACAATTTTTTTATACAATTCTAAGTCAATCCCTATTTCTCCAAATCGTTCCTTACGTTCACTAGGTTCTGTGGTTCCAACAGGACAATGCACACACCTGCAATAACAATCTCCTCTGTAAACTTCTATGTTTATTATGTTCGGAAATTCAAACTCTTCCTCTGTTCTAAAGCTTAATAATCTGAAATCAACATCTTTACCCATTTTTATCAGCCTATTATTTTATTTCATTTCTGGTATAATGCCACTGCATTTAATTCCTTAGCCCTTTTCTCAGTATAATCTTCAATTTGGATCACTTTGCCTAATGTATGACATCCATCATTTCCATAAGGACAAATGCACAATTGTGATTCAGGTATTGGTAATTGTGAATCAATCTCTACCTTTTGGTCTGTCACTACAGTAACTTGATATTTGTAAGTTGGATCATTTTCTGCGTATGGGCAAAAACCTTCAATTACAGCGATAATAGTTTTGTCGCCTTTATTTTGTGCGCTTAGCCAGTCAATAAACCAACCGCCATGGATAGGCAATACTTGAACGATTCTTCCATCAATACCTTTTTGTCTTAAATTAAAAATCTCTGCATTGTCATAAACTCTATGGATAGAATCATCATCAAAATAAAGATTGTATCCCCTAAAACTAGAAAGGCCTTTAGCTCTATGGTGTGGATGAGCAATTGATTCTCCTAGCATGACATTATTAATATCTCCATCCTCAGTTAAACAAAGCAGATCTTCCAACCCCTTGAACATGTCTGGTTGTTGTTCATAACTCTTTGAACTATCAAAAGGTCTTCTTAATTCGGACATATTTTTATGAACATCCAATATTTGGGATGGTGTCCTAAATATGCAAGTATTACTAT
The DNA here is from genome assembly GCA_018819065.1 of Nanobdellota archaeon. Taxonomy (GTDB): domain Archaea; phylum Nanobdellota; class Nanobdellia; order Woesearchaeales. The sequence continues at coordinate 5,285 of JAHJQL010000049.1, read as the reverse complement.
CAGTTTCATATACTTCATTTCCCTGATAATCATACATCTTTCCATTATGATATACAAAATGAGGTGGATTCTGCCTTCTTCCTTGGACTGGATGCACGCCATCCTCTCTGGATATCTTCCCATTATCGAATTTTAAATGTAATTTTCTCCAAAGTCCTCCTTCCTCTGAAACATATGCTTCATTAGATTCTCCTAATACAAAATCGTGGATTAGAGTGAGTTTATCATCAATCAATCGAAAACCTCTGTCAACTTTATCAAAATCAGGTACATCACTAAGAGTAAGTTGAACCAAATCTATAGCTTTTGTTACTAATCCATATCTTAAACAGAAAACATCCTTATTAATTTTAAAAAAGTTATCCCAAACAAGTCCATATTGCCTTGCTACATCAGCATCTCCAGTAATTTCATTTTTGCCATCAAAACAACATACAAAATTAAAATCACTCGCAAAGTATAATCCGTTTCCTGCATCAAAGACTGAATGAAAATTGAGGCTTTCTTTAAACTCTGTTAATCTCCAATAACGATCCAAAAATAGTAATCGTGTTGGATCAAAATTAGTGTTTCCATCTTTTTCTAAATTAGAAACAACTATTACAAGTCCTTTATCATTTTTTTCCATTTTTATCACCATTCCCTCATCATTCTTTCTACAACAGATTCAATCATTTTTGTAGTTGATTTTACTCCAGCAGTAGGCCTAGGTGGGAAAACCTCAACTTTCCCCCCATATGATTCAACTAGTTCCATTTCTCTCCTTACAATATCTTGCGACCTGTCAGCATTTGCCTTAAAGAAATAGTCTGGCCTTAATTCTTCCAGAACAAAAAGGCAATTTGGCTCTTCAAGAGGAATTACATAATCAGCACATTCAACATTGCAGATCATATCTAACCGTTCGTTAATGTTCAGGACAGGCCTGCTTTCTCCTTTTTTTGCCCTTATATTTGTATCTGATAAAGTCAATGCAACTAATAAAGGATTAGGGTATTGGCCGAGATATTGTTTTGCATAAGCCATTCCTCGTATATGTCCAAGATGCAATAAGTCAAAACAACCGGAAACAATTCCTAAAGTAGTAGAATCTCTTAGATCAGTTAAAGAGCTAGCTCGAGTTATTCTCTCAGATAAGCCATAATCTGACTCAACAGGAGTAGCCCCTGCTCTCGATTGTATTCTTCTTTCTATCTCATTATCGGCAGCTGAAGCTTGTTGCAAATATCTTGATATACCTTCTTTTTGCCTAAAATAACTTAAATATTCTACAAATTGTTCAGGACTATAAACACCCAAATGTTTAATGTCTCTGATTATTTCTCTAGCTCTCATTTTCATCTACCTGCTGGTTTTCCTCCTGCAATACGTGTAACATTAACATCTCTTATGCAATAAGGGTCTCTTCCATTAATATTTTCATCTAAAAAGTAAGCCATTGCAGGACAGCCTCCATTACATTTTACTTTGTAATAACCACAATCTGTACATCCTTCTCTTGTTAAATTTCTAATCATTTTTAATAATGATGAATTATGCCACACATTAAGCAAATCTTTTCCCCTTATATCTTCGCCCATCATTTCTTCAGCATTGACAAAATAACCACAGGGAGCAATTCTCGCATAAGCATCAATATTAAGTCCAGATGTTCCTAATGGACATTTAGAATTGTCAAAAGGAAAAGGAGCGTAGCCTGATACTTTCCTTCTTTTGCCATCCTGTACACCTTCGCAAAATATATCATAATTTACCCTTATTGCTCCTTGGGGCAATCCCAATTCCTCCCTCATTCTTTGTGATTCGTATGCTGCTTGAACCACTTCTTCAGGAGAAAGCATCTCATCTGATTTTGCTCTGCCGCTTAATCGCATTAGTCCAAAGCTTATTTTAAAGCCATAACCTTGTGCTAACCTGACCATTTGTTCCATATGTAGCATTGTTGACCTCATCAACACCATATTTATTGTTGGTTTTGTTGGATCTGGTGCTGTTTTATTATACTCCGCTATTCTTTCAATAGTTGTAATAACACCCCTATAATTTCCAGACCATCTTATTCTATCATTGACTTCTTCTGGTCCATCCAGGCTTATTCTTATATCTTTAATGCCTCTAGAAAGAATCTGCTCAAGTTTTTTTTCATCAAACATGCCATTTGTATTTAAGCCAACTTCCATACCTGCTTCATTGAGCAAATCAACAATATCAAAAAAATCTTGCCTTAATGTTGGCTCTCCTCCAGTCAGCCTTACAGAATAACCACCTAAATCAGCAAACTGTCTGACAATCTCTTCAATTTCTGAGAATGAAATCTCTGCTTGGTTCCACCTAGGTGAATTGGAATCCATAAAACAATCTGTACAAGTTCCAATACAATGCTTTGTCAACTCCCAAAAAAAACTATTTGGGCTTGAAGTTGCATCTGTCAAAAGAGGATATCCTCTCTCTGTTACATCAACAATCTGCACTTTACCAGCTCTGTCTTCTAATTGTAGTAATTCTTGTTTTTTACTTTCATATTCATCTGGTCTGAGAAATTCCCTTTTTCCTATTTCAGTATCTACAAAAAGACCGCCAAATGATTCTTTTTTTAAGATTAGCCTTCTTTTCATTTTTATCCCCAATCTACTCTGGAACTCTTAACTGAAGTCACACCATTTCCAACTATTTCTACAGCAGTGTAGCCCCAATTGCTAAATCTATCAAATTTAATCTGTACATCACATGGATGACAAAATCCGAAGTTGTGGCAATCTGTATATCTCATTGACAAATCAACTTCAGGGTCAAATATATCCCCTAATACTCCTTCTGGGTTCTGACGGAATAAATCCCCATAGCACCTATAAACATCACCAGTCGGATCTATTAACAGTTGTGTTGTCAGACATTTGACCTTTTTCTTAGACTTCATAGTGCACGAGTCACCATATCTAAATTGCCCATATAAAGTTCCGTCTAAATAACCTAAAAATGGTTTGATTACACATCCTAAACCAGTACTCATAACCTTCTCTTTTATCAATCGTATTTTCATGCTATTTTGAGGATCCCCTACAAGATTTATTTCTATATCAAATCCAGCTTCTTTTATTCTTCTCACTTTTTCTATTGTTTCTTCTAAATCCATTGCATTAGAATGATACGTTACTCTTATAGCAGCATAAGGTAAATCTCTTTCAAACCTTTCTGGACTAAGATTTTCTATGAATTCTGCAGGATTATATGGCAAAGTAGTTAAAAGATCAACTTTTATGGATTCATCTAACCCATTGACAATATTATAGAAATCAGGATGAGACAAAGGTTCACCTCCATTAAATGTTAAGGTCAACTTTGTTTCTAAACTGTTTAAGGCCCTTATCCATTTTTCTCCTTCAACAATTGGCCTCTGCTTTAATCCATCGCCCTGCTCATTTAGGCAGTAAGAACAAGTTCTAGGGCAGGCAAATGTCAAAAATATTGCTAAGTAATTATCATCCTTTGGCAAAGTAATTTTTTTATCCTGTGATGTTTTAATTGCTTTTTGATTCATTTACAAACCCCTAGCTGAATAATGTCTACAAACAACAGATGTATCTAAATAGATATCAATGCCTTTATCTCTGCAATCTCTCCCGAAACAAAACTCTTCAAAAATCTGGGGAGTGCCATCGATATATCTAAATTCGATTTGTTCCAAAACCTCTCTTCGTATAAGCACAGCAGCCAATCCACTAACATCAACATGCATTAATCTGCCTTGAACTAAGTCTTCAGGCCGTAATAATTTTTCAACATACTCTCCCCTCTTTAGACTCTCATTATCAAAACTCCAAGCCATAGGAAAATAAGTTGTATTTACTCCATGCCTTGCTTTCTGAGGAGCTACTTCATTAAAATACAGGGCAGAACAGACCTCCTTCTGATGTTGCATCAGTCTTTCAACAAGGTTATAGGGTACGATGATATCCTGCTCAATAAATAATAAATAGTCAAATCCCTCTTTTAGAACCTCCTCTCTTAGCATATTCCTAGCCAATACACAAGTCTCTACAACAGTACCCATAGCGGGCATTCTTCTAATGTTCAAATGAGGATAGTCTTGAATTAGATGATCTCCTCCTTCTTGATTTAGTAACAGACTAAATTCCCTATTTGGATAAGTAAGTTTACCCAATTGTTCCAGATATTCCTCAAGACAATACGCTTTATATCTCTTTACAGCCGTAATTGGGCTTCCAATCAATACTTTTTCTTTCATACAAATCCCCTATGATGTTGTGGTGTTTTTAGATATTCGACAACTTCATTATATTTGCTCATAGGATGAGTGCAAAATCCAATGCATTCAATCTTATGGATTCTATCCATAATTTCCTTTCTTTTTTTACCTTGCCATAATCTTTGAAAAGTATCTCCACTTTTATAATCCAATTGACCTATACTCCATTCTTCAACAAACCTAAGATTACAGCATGGATATACATTCCTGTCTGCTGCTACAACAGCTAATAATGGAGAAGCCAAACATCTTCTAGTAATATGCTCGATTCCATTTGCTCCTTTCTGCATGTATTTTCCTCTTCTTGGCGAGTCTCCTCTTGAAGAGAAATATTCTGCTTCGCTGTCAGATATCCAATAATCGATAAAAACCTTCATTTTTCCTGAGTAATCTTTTTTACCTTTTTCAAATGCAGCTAAAAGCTCTCTTTTTTGTTCAACTGTCATGGTATTTTCTCTTCCAGCTTCTTCAAAAAAAGGAGGCCTGAAAAAAACATAATTTGCCCCAACATTATCTCCTAATTTAACTGCTTCTCCAACTAAATCTATTAATGAGTAATCCATTGCAAAAGAAAGCCCAACAATAGGGTGTCTTTGTCCTTGTTTGTCTCTTAGTTGGATCATTTCTTTAACTCCTGCCACAATATCATCAAAATCATCGCTCATATGGATTCTTTGATGAGACTCTTGAGTTGGACCATCAACACTTATTCTTACGTAACTAGCATTTTTTGTTATTTGGCCATATAACTCAATAAGCCTGCTCCCATTTGTTACTATTCCAACTTCAAATCCTAATCCTCTTGTTTCTTCCAAAATCTCAGCATAAGAAGGATGGAGTGTTCCTTCTCCACCACCTTTAAAGACTATGCCTTCGATGGTATTGTCAACTCTTCGTCATCTTTGACTCTGCTTTGTATTTTATGAGATGTTTTAGCTTATCCCTTCCTAAACTTAGTTTTATCTCTGCTACTTCAGCAGGTGTTTTTCCTTTGAGGCTTTGATGTGGATTTACAAAG
>JAHJQL010000048.1 GCA_018819065.1 Nanobdellota archaeon | reverse complement strand
CTTTGTAAATCCACATCAAAGCCTCAAAGGAAAAACACCTGCTGAAGTAGCAGAGATAAAACTAAGTTTAGGAAGGGATAAGCTAAAACATCTCATAAAATACAAAGCAGAGTCAAAGATGACGAAGAGTTGACAATACCGTATATATAATTTTTTAGCAACTAAGCAAACCATTTGGCTGCTACCTTAATTAAACTCAAAATCTCAGAATCAGTTTCTATGTCGTACAACTCCATGTTAGCTGATGCTTGAATGATTGCATCTGGACCCTTATTTGCTCCCTTAATCCAAGTGCTGGTCTTATCGTAAGGAATTGGAACTATCACTACTTTTGAAGTTTCATAAACTAAGTTTTTCCTTGGTAAGTCGCCGTAATTATTCATTTTGAATCATTCAAGTATGGGAAATAAATAGTTTACAAAACACAGCGCCACAAGAACAGTTCCAAAGTTCTTCTTAGGAGTAAAGCTGTTTGAAAACAACTCTACATCTTTTAACTCGTACTGCTTGGAGTAACCGTTAGTGTACAGCTCTTCAAGGCTCATGCGAAGCTGCTTTTCAGCCTCCTCCTTTGACATTGAGCCGTTATACTCACAAACCAGGCCGCCGTACTTCTCACCAGTTTTTTTGTCATATAACCAACCATAGATAATTCCTGCAGTTGCAAGCTCACCCTTTGCAGCTGTAGAAACAGCCATTATAGTTTCCATTACAGAACCATGAACAAGTTTTTTTGGCCTTGGAATCTTTCTGGCAATTCCCGGCAGTATCGAAGAATAAGTCATGATGTTGCACATCTCAATATCTGCATCCTTAAGCGCTAAGTGATAAGAACCTGCGTGAATTGTTATGTCACTCTCACCTGTTCCCTTTGCCACGAAGTAATCCTTAGGAACCCTGCAGCCAGTCAAAACACCATCATGCTTAACATTAAAATCAGTATTCTTAACAGTAGTAGTTGTTTTCATGTATCATCCTCCAAATACGTCACTCTAGAAAATAATGGATGATATATCAAATATGTCAGACAACGAAAAAAAGCCGTAGCTAAGAATAAGAAGAACAATAGCAAGTACAGGTTCCTAGCAACAGTGGTTTCATACATTCTTTTCGTCCAATTACGATATATACCAATCCTCTCAGCAGCCTTAAAAAAAAATCAGACTGAAACCAACATGATAGTAGTCTCTATTTAAAAAATTATTCATTTTTAAAGCTGTTAATAAAACAAATCCAAATCCGAAAATTTAAAATAGTAAACACAAACAACAAACAATCAATGGTAAAAGTCTACTATACACCAATCAATTCAGAAAACAGAAAACAGATGAGCCTTGCTGCAAAAAAACTGCTTCTTAAACTAATAGATGAAGAAAACATAAAACTTGAAAAAGAAGTACCACTCAAAGTCCACTTTGGAGAGAAAGGAAACAAGACATTCATCAAGCCAGAAAACTTTCAGGGAATAATAGATTTACTAAAAGAAAGAAAAGTGAAATCATCATACATAGAAACAAACGTTTTATATCGCGGGGCAAGGATGAAAAAAGATGAGCACATAAAACTAGCCCTTAAACACGGATTTACACAGCTGCCAATAATAATCGCAGACGGAGAGCAAGGAGAGCTCTCAACAGAAGTAGAGATAAACCAAAAGCACATAAAGAATGCAAAGATAGGAAGCGAATTCCTAAAATACAAACAAATCATTGTGATAAGCCACTTCAAAGGACACATGCTAGCAGGATTTGGCGGAGCGATAAAACAACTCGCAATGGGTTTTGCATCAAGAGCCGGAAAACTAGACGCCCACGCAAACGCCCACCCAACACTAAACCCACTCAAATGCAGCAAATGCAAAACCTGCCAAGAACACTGTCCTGCAAACGCTATAACAATAGGGTTTTTATCAAGGATAAACACGAAGAAGTGCATTGGGTGCGCAGAGTGCATTGCAAGATGCCAAACAGGTGCAATAACTATAAACTGGGCAAGCACCATGCCAAACAAATTTCGAAAAAAACTAGTCGAATACGCACTTGCAGCAGCAAAAGACAAGAAGAATATATACATAACATTTGCAATTGATATCACTAAGCATTGCGACTGTATGAACATAGATATGAAACCAGTAATAAAAAACATAGGAATACTAGCATCAACAAACCCAGTAGCAATAGACGCTGCAGCCTACGACTTAGCAAAGAAGAAAGGGAAAAAATTCTCAGGAAAAAAACAACTAGAATACGCAGAAGAAATAGGACTAGGAAGAAAAGAATACGAACTTGAAACAATAATTTAAGGAAACGCTCACCAAAAACAATTTAAACAATCTTTGAATTAATTTTTTAATGGTTGAATTTAACTCTGATGGAAGCCTAAAGATACCTGAGAGTCTTGCAAGAACAGATGAAGAGAATAAAAAAAAGATGCAGACACAAAGGTGTATAAAGATAAACCGGGAAGTGCTTAATTTTTCTGCTCCAAAGAAGTGTGTTCTTAGAATAACTCTTTCTAATACAGTTTCTGACAATCGGTTTATAGATACCATATATGGTTATTTTAAGAAAAGAGCCAGCGTTCCAAGCAAGTTAACAAAAGTTAGTGAGAAAGAATTTGAAGTCGAAATAGGCACTGACTTTAGAAGATGCAGCAATTGTAACTCTCTTATTAATGAATACAGAGAACTGTTCTATGGAAATATAATCGAAGTAAAAGGCAGCTGCACATTTGAAGGTCATATGAAGAACTTTGCTTACGAAGATTATTTTGATTAATCTTCGTTCAAAAAACTTTCTTTTTTGTTCACGAAGATTATTTTGATTAACAACGATAACCTTTCAGTGAACTAATCACATTTTTATAGCCATTCCACTTCTTAAAAAAAATAATGGGCAACTTTCGAAAAATAGTAAACAACGTTATAAGAGACGCTGATGTAATACTAATAATACTAGATGCGAGAATGGTTGAAGAGACGAGAAACATCGTTCTAGAAACAATGGTCAAAGACCTTGGAAAACCATTAATCTATGTTATAACAAAATCAGACCTGGTAACGGAGAAGGAAAACGTAGAAACGCAAAAAAAGGAATTTTTTAGTGCGCCAAAAGTAAAACTTTTGAGCGAGTATAAAAGAGAACTCAAACCATGCGTGTTTGTATCATCGACGAAGTACTATGGCGTGAATATACTAAGAGAAAAGATAATGATTGAAAGCAAAAGATACAAGATAGAAAGGATGCCGATAAGAGTGGGAGTAATAGGTTATCCAAACGTTGGAAAATCATCACTGATAAACGCGATGAGCGGAAGAGGAGCTGCATCAACAAGCACAATGAGTGGTCATACAAGAGGAGTCCAAAACATCAGAGCAGATAATACTATAACATTCCTGGACACGCCAGGAGTAATACCATTTAAAGAAACTGATAAAACAAAACACGCAATAATAGGGTCGATTGACTACACAAAAACAGAAGACCCAGACCTAGTGGTTATGAAGATAATGGAAAACTACCCTGGCATAATCGAGAAATACTATGAAGTAGAAATGAGTGATGACTATGAAGAAACCATTAAAGAAATAACTAAGAAGAAAAAACTAGTAGTCAAAAACAACGAGCCAGACATCGAAAAGATGTCCAGACAAATACTAAAAGAGTGGCAGACGGGAAAGATAAAATAAAACATCCTAGTCGCTTATTTCTAACACCTAAATTTTCTCGAATTTTTTTCTAATATCATCTATATCTTGGATTGTTATTTTTCCAATATGCGCTCTTAATTCTGCATTAAATCTTTGAGCAGTTCTTATTCTTTCGTTGCATTTCTCTTTATTTATTGGTTCAGTATCTAAAATTGGAATATAGTATTGGTTGTCTATCCTGTCTTTTTTGAATTCTGAGAAAATCAAGTGAAGCTCTTTTAGATTGAAGAGTTGCATTAAAAGAATTACTGCTCCTGAATGGTTTTCGCATTTAATTCCGCATTTGTAGAATAAAGATGTTACTGTATTGTAGATTGAATAATACGCTTCTGATACTGCATTCTCATAAATGCCTGCATCATATGCTAACTTTGCAACTTGAATACATTTATCACTTTTTATCAGATAGGATTTTGAGATTTCATCGGAGGGTTCAACAAGCGTTAAAGATCCTTCTTTTTTTAACTTAGTTAAAAAATTTGAGTGTTTCATAATATTCTTCTCCTCCCTTGATAATGATGTGATTCTTGATTATTTCTTTGATAAGAAGGTCTTCTGGATTGAATTTTCCAATCTTTACACTTATTAAATCATATATTTTCTGAACTTCGTCTTTTATCTTTGGATCTGTTGTTTCGATGTAAATATCAATATCACTTTCTTTTTTTTGGTTTCCTTTTGCATAACTTCCGAATAATAAAATTAAGTTGTAGTTGCTTTTTTTGATAATATCTTCAAATATAGGTTCTAATTCTGGATGTTTATCCAATAATTTTACTAATTTGTAGTTTTCAGCATTTAAGATGAATGAACGCGAAACAAGATTTCGCTTAATAAAGTAAATGTGATTTTTTCCCTCCACTTTAAAGTCAAGGACATTTATATTTCTTAATTGGTTTAATGTTGACTGCACTCTTGTAAGGGATGTTTTGAGTTCTTTTGCAAGTTCTCTTCCATGCATTTCCTTTTTTAATAAGAGTAGTAATACTTCAAATTCATAATTGATTTTTATTTGAGTCATATGACTTTTTAATAAGTCAACGTATATTTAAATGTTTTGGTTTATGAATGAAATCATTCTTTGAAAAATAACAAAAATTCGACGATAGTCGGCTATCCCCGACCTAAAGGTCAGGGTATTACGCTCGACTATCTTAAAAGTCGAATTTTTGGGATTAAAAATCTCAACCTGAAGGTCGGGGTATTAAACCCCAACAAAATCTCTG
>JAHJQL010000047.1 GCA_018819065.1 Nanobdellota archaeon | reverse complement strand
CTACTTACAGATTGGTAAATTAGTGCGCAGTTTCGTCCGCAGATACTTCTGCGGCGAAGCAGCGTAAAAAAGTTTTCTAAAAGAATACGACCTAAAGGTCGGGGAATTAAACCCAATGGCTCGCTAAACGCTCGCCATTAATCATCCAATCATTATCTCATCAACCATTCTTTTAATCACAACAATTTTTTTAAAGTAAATGATTCTTACAAAAATTAGTAAGGGGATTTGTATGAATTACACAGAAGATGAAAAGAAAGTTCTAAACTATTATTTTACAAACTTAGACAAAGAAATTTTTGCCACGAAACATTTTCATCCTGAGGTGTGGGCGTTAATGCAAGCAAGATACAGCCGCTCAAATCTAGGACTCAGAGAGAGTTTTCTAAAACTGCTAAAGGAAGATCCCAAAAATTTTGAAAAGCTTAAAAAAGAAATAGAAAAAACAGAAGGGGGACTCGAAACAGAACATGCAGCTAAAAAAGCAATACAGTTTATGGAAAAATGGGTTCTTGGATTTGGGCATAGCTCAGTAGCTGAAGGAGCAGTTGTAGGTCTTGGACTTGAAGGAGTAAGCATTTTAGCAACAAAAGTAATTGAAGATAACCGATTATCCTCATTCATTGAGAAATCAACAAGATACGTATCATTTAATAACAGTTCATTCTATATTGACAAGGATTTGAAAGAATCAGAGTTTTATGAAGAAATTGTTGAACTGCTTGATTTTCTCTTCAAAACATACAGTGAACTTCACGAACCAGTATTAAAACACATAATGAGAATTGCACCTTTAAAAGAGGGAACAACAGAAGTAGCTTGGAAAAGAGCGTGTGAAGCAAGAAGATTTGATGCAGTCAGATATTTATTGCCTACATGTACAAAAACAAGTTTAGGATGGACTGTTAATGCAAGACAACTAGCACATGCAATAAGTAAATTATTATCACATCCACTAAAAGAGATGAATGAAGTCGGTGAAATGGTAAAAGAAGAAGCGATGAAAGTGCTTCCATCACTATTGAGATTTGCAGATAAGAATGAATATCTGTCAAAAACAGATGAAGAAATGAGAGAATTAGCAAAAGAAATTATAGTTGAAGATTCAAAACAAGAATCCGTAGCACTTGTCAAAGGACCGGAGAATCCTGATGAAATGATATTATCAGCGATAATCTACAAATATAAGAACCAACCGTTCAATAAAATATTTGAAAAAGTAAAAGCGATGACAAGAGAAGAGAAAGAGCAAATATTTGATAATTACCTGAAAAACATGGGAAAATTTGATTACCCGATGAGGGAACTTGAACATGAACAATTCACATTTGATGTAGTGATGGATTATGGCGCATTTAGAGACCTTCAAAGACACAGAATATGCACCCAAACAAACCAAGTGTTGACAACTAATCTGTGTTACGATACTCCAAAAGATATCAAAGAAGCAGGTGTGAAAAAGAAATACACCAAAGCAATGGAGAAAGCAAAAGAACTCTATGAACAAATCAGAGAAAAATATCCACTGCAATCTCAATATATCCTGCCATTAGGCTTTAGGAAAAGATTCTTAATAACCATGAACCTTCGGGAATTATATCACTTCATAAAGCTTAGGACAGTGCCGTTTGCACATGAATCATATCGAAAGACAGCCTACAATTTTTACGAAATTATGAAAAAAGAATATCCGTTGCTTTCAAAATATATTGTGTGCAACTACGCAGAAGAAGAACTTGGAAGGCTGAAATCAGAAGAGCAAACTGAAAAACTTGAAACAGTTGGACCGTTATGATTATAATAATAGCAGCAGTTGCAAAAAACGGCGTCATCGGAAAAGACAACTCACTTCCATAGTATATAAAAAGAGACCTTGAAAGATTCAGAAAACTAACAAGGATACATAAAGACTTTGAAGGAGACACATACTTTCCAAAAATAAATTTTGATGAATGGAGATTAGTCAAAAAAGAAGATAAGGTTGATGAAAAACATGGACCATACTCATTTTTAACCTACAAAAGAAAATAAAATAAAAAATGATTGAACAAATAAAAATAACCGATCCACAAGTTTATGAAGCAATAAAAAAAGAACTTCAAAGACAAAGAGAAACTGCAGAGTTAATTGCTTCTGAAAATTTTGTAAGCCCTGCTGTACTTCAAGCGGCTGGCAGTTGGCTAACCAACAAGTATTCAGAAGGATATCCTGATAAAAGATACTACGGCGGAAATGAATTCATTGATGTTACAGAAAAATTAGCAATTGAGAGAGCAAAAAAACTTTTTGATGCAGAACATGCAAATGTACAACCACACGCAGGTTCACAAGCAAACATGGAGGCTTACTTTGCATTACTAGAACTTAAAGATAAAATTCTTGGAATGAGCCTTGATCATGGAGGACATCTGACTCACGGCTCTAAAGTCAACTTCTCAGGAAAATTCTACAACTTCACATCATACGGAGTTGATAAAGAAACTGGAAGAATAGATATGGATGAAGTAAGAAAAATAGCATTAAGAGAAAAACCAAAATTAATACTTGCAGGTTACAGCGCATATTCAAGAAACTTGGATTTTAGAGAATTTAGGAAAATAGCAGATGAAGTAAACGCATACCTAATGGCTGACGTTGCACACTTCGCAGGAATGATTGCTGCAAGAAAACACATGATGCCATTTCCACACTGTGACGTTGTGACCACCACGACCCATAAAACACTGCGAGGCCCAAGGGGTGCAATAATACTATGCCAAAAAGAAGACAGACTAAAAGAAATCTACCACAAAGACTCAAAGAAAAACCTTGCAGGAATGATTGATTCAGCAGTCTTTCCAGGAATGCAAGGAGGACCACTAGAACATGTAATTGCAGCAAAAGCAGTTGCGTTTGGAGAAGCGCTAAAGCCAGAGTTTAAGACTTACATAGAACAAGTATTGAAAAACGCAAAAGTGTTGGCTGAAGAATTGATGGGTTATGGATTCAAACTTGTAAGCGACGGCACAGACAACCACTTGGTGTTAGTAGACCTAACAAACAAAGGCGTGACAGGCAAAGAAGCAGAAACAGCTTTGGACAAAGCAGGGATAACATGCAACAAGAACATGGTGCCATTTGACACCAGAGGTCCATTTGACCCTTCAGGCATAAGACTTGGAACACCAGCACTAACCACAAGAGGATTTAAAGAAAGTGATATAAGAGAAGTTGCAAGTGCGATAAACAAAGTGATTTCAAACATAAAAGACGAAGCAATAAAAAAGATGGTGAGACAGGATATAGCGGAACTATGCAAAAAACATCCATTATATCCAGAGGTCAAACTATAATGAGAAATCATGAATTAAACAACAACAATTTTTACATTGCAATATCTGGAAATATTGCAAGCGGAAAGACAACATTAACAAAAGCACTCTCAAAAGAGCTCAACATAAAGATGTACGAAGAGCCAGTTCTTGAGAACCCTTTTCTAGAACCATACTACAAGTACCTTGATCTGCACAACAAAGATCCAGGCAACAAGGAAATACTACAAAAAGCACAAAAATGGGGATACGCACTGCAAGAATTCTTCCTGTTAAACAGAGTAATAGACCACAAGAAGATAATGATGTTTAACGAACCAATAATACAAGACAGATCAATCTATGAAGATAAAGAGATATTCGCCAGAAACTCATATGATTTAAATCTCATATCTGAAGAAGACTTCCAAAAATACCTGTTATTGTACAACATATTAGCAAGCAACTTAAAAGCTCCAGACATACTAATATACTTGGAAACATCTGTGCCCACACTTAAATCAAGAGTTAAAAAAAGAATAGAAGAAGAACCAACAAGAGAAAACGAAAAAGAACTTGCAGAAGAAAAAGATTATTATCTAAAAAACCTAAACCATCGATACAAACTATGGATCAATAATTATGACAAGGGACCAAAACTAATAATGAACACTGATGAAAAAAACTTTGAAGAAAACCCAAGACATTTAGAAGTACTCGTAGAAGAAATGAAAAGAATAACTAACATTTCAGCGATTCTAAAATGACAAGGCTAAAGAAAACGATTGCAGTCACAGGAAACATCGGCTCTGGAAAGACACTAGTAGCAAAGATAACAAAAATTCGACGATAGTCGGCTATCCCCAACCTGAAGGTTGGGGTATTACGCTCGACTATCTTAAAAGTCGAATTTTTGGAACACAGCAACAAAGTTGCTGGTTCGAGAAATGCAAAAACATTTCTCTGAATTAAAAATCTCTGTTGAGATTTTTAATAAAAACAACTTTAGAATTAATAGAGAAAAGCCTGCGATAAAAAAATCAAGACATAATCATTTTATATATCTCAACTGCTTGTCTTTTAGTCTCAGGAATTGAGATTCCAGCATTAAGATACTTAACAACAGTTCCCTGTTTCTCAAACAAATTTTTCAAATCAGATGATTCATAAAACGGTTTTAACTTTAGTTGAAAGTCAATCTTTTCAAACTGACAATTATCATCCTTATCCCTACCATCAAGTCTCTTCATAACTTCATTAACATTCATAATAGTCGGAATAATGAACATATCAGGAGCATTCTTTAAAGCATAAGCATTCCCTTCTAAAGATAAAATATCACTTACACTCAAAGGAGTTTCTCCTTGTAAAGTAGACTGAAGCGGCTGATACACAACAGACGTTGAAAAGCTTCTCGACTGAACAACAATTTTTCCAGCTTGCAACGCAGGCATTATAACCCTATTATATAATATCAGTCGATCCATAGAGTAAGCATGAGCAGTAAACAATGCAGAATATTTTCTTCCATTATTCGCAATTATCTCCTCCCTTATAGCTTTTCCAATTCCAACATATGTTGGTTCAGCAGAAATTAAAACATCAAAATCTGAAAGATTCTTATAATACTGATTAATCTTACCATTAAAATTTTTATTGTGAAAATCAGGGTGGTCATGACTAGCTTTCCAAAAATCATGAAGATCAAAAACCCTCAAACCCTTGCTTGACAAATCATCAACAACTGCATCAAGAACAACACCCTTTCCAATTCCATCAAGGCCATCAATAACAATGAATTTTCCTTTCAAACCATGAGTCATAAAAAATCCCCTGAAAACTGGAGAAATCATCCTAGTTTATATTTATTACTGTAATTCAAATCATTAATCACAACAAATTTTTTAAATAAGCACAGCCTTAAAACTTTTGGGGGATGAAATTGAACAAATTCATTGCATTAGTTGGGATGACTGGTTCAGGAAAATCAGTGATAGCAGATGAGCTAATAAGAAAAGGATATGAATTCTTTAGGTTTGGTCAGATAACACTTGATATTGTAAAAGAAAGAGGAATACCACCAACAGAAGAAAATGAAAAGCCAATTAGAGAAGAAGTAAGAAAAAAACATGGCATGGGAGCATATGCAATTCTAAATATTCCAAAAATAGATGCTCTTTTACAAAAAGGAAATGTTGTTGGAGACGGCCTTTATAGCTGGTCAGAATATAAAATTCTTAAAGATAAATATGGCACACAATTAACAGTTATAGCAATTTATGCACCTCCAAAACTCAGATATAAAAGACTAACAGAAAGAATGCTCAAAAAAAGTGATACTGATTTGAGAAACAGACCAGTAACCAAAGAACAAGCGATAAAAAGAGACTTTGCAGAAATAGAAAACATAGAAAAAGGCGGACCAATTGCAATGGCTGATTATACTATTATTAACACAAGAACAGTTGATGAATTATTAGCACAACTTGATAAAACACTAAAAGAAATAGGTGAATAAAAATGGATAAAAAAAATGATAATGAAGAATCAAAACAAGAAAAATATGTCAGGCCGACGTGGGATGAATACTTCATGGAAGTTGCAAGAACAATTGCAAAAAGAGCAACTTGTGACAGAGGAAGAAGCGGATGTGTTATAGCAAAAAACAAGCAACTGTTAGTTACAGGATATGTTGGCTCGCCAATCGGCTTGCCACATTGTGACGAAGCAGGACATTTGATAAAAAAAGTAGTACACGAAGACAACACAGAGTCAAGCCACTGTGTAAGGACAGTTCATGCAGAGCAAAACGCTATATGCCAAGCAGCGAAACTAGGAGTTCCAATTGAAGGTGCAACACTCTACTGCAAGATGACACCCTGCAGAACTTGCGCTATGATAATAATAAACTGCGGCATAAAAAAAGTTGTTTGCGAAAAGAAATATCATCAAGGGAGAGAAAGCGAAGAAATGTTTAAAGCAGCAGGAGTCACAATTGAGTACTTCAAAGAAGAACTTGAAAGTTATGAAAATCAATAAACTTGCAAAACTTTTTCCTTACTCTTCAACCCTAGTTTTATCCTGACTTTCTTCTTCAACAACTTTGAAAAAAACTTGACAACTTCAAGGTTTGCCTTGTTGTCTTCTGGTGGCGCTGCAACCTCAACCCTTAAAGCTGATCTTGGTTCATCAAAACCAACAATCTTTGTTTTTTTAGAGTTTGGCTTAACCAAAATTTTAAGAGTATTATTTTTTATATATTGGTCTATGTTCATTTTTCTTTCACCATGCATACTTGTAAGGTTTGTAGTACTTCCAGCCCATAACTGCAAACTCCAAAGCAGACTTAAGGCTTGGAGCATAAGAGATAAGCTTAAACAACTCTCTCTTCTGAGTTATCTCTTCAAAAGTTATTTTTTCAAAAAACTTATCAAAGTCACCTTTTTTTAAGGATTTAAGAAACATTTTTTGAACATCTAAGCTAATTTTCATAGCAGGACCAAAGACGCTTTGTTCCCATTCAGATTGATATCTTGACAAGTCAAAAGAATTCTTTTCTAATTCTTCAACAGCCACTCTTGCAGCTAGCTGCCCATCAAAGATAGCTGCGGGAATGCCACCGCCAGATACAGGGTTTGTGTGACCGGCTGCATCACCAACAAACATAATGTTATCATGATAAATCTTTTTTATCGGACCATGAAGTGGAATCAAGCCACCGTTGACTTCTAAGATTTTTCTTCTTTGAAGGCCAAGGTTTTTAACAAGCAAGTCAAGCTTAGTCTTTAGATTCACAGTGTTAAATGATCCAATACCAACATTGAGAGTGTTGTTCTTTGGAAAAATCCATCCCCAACCTTGCTCTACAACATTAAGACCAATATATGCATGAATCGAGTGAGAAAGATCACAAGAGCCATTCAACTCGTACTGCAAGCCAACCCCGTTCTTCACAGTTTCAGAGCCAACCATCCTTGCAACGCTTGAAAAAGGACCATCAGCAGCGATTAACAATTTAGTCTTTAACGATTGACCACTATTCAGTTTGACAACACAGTTATTCTTTTCTAGGCCAATAATCCTTGTGCCAACAAACAAGTCAGCTCCTTCACTTTGAGCCATCATCGCAAGGTCTAAGTCAAACTTCTTTCTGTCAAGAACATAACCCTTAGTTCCCGGACGCTTGATATAAATAGACCCCTTGCCTGGAGAAGAGCATAAAAAAGAGTCAATCTTATTTGAAACCCAATCATTCTTTACTTTCAATTTTAGAAAAGAAAAAGCTTCGTGATTGATTCCTTCAGCGCATTGCTTTGGAAAGCCAATCTTTTCCTTCTTATCAATCAAAGCAACCCTAAGGCCTGCCTTTGCAGCAACCATTGCAGCAGAACTACCAGCAGGACCAGCGCCAACAACAACCAAGTCATAAGCTTTCATGAAAAATTAAAAGAACGTCTGATTATAAAAAAGTTATTTTTTAGGCTCTCCTTTAACTTCAGGAAAAGGCTCATATGTTCCCCACCAAAACATGCAAGCCTCACAGTAATAACCCCACACACCAAGATTCTTACAAACCATTAGTTCCTTGCATTTTGGACACTTCTTTGGAACAAAAGTTATTTTGATATTCTCTAATTCTTCATCAGAAAATTCTTCATAATCAACATCAGCCATTTTTTAGCTATAATCTCTCCATGTGTATTTGCATTTCTCACACTTTAAAAACTTTGTTTCAGGCTCATCTCCAGCTCTTGTTTGGACAAGCCAGTAATAAGCCTTATCATGCTTGCACTTAGGACATGTGGCTTCTGCTAATGGCAGCATCTTATCTTCATCTTCTGATATAACTTCTACAATCTTCTCATCTTTAGAAACAATCTCTTTTATCTCAGCTAACCCAACATCTCTCTTTGTAAAGCCACAACTACAGTACAAAACCTTTTTTCCCTTCTCATCCTTTGGCCTCAAAAGAGAACCACACTTGGGGCAAAATAACATTTTAAGCTGATTTTTGATGACTAATTTAAAAAGGTTTTGGATTATCTTAACACGTCACCAACTTTCAAGCACCACATGTAAAGATCAAGCTCCGCAACAGACATCTTTGCTTTGTTTGCAACCTTCTTAAAATTCTGCTCCAACTCCAAATAATTTTTCTTGCTCAAGCTCTTTGGCTTTTGCTTTAAAAGATTATTTTCAACCATTAAGTTAAGGATGTGCCTGTCAAGTATAGCAACGTCTTTAAAACCAACATTTCTTAAGAAGTGAGAAGCCTCTTTGTAGCCTATTCCTTTGACATTTTCAACAAGCCACTCCCTAGCTCCGCTGCTGCCTTCCTCGTGAGCAACCCCTTGGATTATCCATTTCAAATCTAAAAATTCTCTAGCTTGAACAATGTACTTTGCCTTGTTATTATGAAACCGATGATTGTACTTTCTAATAACAGCGGTAACATCTTCCAAAGAATATTCACTAAAACCCTTAAATCCTAGTTCATCATAAATCTTAATAGCAGTACTAGCCTTTGAATTAGCAGTCAACAAACAAAAGCACAGCTCACAAAACCAGTCTTCAGAAGACCTTTTCTTGAAACTATCAAATTCTACTAATCGCTGTTCAACAACTTTTCCAACAGACGAATTCTTCAAGTCTATTACTTGCTTTATGAGATTATTCATCTACTGCTCACCACCTCAACCCTGTTGCAATAAATAATTATTGGACACTTGCTGCAATGAGGACTAATAGGGGTACATAAGTGCTGTCCAAAAGCAACAAGCATTGAATTATAATCAAGCCAATATTCTTTTGGCAGTTTCTTCCTCAAAGCCATCTCTGTTTCTAAAGGATTATTAGTCTTCACATAACCAAGCCTATTTGATATCCTGTGACAATGCGTATCAACACACATCGCAGGTTTTCCAAAGCCAACAGTGACCACTAAGTTTGCAGTCTTTCGACCAACACCAGGCAGCCTGATTAGCTCTTCAACAGTATCAGGGATTTTTCCACCGAATTCTTCATTCAAGACTTTGGGGAGTGCTTTTAAGAATCGTGCCTTGTTCTTGTAAAAGCCCACAGGAAATATCAATTTCTCAATTTCTCTTAGCGAAAGATTCTCAAGATCACTTGGCTTGTTGACTTTCAAAAACAACCTCTCACTAGCCTTAACTGTGATTTCATCCTTGGTACGCGCCGAGAGAATTGTTCCAAGGAGTACCTTGAAAGGGTCATTTGTCTGAAGCTTTATCAAATCAATAACTGGAACCTTGTATTTCTTGACTTCTCCTGCCAAGATTTTGTAAACCTCGTCAATATCTACTTTCATTTATAAGACTCACCTTACAAAGAGAGTTAGAAACTATTTAAAAACTTAGACTAATTTAGCAAGGCCAATCGCCTTAAGAATATCAACAAACCAAATCTTGACGTAACCTATAAACGGAATTCTAAGAACAGCTCTTCCAATGTAAGAATTCAAAGTCACATTAGTCTCATCTAACTCAGGAGCGTTTATCTGGTAAATGTTATGGTCTCCCTTAGTTTCAAACACTAGATTTTCATCAACAATCTTAATCTTTACAACTCTATGAATTATTGGATAAGTCTTGTTTCTTGCTTCAAAAACAATAACATCTCCAATTGTGATTTTTTCAGGTTCTGTTCCTAAAAGAATCATGATGTCACCCTTGTTAAACCCGTTCTTAAAAGAGTAACTCTTAAAATCATCTTTTGAAATGTTAAAATCTTGATAAAAATCGCTTTGAGAATTCCACCAGTTATCAAAAGAAGAATCATGCTCCATACTATTACTAACAACTGCAACAACAGGAAAAGAAGTTCCAAACAAAGCCCCAAGAACAGGATAAACTATGAATTTAATTATTATGAAAGCAAGAATTATATTTGCAATCCAACTCCAAATTGAATCCTCATACCAGATGAAATACCAGAATTTTCCAAGAGGAGTAGTTGGTTTATGCTTCATCATGTTTTGGGAATAATAATCATTTATAAGGTTATTGATTTAATTTTTCAACAAAGAAATCAACAATCAAGTTTATGCATTTCTCATAATCTTCCGTATTACTGAAGTGATGGTTTGCTTTTGGTAAGATGTGAAGTTTGCAATCCTTAATGTTTTCACAGCATTTTACACTCTGCTCAATTGGAACTGTAAAATCATTTCCTCCATGAACAATTATCGTCGGAGTCATTATTTTCTTTGCATTCTTATAACCATCAATCTTAGAAGCATCCTCAAAAAAAGAATAATTTAATCGAAGTTTCTCACCTGTCTCTGCACGCACATAATATGTAAAGCCTGTTTTCTTCCAATCTTCTATTCCCACCTCTGTGTATCTGGCAATCAAGTGCTTAAGATAATCAGAAACAGGCGCTCTAAGTCCTAATACTGACAAATGTTTAGACTTTGCAGCTGTAAGAAGAGCAGTCATTCCTCCAAAGCTTGAACCTATGAGTCCAAACTTGATGTGTTCTCTGCCTTTGAGAAACTTGATAGCACTAATAGTATCATCAACTGCTTCAGAAACTGTTATGTCTTCAAATTTTCCTTCACTCTCACCATGACCATAGAAATCGAATCGAAAGGTCGAAAATCCTTTATCATTAAACCTTTTTTCAAACAAGATATAGGTATTGCTGTCTTTGCTGCTACTAAATCCATGACAAAGAATTATCATCGGCTTTGATTTATCGCCTGTAACACTTGATAATACTCCACAAAGTTTATCTCCTTTGCTGTTTTTAAAATAAACTTTTTCTTCCATCAAAAATCTAAAAAAATCTCTTGTTTAATAAAATTATCTAAATTGCCTGAAAGAAATTCTGAAAACTATTTAAAGACACCAAACTTATGAAAAAATTATGAACTTTTGCCCTATATGTGGAAGAGACACGAAAGGAACGTTTTGCAAAGAACACAGACAAGTAACTTTTAACTATAAAGATGTAGTTGTAAGAGTATGTGACTGCAAAAAATATTTTTACAGAAACAGGTGGGTGAGTTTTACAAGCCTAAAGCAAGTGGCTGAGAAGATAGCAAAAGAAAGCATAAAAGACAATGTCAAAATAACCTCGCTAATTGATGAGAAGATAGAAAAAAAGAAGTTTGAGATAGAAGTTGTCAAAAACAATGAATTATTCATAATAGAAGGAAAACTAATAGTTGACAGGTGTCCCGTATGTTCAAAAAGAGGAACACCATACTTTGAATCAGTCATACAGATAAGACCAAAGAAAAAAGAACTTTACGACTTTATAAAAATACAAGCAGACAAAAACAAAGAAGTGTTTATAACAAAAATAGTGGAATTAAAAGATGGCTATGACTTTTACACCTCATCAAACAAGTTTGCACTTGGAATTGGAAAGAAACTATCAAAGAGCTTCAAAGGAGAACTAAAAACTTCAAGAAGACTATTTAGCTTTGACAAGATGAAAAGCAAGAATCTTTACCGGGCCACTGTTTTTTTCAAAGCAAATAATTAAGATGAGTGCTAAGCTATTAGTAATTGGAATAGATGCGGCTACCTGGACAGTCATAGATAAAAATATAGATTCTCTGCCAACTTTTAAAAAACTAAAAAAAGAAGCTAAAAACAAAGCACTGATTCTAGACCAAAAACCATACAGTGCGCCTTGTTGGACATCAATGTTTACTGGACTTAAAGAGGAAGAGCATAAACACCACGAATTCGTAGTAGATAATATTCTTCAGACTCGCGAAGATATAAACGCGAATTTTATATGGGACATCCTAACGAGAAGAAAGAAGAAGGTTAAAGCATTAAACATCCCTTTTATTGTTCCACCATACAACTTCAATATAGACTTCAAAGTCCCTGGTGCTGGAGTTGGAACAACAACAAAAGAATGGAATGGAGAAATCAAGGAAGTAACTAAAAAAAGTGTCGAGATACTAAGAAAAGAAGACTTGGACTTATTCATCGTGTGCTACACAATCCTAGATAAGATTCAACATCTGCACTGGGGAGAAGAAATAGTATTGGAATACTACAAAAAAATTGATTCTGCAATAAGAGAACTTACACCTCATGGAGAAAAACTAATAATAATATCAGACCACGGATTCTGCTCTTTTGGAGAAGCAAGAGTACAGACACTTCCAAGAAAAACAAAGACTGGAAAAGAGTTGAAAGGAGATCATCATGAAGAAGCAATTCTAATAACAAAAGGTATAAATACCAACATTAATAATCTGCGAGATGTCTTTAAAGCAATAAAAAATGAATTCAGAAATTAATCATTTAAGGGAACTTGAGAACAAGAGCATTTACATAATCAGGGAAGCGCACAAGAAATTCAAGAAAGTAGGTGTACTCTGGTCAATAGGCAAGGATTCCACAACACTTTTATGGTTATGCAAAAAAGCTTTCTACGGCAAAATACCATTCAAAGTAATCCACATAGACACAGGATATAAGTTCAAAGAGATATATGAATTCAGAAATAAATATACAAAAGAATGGGATTTAGATTTAGTTATTGCAAAAAATGAAGATGCGGACAAAAAAGGCATAACACCAGAAAAAGACCACTTTGAATGCTGCAACGCGAGAAAAACAGAAGCTTTGAAGCAATGCATAAAAAAGCATGATTTTGAAGCCCTGCTACTAGGAATTAGAAGAGACGAGCATGGAATAAGAGATAAGGAGAGATACTTCTCACCAAGAGACAAACAATTCAAATGGAATATAGTCAAAGAAAAACAAAACAAGCAAGAAGGAGACTCGGATTTTATAGCCATGCAAGACACAGAGTTTGATGCATGGGGCATATACGCTACTGACTTTGGTCCTGAAAACAACCATGTAAGAATTCACCCCATGCTTCACTGGACAGAACTAGAAATCTGGAAGTATATACAAAAAGAGAATATACCAATGGTTAGCCTTTACCTTGCAAAAAACAAGAAGAGATATAGAAGTATAGGATGCGAGTGCTGCTGCAAGCCAGTTGATTCAGAATCAGATGATATCAACAAGATAGTTGAAGAGTTAAAAACAACCAAGATATCGGAAAGAACGGGCAGAGTTCAAAACAAGGAAAACCACGACATAATGCAAAAACTAAGACATTTAGGATACATGTAGCCTAGAAAAAGAAAAACTTTAAATATTAAATAAACTATTAAAAGATTATGAAAAATATAAAAAAACTCACAGCCGTAGTATTAATATTGTTCGTCATCATAGTATTTCTAATAAAGTTTGCAGATACGGAAAACAAGGTCTTACTGCACAAGAATAATGAAAAAGAGTTCTCAAAAGAACAAGTAGTCTTTGAGCCAGAAACAATCCCTGAAAAGCAAAGATTATCTGAAGAAGAACAAGAACAGATTATTCAGCAACTAAGAGAATTAGGATACTAATTTCTAGATTTGGATGACTCATCATGAATTGTTTCTAGAGTTTCATTCAACAATGTTTCTAAGTGATTGACAACCAAAGGAAAATTCTTAGCAACATTTTTTTGTTCATAAAAATCATCAGTAATATTGTACAGCTCAACAACCCCATCTTTTCTAGAAATATACTTCCAATCACCACTAATCACTGAATACCGATAATTTTGAACAGATTCACTAAAAACAATTCTTGGAGCTTCTTTGTAACCAAAAATCATTGGTTTTAAACTTACACCTTGAAACTGAGAAAGACTAAAAATACCCAAAAAGTCTAAAAGAGTTGGAACAATGTCAACAAGACCTACATAGTTATTTATTTTTTTACTCTCAACACCAGGCAGTCTAATTATTAGAGGAACATGCAAAATCTCATTATATAACTTCCAATGTAAAAATTCATTGTGTTCCAAGAACTCTTCCCCATGATCAGCAGTGAAAATAATAATTGTTTTATCATATACACCAACCTCCTTCAGTTTATCAATTATCAGACCCACCTGCTCATCAGCATACAAAACCCCCCCATCATAAAGCCCTAATAACTGCTTTAAATCACTAGGATCAGAATGATTGACGCCAGCCCAGAAAATCTTTCTAAAATCAACCTCTGAATTATTAAAATCGTTAAGAATTTCCTCCGTAGAAAGATATATGTTAGTTTTGTTAATATCAATCCACAAGTGAAATCTTGACGGAGAAATATAAGGGTCATGAACAATATAAGTATGATAAAACAAAAAAAACTTTTTATCTTTAACAGTTTCGACCCAATTAGAAATATCAACTATGGACTGAAGCGTTTCTGACTCATTTCTTCGATTTCGATACTCCTTCCAAACATCAAACCCTCTTGAAAAACCAAATAACTCACTGACATGACCACCACCCGTGAATCCACCTGTAACATAACCATAATCGTGCAATATCTGTGCCAAAGTCGAATAATTAAAAGACAAGTAATGCGAACAATAATCCTCACTACGTTCATAATTACAAACTTTATGAACAGACGGATAAAGAGAAGTAAACATAGTCATATGAGAAGGAACTGTTAAAGGAGATTGACTAAATGCTTTTTCAAACAATAAACCTTCAGCCGCCAATAAATCAACATTAGGACTAGTATTTCTATAATGACCATAGGCGCCCAGATGATCAGCTCTTAAAGTATCAATAGAGATAAGAACCACATTACAATCCTTACAATGATAATCATCAGAAAACAAGCCAGTTATAAAAGAAGGATGAAAAAGAAGAACAAAAATAACCAACAATTCCAAAAATAACAGAAAGAATAACAAAATTTTCATATTCTTTTTCAAAGAGTTACTTCTTTTTACCATAGTCCCTCAATGATACTCGTCCTCCCCTCTCATTTTTTTAACTTCTGCGCCAAAAGTTTTTAACAAAAAAGGAAAGTCTTCATAACCTCTGTTTATAACATCCATCCCTTTTAATATAGTTTTGTCATCAGCAATCAACGATGCAAGTGCTAAAGCAGCAGTTCCCCTCAAATCAGTACCTTGAACAGCTGCACCTTTAAGATTACAAGGACCTCTTATAACTAATTTGTTCTTTGACAAAGAAATATTAGCACCCATTTTTCTCAATTCACCAACGTATTCAAATCGGTTTTCAAAAACATTTTCCTCAATAGTACTCTCTCCAGCAATAGTACAAGCCAAGACTGCCATGAAAGGTTGGATGTCCGAAGGAAAAGCAGGAAAAGGACCTGTTTTAATACTAAAAGGTTTTAATTCACGAACTAATTTAATATGAATAGAATCTTTCTCCAAAGTAACATCAACACCACACTCACATAAAACTAATAAAAAAGAATCTAAAACTTCAGGATTAATATTATATAACTTCAATGATCTTTTTTTAATTATGGATGCAATTATCCAAGTTGCTGCAACAATACGATCAGCCATGATAGTATAATCAACCAAAGAAAGTTTATCTTGACCTTTAATTACAAATGTTCTGTTATTTTGCTTTATATCAGCACCCGCGCATTTTAAGAAGTTAACAAAATCAATAACTTCAGGTTCTATTGCAGCATTTTCTAACTTTGAAACACCCTTAATACTTGAAGCAACAGATAACAAATGCTCAGTAGCACCAACTGAAGGAAATCTGAGATAAAAATTTATTGGTGAAGATTCCTTTAAAAAACCCTTTATAACATTATTTTCTTCTATAGATATTCCAAATAGTCTCAATCCATCCAAATGTATATCTATCTTTCTTAAACCAATAGAACAACCACCCGGCTTTACAATAGTTGCTTTGCCTTTTCTCACAATCAAAGGTCCAAAAACCAAAAAAGAAGCTCTCAACTTGCTAACAAAATCACGAGAAAGCTCTAAATCTTTAATGTTAGAACAATTAACTTTCAAGACGTGTCTCTCCCAAGAAATCTTTGCACCCAAAGACTCAAGAATCAAAACCATGTTTTTGACATCATCTAAGAATGGAACATTTCTTAACACCACTTCATTAGATATAAGTACTGAACTAGCAAGCATAGGAAGAACTGCATTTTTTGAACCAGGAATAACAATAACTAATTCACCTGAAATATTACTCTCTTTTGATTCAATAATTAATGTATCTTCCATTTTTATCGACAATTATAAGTTCTAATTCTAATCGCACACCAAACTGCTTATAAACATCAGCCCTCACTTTTTTTATTAACAAAGACACATCTTTACTGGTGGCAGAACCTTTGTTGATAATAAAATTTGCATGCTTTTTAGAAACTTGTGCATCACCAATTCTTAATCCTTTAAGACCAGCTTTTTCTATTAATTCTCCAGCAGAAATATTAGGATGATTTTTAAATATACAACCAGCTGATAATTCTAATAATGGTTGGGTCTCTTTCTTTTTTTTAGAGAACGCAAACATCTTTTTTTTGATTTCAGATTTATCATTCTTTTTAAGATTAAAAACTACTGAAGTTATAATTAGTTTTTTCTTCAAAAAAATTGATGAACGATAACTAAAATCAGCGGCTTTTTTTGAAAAAACAAATTCTTTTCCATTCAAATCAATGGCTTTTACTTCAAAAACATAAGTTCCAATTTCTTCTTCAAAAGCCCCTGCATTCATACTAACAATTCCTCCAATCGTGCCAGGAATAAGACTTAGAAATTCTAATCCACCAAAATCATTTTCAAAACAAAAAGATAAAACATCAGAAACAAGAGTCCCCCCACCAACCTCTATTTTTTCATCCGATAACTTATTTATAAAACTGAATTGTTTTTCAAAACTTACAACAACACCATTAAAACCATCATCACAAAACAACACGTTACTCCCTGCACCCAACATAAAAAGCGGAATTTTATTCTTTTTTGAAAATAAAATAATGGTTTTAATATCATTAATCGTTCTTGGTTTAAAAAAAAATGTTGCGTTACCACCTATTTTTAAAGTTGTAACATTTGATAAAGGATAATTATAGGACGAAGAATCATATCTTAATAAATTCTTAATTATAGAAACATTTCCAAACTTGAAAAATTCTTTTAGAGATTCAAAAAACATCTTCAATCCTTCAATAAAAAAGTTTATCTTTGAATCACTCCTTATAACATAATTCACAGGAATCTCCACCATCTTCATATTAAACAAAACAGAGTATATTAAGATTTGTGTTTTGATAAAACTTGTTGAAGAATTTATGAATAGAATAATTTTATTTAAAGAGTTCTTTCTTATTAAAAAAGGTCCTTGGGTGTCTTTGATATGCAAATCATAAATTAGATTGATAAATTTATTATAACAAAAAGAAAAGAACTTCCTTTTAAATGATCCTTTCACATTTGACTTTGAATGATTTTTTGATTGTATAATAATATCTGCACACGTTTTTTGAATTGCACATATTGATTCCTCAATTATGGATAAGCCAAAAGGAATATCAACACCCATCGTTAAAATATATTCATATCTTGCTTTCTTCAAACCAAGCAAAATACCAACACCAACCCCTTTCTTCTTAGAAATAAGAACACATACTTCTTTTAACTTATCTGATAGTTTATTACTTATAACCACAGATTTATCTGTACAACCATTCAAACACAACACAATTTCAAAATTGTTTGTCAAATCAGAGTTTTTCAAATAAGAATATAAATCAAGAACGCTCCTCTCAAGAATAACTTCTTCATTATATACAGGCAAGACTATTGAAATATCAACCTTCTTTTTCATAACAATAACTAATAACAAAGAGTCCTTTAAAAATTTTCTAGAAAACAGAACCATCCTTTTTGTAATCAAGGAGTGAATAAGTGATAGTTCATCAATGCAGGAGATGGAACTATATAAGTCAAGAATATAATTATAATCAAGAATAAGAAAAGTCCGAAAATGAAGAGAATTTTTTTATTATTAATTAATCTGAAAAAAGTATAACTTGCTAATATGGATACTGATAAAAGAAAAAATGGAAACAACCTTTTAGGTACTCTTAAAAAATCCATCAAAGGCCAAAAAGTGTACAGCCAATAATAAGGAGCAAATTTTGAAAATGGTCCTAACATACAAAGAGGAATGAAAAATAAGAAAAAAATAAAAGGGAGATACTTTCTTAAATCTTGATGACTGCGCTTATTAAATAAAAACGCCATTGAAAGAACAGACAAAATCAAAGAAACAACACTTAAGGAAAATGATCGTTTGCTAGATATTAAGTCAGAAAAAGAAATCAATATCCGATTAGGTGTTAAGTTTTGTTCAAGTGATCTAATATTAGAAGAATGGTTTATTCGCTCCAATCTAAAAAAAAGAAAAGGGGATGAAACAACAAGCACAATTATCAAAACCAAAAACATTCCAACCCAAAATTTTTTATTAACTAAAACTCCATGATTTCGAAAAATAATGTATATTGGAATTATGAAAGTCAGATATATAATATAATAACTTGCAGAAATTGTCTGAATTCCTAAAAATAATCCTAAACAAACATACTCTTTAAAACTCCTCTTTCCTGATAATATCCTTTCCAAAAATAAAAATATGATAGGAATCCATTGTAGCTGCCAGAGGTTTGAATGACCTAAGAAGTATTCAGAAAAAAGATAGCTTGATGACATATATAAAAAACCTGAAAACAAAGCAGCCCATTTATTCTTAATTAACTCTTTTGTAAAAAAGAACATGAACAAACCCGATAGAAATAAAGAAAATAAGAAAAATAAATTGTGTGCTACAACTTCATTAATACCAAAAACTAAGATACCTAATGTTGAGAATACAAGATAACTCTTTGATATTTCACCACGCTCAGTATATGCAAAAAGAGGATAAAAATCACCAGTTAATAACCCTGCAACCGTATTATTAACTCTATCAACAACTGCCTGAGTATCAATATACCCGCGACTATGTATTGTTTCAAGGTAAGACGGTAACAAATAAGAATCAAGGTTAAAAAATAAAGGCCAAGAAAGAAGGATTGTAAAAAACAAAAAAAAACAAAAAATTACTATATTACCAAAACCTTGCAAGTTATTATTTTGTGTTCTTTCCATAGTCCTTTAATGATATCTGCCCCTTTCTCTTGTTTTCCTTAACAACGACTTTCTTAGGATCAAACTCTTGCCCTAACTGTTTCTTAATTGATATGGCAACGCTTTTTCCTATCAACTGTGAGAGGGTTGTTATATCAACGTTCTTGATATCTGTAAGATTTTGAAGTTTATTATTATACATTTTTCTGGCTCTAACTCTTCCAACACCTTTGAGCTTTAACAAGGGCAGCAATTCTTCTTTTACGCCGTACTTTAGCCTGAATCGAAGTTTTGAAACGTCTTTTAGCAGGAATTGGAATTTCATCATCCTTGCAAGCTCTTCAGCGGAGTAAAGCAGCCAGTCAGCAATCTCAAGCTTTGCATGAATCTCTCCAGGCCTAACATCATAGTTTTCAAGCAAGTACTCCTCATCTTTCTCTTCAACCCAGTCATGCATGAAGAGAGCAGTTTTCACAGAGTTTAGAAATGTCTCGTAAGACTCATCAAAAACAGAAGGCTCATCCTCAAGCAACAATTCAGTGTAAGGAAGCACCTTGCCCTGAACATCTTCAAACTCTGAAACTTTAACTCTTAAAAGAGGTCTAATCTCAAAGGTGTTTGAGAGCATGTGAAGATAAGAAAAAGCCACAGTTTTCTTCCCTGTTGCTTTTCGCAAACAAGTAATTATGAAGAATGCGGTGTATGGGTCAAGGTATAATTCAGAAACTCTTCTACCAATCATTGTAGCTTGATAATTTTCAATTCCAAGGTTATCTGCTGAGACAAAATCATTTGATTCTCCTGAATTCTTGATAAACTCCCATTCTGAAAGAAGACCTATTATTTTTTCAAGAATATTGTGAAGCTTGTTTAAGTCTTCATACTGATAGGCGTAAAAAGTCTTGTCAAAGAATTCAAACAATGAATTCTTATCATTCACAAACTCATTCGCAATCAAGCTTAATATGTGAGTCCTTAAAACGGGCTCTACTGCGAGTTTAGAAAATATTTCTTCAGGAAAACCATTCACATATTTTTCAAAAATATTATCAAATTCAGACTGTGTTTTTGCAATGCAAATAGCCTCGCCATAATCCTCTTTTCCAGGTCTTCCCGCCCTTCCAGATTGCTGTTCATACTCAAGAACAGGAATATCCTGCATACCCCAAGACCCACCATAACGCTTCAGATCACGAATGATGACTCTAAAAGCTGGCATGTTAATGCCCATTGCAAGAGTCGGCGTTGCGCAAATAACCTTTATTATTCCCAAGCGAAAGTTATCCTCAACCAACTCCCGCTGTCTTGAAGTAAGCCCTGAATGATGAAAAGCAACACCTCTTTTGACACATAAAGAAAGCCTTCTGCACTGTCTTGTTGGACTGGAAACTGCTTTTAATACATCTTGCGAAAGTTTTTCCAAATGAGAATTAACAGTCTTTATCCTCATAGCAACTTTTTCAGCTTGAGACTCAGCACCTCGTTTAGTGTTGACAAAGACTAAGACTTGCTTGTTCTTCTTTAAAGTATCATCAATTATACTAATGACAGAATCAGACTGAGTCTGCGGAATAAAAAGAACTTTTTCCATGAAAAGAAGACATGAACAAGGCATTTAATAAGTTTGTGGAAAGAAAACAAAAAATGTTTATATAAAAAGAATAATTAACAAACCATAAATATCAAAAAAAGCAGAGTATTTGGATACCTTGGCTGATAAAAATATAAAACCAGCATTATTCTCTCAAAGAATCCAAAAAAAATAGTTTAAATATATTTCCTAAAAAAGTAATGTGACCATAACAAGAATATTACAACTAGCAGTACAAAAACGTTTAAAAAAGGAAAGAAAGTCCTTTGCATGAGACCTTCCAACACAACACTTCTTGGACCATTCTCAAGAAACAGAGGAAAATAATGAATGAATAATGGGTTGCCAATGAGTTTAAAAGTAACAAAATTGTTATTATATTCTGAGCTTATACTTATATGTTCTCCAACAACAATGACGGTCTGCTCTAAAATTTGAAGTCCGACAAAACTTATTATAATAGATAAGAAAAAAAAGAAAAAAACAATCTTTTTCTTCTTCAGAACAAACATTAGTGGCAAAATAAGGAATGGCACCAATATCAGAAGATGTCTAGGACCAAAAGACGATCCGCTCCACCAGAACTTGTTAAACGAATGAAAGACCAAGACGACTGCTGTCGAAAAAACTATCAGTAGTGTCTCTAGTTTAAATCTTCTGAACATATGCCAAATTCCAAATAGCGACACAAGGAGAATCGGGCTGAAAAAGAACAATCCTCTGTAAGGGTAGAATAAAAGTCTCAGAATAATATTGAAAGTATGGTTATGATGTTTCATATGACTAGTCACATCAGAGTATGACTTTATAATTTCTGATGAATACTTAGTGGCTCGCGAGTCAGACACAGACATTGTTCCAGAGATGTCTATTTTGAAGAATATTCCGCGCATGTTCTCAGAGTAATCAGTAATAGTACATGAAAATGTATTATTCACCTGATTATTAGGCCAAAATGGACAATCAGAGCGCGTCACGAAATTAGAATCCATGTTGTGCTCATAGATATAATTATCTTTAGAACTAATATTTCCTACAAGATTCCAAAAAGAACCTGACTGAATGTAAACAAGATAATTGCCAGTTGTTTTTGTATAAAAAATTTTAGAGAAATTATCCGAATATAGATAATTCTTAGTAATCCAGTATTCAACCAACCCATCATTTCCAAACTTGATTTCCACAACTTCTTTTGTAATCAATCCATTTATTGTTTCGTTAAGAAGAATATTATAATCTAAAAGATAATATGATTCAATCACACCGTGACAGCGGTTCTTACCAAAGTATCGCACAATAATAGGAAAATCATTTCCATAAAAATGGCAATTACTATAAACAGCTATACCATTGTACCATGGTCCGAAATTAATACCTTCAACATTTTGATAGCTGAAGCTTAATGGATTGTCAAAGCAAGCATAATTATACAAGAAAAGGACAAACACAAACACAGCAAAACCACATAAGAATTTGAAAATTAAATTAAACTTCTTCGTGACCAAAACAAGTATTAAAGAAATAAAAACGACCGCTAAAGCGTATATATCAACTAAAAATGCTAATCCTCCAAGAAAACCAGATAAAAAGTAATAGTCACCTATTTTTTCTTGTCTCATCTTAAAAATAAGATAAAAAGATGCAAAAGCAAAAAAAGTAGCAATTGCGTGACCCATAAAAAAAGTTGCTTGAGAAAACGCGATTGTTCCAAGACCATAAGCAAAAGCTACGAGATAACGATGAAGCAAGATATTAGTAAAATACCTTGAAATCTTGAATATCAAAACAACTGTGAGAGCTGAAAAAAGAGCCGAGGTAAACATGATGATAAAAAACACCATGAAAAAGTAAGCTGGGTCAGAATTCAACTCAAATAAGCCAGTGCTAATATCAGGGGTTCCAAAAGTGTATTTATAAACAAAGTAGAAAGGCACCGCGATAAACGAGGAGCCTGGAAACTTGTCGGAGTAGTAATGACCATTATAAAATGCCCGATCGCCTGTATTATTGGCATACTTGTCTATCTTAAAAGTTCCCTCGTCAACAATGGCCCGTGTCAAGTCAAGTCTAGAGTTTTCATTCCAACCATCTATATTTGCAAAAACAGAGTATATAATAAGAAAGGTCAAGAACAACCTAAAAGACTTGCTTTTCCAAAGAGACATAAAGACTGCTTGTATCTTATAATTATTAAAACTTTTCTAAAAATTTAAAAAAGAAAGAATAACAAGAAGATAGAATGAACGTATCTATTGGCATAATGTGCTATAACGAGGAGAAAAACATAGAAAACATTCTAAACGCTTTGCTGAACCAAAAAACAGAGAGAATAAACATAGATGAAATAATTGTAGTGTCATCAGGGTGCACTGACAACACAAACAAGATTGTAAGAAAATTCATAGGAAAAAACTATAAAATAAAGCTATTCATTGAAAAAGAAAGGAAAGGAAAAGCAGAAGCAATAAACATATTTCTAGAAAAAGCAAAGAATAACATCCTCGTGCTTGAAAGCGCAGATACCCTGCCAGAGAAAAACACAATAGAACAACTGTGTTTAAAATTAAAAAGTCCTACAACTGGAATAGTAAGCGGAAGACCAATTCCCATACAAAACAAGAACAAACTAATGCACTTCATAATCCAGCTACAATGGCAACTTCACCACGAAATATCAAAAGAAAAACCTAAGTTTGGAGAATTAATAGCCTTCAAGAAAGTCTTTAAAAAAATACCAAGAACATCAGTTGATGAGGAAGAAATAGCATCAATCATAAAAAGCAAAGATTTGAAGTTATCCTACGAACCAAAAGCAATTGTCTACAATAAAGGACCTGAAAACATTAAAGAATTCATAAGACAAAGAAGAAGGAGCTACTCCGGCCACTTAGAACTGAAGAAAAGAACAATGTACGAGGCATCAACTATGAAATCAATAAACATATTCAAAAAACTATTAAAGACAAAAGCCCAGAAGAAAAACATAATCTTTGTAACAATAGCGATATTGCTCGAAGGATTAGGAAGATTCTTAGGACTAATAGATTATTTTACAAAAAAAGATCACTCTATTTGGAAGATTTCACAAACAACTAAAAAATTATAATTATTGACACATCACGTGATAAAAGATGAAAATGATTTCCATAATAATACCAACACACAACAGAAGTCATGACCTAAAGATGTGCATAAACAACATTCTCAAACAAAAAATTAACGAAGAATTAGAACTCATCATTGTTGACGATGGCTCAACAGATCAGACCAAAAAAATAGTTATGAGCCTCTGCAAGAAACATAAACATTTAAAGTATTTAAGACAAGATAACAAAGGTCCTGCAGCCGCCAGAAATCTTGGAGCTAAGATTGCAAAAGGAGACATAATTTGTTTTACAGATGATGACTGCATCCCTGACAAGGACTGGATTAAAAGCGTCTTACGAGCACATAAAAAAAACAGAACTGTACAAGTCATAGGCGGATTAACAAGAGTCGATAAAAACAACAGAACAGGATTCATCACGCAACACCT
Source organism: Nanobdellota archaeon (assembly GCA_018819065.1). GTDB lineage: Archaea > Nanobdellota > Nanobdellia > Woesearchaeales. The sequence continues at coordinate 24,174 of JAHJQL010000047.1, read as the reverse complement.
CACAAATTCATCCATAAAACAACGCTTTGAAGAAAAAGAAAGAGTGATTTATTTTCCAACATCCAACATTTCTTTAAAAAAAAAAGTATTAGAACAATTTACTTTCGATGAGAAGTTCCCATTTCCAGGCGGAGAAGATCTTGAGTTTGGATGGCGACTGCAAAAAAACAAAATAAAGATGTTATATGATGAAAGCATAATTGTAACTCATAATCTAAATCCTAGTCTTAAAAGTTTCTTAAAACGCAACTATCATTATGGAATAGGAAACATGCTTGTTAAAAAAATGTATCCAGAGCACCCATTACTATTGAATATTAATACAAAAAATAAGCTGCTTTTTTATCTAACAATGGCTAAAGGAATACTAGAAACACCTTTCTTTGGAATATTCCAACTAAACAAATTAACTCAGAAAGAGAAAGATATCTCTGCTATTGAAAAAATGATTTTTTTCAACTATTTCTGCCTCCACAAATTATTCTACATGTTTGGAAACATAAATGAATTTCAGCAGAATAGGAATACGGTAAAAAAACCTGACTTTCTAATAATAGATTGCACGCACAGGTGCAATTTGAGATGCAAGATGTGCGACATTGTGAAAGACACAAAAAAAGAGCTTACGACAAGCGAAATAATAAAAGTTCTAGAACAAGGCATCACTTGGGGTGTGAAACACATGGTTTTATCAGGCGGAGAACCTCTTATAAGGGCTGACATATTTGAGATACTTGAATTTGTCAAGAAAAGAAGTTCAAATGTAGGGATATTGTCAAATGGGACTTTTGATGAAAAAACTTTTGAAAAACTAAAGCCTTATCTAATAAACAACAACATCTCACTAACCATATCAATTGATGGAGTAAAAGCAACAACTCATGATTATATCAGAGGACAAAAAGGTCTATATGAGAAAACAATGAACACTTTAAAGAGGCTAAATGCACTAAAGGAAGATTATCCAAACATGAACTATGGAACAATAAGCATAATAATGAACAACAACTTAGAGGAGCTTGAAGAATTGGCAAGAACAATGATTGGCCTTAAAGCCAATAGTGTTCAGTTCCAACCATTACTCGCAAACAACCTTGCAATGTATAAAAGGGAAGAATCAAAATTCTGGATTCCGAATAACAGACTAAAAGTTTTAGAGAATACAATTAAGAATTTGAAGAATATGAAAAAAGAGCACCCACAAATAATCAGTAATTCACAAAGAGAACTTGAACTAGTAAAAAAATACTTCCAAAACAAGCTAACAGCAAATGATGTTTGTTGTCTGGCAGCTACAAAAACGATGCTGGTATCAAATGATGGCAACATCACCGCCTGCAAAACAGCGTATGGAAATATAAAAAATAAGTTAGAGCACGTATGGCATTCTAAAAAAGCAGAAAAAACAAGGATACTAGTCTTAGAATGTGAAGAGCCATGCCTTCTTCCATGCTTTGTAGAGGTTTGAAATGAAAAGAAAGGCGCTCATATTACTAATCACAATTGAAGTCTTGATTATAGTATTTCTTTCATTCTTGGTAGTCACTTCTTTGATTGAAAGAAGCAATCCTTATTCACAAGCAATAGATGACTTCTCATTAAAAGATGAACCAGCTCACCCTTATGATGCCACTTATTGGACTTATTCTTTTCCTGAGTTCGAACTAAAACCTAATTTCACCCAGAAATTTGATGGGGCAGTGATTAAACTCTCAGAGATAACAACAATAAAGACTAACAACGACGGTTTTAGGGATAATAAAGATTATGAAATAAACAAGTCGCCCGATATTGTAAGAATTATTTTTTTAGGTGACTCATACACATTTGGGTGGGGGGTTAACATTGAGGACAGCTGGCCTAAAGTAGTGGAGAGACTTCTAAATGAAAACTCAGATAACAAGACGTATGAAGTATTCAATTTAGGGGTTCCAGGTTATAACACGGCACAAGAAGTTACCTTGTACAAGAATAAAGGGTTAAAATACGACCCTGACATGGTTTTAATCCATGTTTTCTCAAATGACCTGTCAAATTTCACTGAAGAAGAATTAGAAGCAAAAAAGTATAAGCAAGAATTAAACTTAAAAAAGCTCCCTGAATATGAGATTGAAAGGCTTGTATGGGAGAAAAAAGCTGAAATATTAAACAGATACTTAATAAATATGAGCTTATACTGGGAAAACATTGATAATCCATTAAAAGAACTAAAAGAAATTTCCGGAAACAAAACAGTCATAATATTAGATATAGAAAACCCAACCGACTTTAGCAACAAACTAGAAACCAATTCTAAAGAACTAGGGATTAATTATCTTAAAATAAAAGTTAAATATACAAAAATCCATCCTTTAGATCACCATCCAGACAAGGACACTCATAAAAGGATTGGTGAAAGCATATATAAAGAAATAACCCCTATAATTGATAAATTAGAGAAAACATAACACAAATGAAATTAAAATCACCAGAGTATAAAGAGCTTGAATTAAACCTTTCATACCACTTTGGAGCATTACTAAACAAACCACTGGCCAAACCACATTGGATTTATATCAGCCTACTACACAAATGTAATCTAAAGTGCTCAATGTGTGGAGTTTCCAAGATTCTAACACAACACCAATTAAGCCTTGAAGAAGTGAAAAGAATAATTGATGAAATTTCATCATGGAAATTTGATTCTAGAATCCAACTAACAGGCGGGGAGCCTTTACTAAGAAAAGATATATTTCAAATAATAGATTACTCAACCAACGCAGGATTAACTACAGAACTCGTGACAAACGGGATGTTAATCAACAAGAAAAATGTTAAAACAATCATTAAGTCGAAGTTACAGGGTATAGCCATATCAATTGATGGCGCAACACCAAAAACACATGATTCAATAAGAGGTGTGAAAGGGAGTTTAAAAAAAACTATTGAAGCAGTGAAATTATTAGTAGAAGAAAAAAATAAACAAAAAATAGGACCTCAAATATCAATATGGACAACTATAATGAACCAAAACATTGAAGAATTAGAAGAAATAGCAATTCTTGCTAAAGAATTAGATGTAGATTGTCTGGTTTATCACCCAGTTATTCTCTCTCAAACAGATATGCAAAACACGACAAGAGAAGGTTCATTATGGGTTCCAAAAGAAAGACTGATTATTTTAAAAGACCAAATCGACAAGCTAGTATCTTTTCAAAAAAAACAAGGTATAATTGCATTTTTACATGATCCTTATTGGTTCATAAACTACTTCGAAAGAACAATCACAAAAAAAGATTGGAAGTGCAACCCATTAGAATTCATAGACATAGGTCCTAATGGCGCTGTACAAAGCTGCGGCGGAGACTTTGGAAGCATAAAAACTATGAGCCTTGAAGATAGCATGAACACGAGAAAAGCAGAGGCGTCAAGGGCGCTGATGAAAAACTGTCAAAAACCCTGCCTACAAACTTGTTGGGCTAGACCAGAAGCTGACGATTTAGAAAAGATATTCCAAACATTTTTTAGAAGACTACAAGACAGCAATATTTCAAAACAAGAAAAAAAGAATTGCTTACAAAAAAGTTTAGATCTTTTGAACAAATATGAATCAATGAGCAAAAAAGCACTTACAAAATGACTGCACCAAAAGAAGCAATCATATCACTCACAAACAAATGCAATCTTAAATGTGAGATGTGTGACATACCAAAAGGAGTCAAAGATGAGATTTCAACAAAGATATTAAAAGAGCTAATTCAAGACCTAAAAAAAATAAATTGCAAGAGCATAGTTTTCTCAGGCGGAGAACCATTTGTCAGAAAAGACGTGTTTGAACTAATAAATCATTCAAAAAATAATAATCTTAAAGTGTGCATAACATCTAATGGCACCCTTATTAACGATGAAATTGCTCAAAGACTGGCTAAAGAAGGTATTGGAGTAATTAACATATCGCTAGACGGAAGAAAAAAGACACACGACCTACTCAGAGGGGAAGGAAATTATGATAAAGCAATCAAAGCACTTGAAGCTTTGAAAACACATCATATTGAAACGACTATTGCAACAGTTGTTTGCAAACAAAACTATAAAGAGCTCCCATTCATAATAAGATTAGCAAGAAAGCTTGGTGCAACAACTGTGAAGTTTCAGCCGTTCAACCTTGACTTTCTTAATGACAAAACAAGAATTGGACAGTTTTATATCACAAAAAAAGAGTGCTTAGAGCTTGATAGAATTATAAAAGAAACAGTTGCTCTGGCAAGAAAACACAATATTAACATTAATCCAGAGACATACATAAACAAGATGGGTTTGATGCTGCAAAACAATATAAAGCCCCAGACAAACAAAGGATGCAATGCATTATACGACACAATCTCAATAGTTAATAACAGTGATGTGATTCCTTGTTTTCCAATTACAGACAAGCCAATAGGCAACATTAATAAAAAAAGATTTTTAGAAATCTGGAACTCCAAAGAACACAAAAAGATAAGAGAAAATATCAAAAAAGAAGGCTGCCCAGGGTGTCTTATGAGTTGCTATGATAACAATTTCGAGACTAAAGTTGGTTCGCTTAAAACAAAATTTGAAAGGTTAAAAAATGCCATTAGCAAGTTTTATTAGAAACAAATTGCAAAAACTATTGCTCGTCTTTGGAAATAATAAAAGAAGGAGTGAAATACTTTTAGAGCTAAGAATTATTAAGAGTTTAAAAAAGAGGATAATTGATGAGATGAACTCTTTGAAATAAACATTGTAAAATAATAATTCAAGGTTGCACTTGCACATCAATCTTCGGATAACACTTCTGTAGCAGTCTTTTAACCCTTTCAAGACGCCTCTTTCTTATCACTGGTGTACTATTTGGGCTGTGCCAACCATCTTCTTTGAAAACAACATCATATTTAGCCATGTTTTTCCCTAAAAAAGAGTTTGACTCTATGTGACACCCCGTGACTTGATTAAATGAGTGGACATACTTGTGATTCTCTTTTATAAAATTCAGAGTCTTCTTAAAATCATTCTCAGTCTCTGTTGGATAGCCAACTATTAAAAAACAGCATGCGTTTATGCCTGCCAGATAAGTGTCTTTTATAACCCTTTTAACATCCTCTAAATCGACGCGTTTTTTCATATTATCCAGCACCCTTTGAGAACCACTCTCAACACCGTAAGCTAAATAATCACAACCGGCCAATCTCATCTTTTTCAACAGATCAAAAGTCATTTCTTTTCTTGGAATAACTTTCGCCGACCAAGTAATATTCATCTTCGCTGTTATTATCAAATCACATAATTTCTCGACTTCACCGATGTTGCCGTTAAAAGTTGAATCAACAAATACGAACTTGTTATGCTTGTAGTTTTTTAACATTCTCTTCATCTCAAAAAAAACACTTTCCGCTTTCCTAAACCTATAAGCACCCCAGATGTAAGTGTCAGCACAAAAAGTACAACTATTTATGCATCCTCTGCTCATAGAAATTGGAAGGATGCACTGAGTATATTTTTCAATATCAAAATTTGAGTAATCAGGAAAAGGTAGGCTGGAAACATCTTCTATTTTTTGCTCTTTTCCTGAGAAAAAAACATCACCATTTTCCTTAATTAAGACTCCAGGAACTCGTCTTAGTGACAACTTCTTCTTTACGCAGTTCATCAGGTTTGCAAGAGAATGTTCAGCTTCACCTAATATGAATATATCAAATGGACTTTCTTTTAGATAATCTTCTCCTAACCGTTTACATTCAGGACCACCGCCAACTATTAGTATTTTAGAATTTAGTTGTTTGATTCTCTCAGCCAGCAAGGAACTAAAATTAAGCGTTGACATGTAAAGAGAAAAACCCACAACTCCAGGATTAAAAAACAAAATATTTTGCACACATCTATCTATGAATGAGTCTAGTCCTTTAGAGAAATCATTAAATTTTTGCTTGTCAATGAATAAGTCAGGATTATTCAAGTCCCACAACTCTTTGTCTTTTAGCAGTTGGTATAATTCTATGTTAAAGTCAAGACACTTAACTCTGAAATGCTTTGATTTAAGAAACCCGCAAAGATAAGCAGCTCCAACTGGTGGTTGTGAAATATCCCAAGCAGGAGCAGTAACTAAAATTATATCTGTCTTAAAGATTCTCAGATTATAAAATAGTTTTGATGCTTTATTCATTTTATGATTATCATGATTATATAGTTTTATAAGGTGCTTTGTAAAACAGCATTTTTGTAAAAAAAACAAAAATCTTTGCCCTTTTAGCTCGAATATCTTGGTTGTTTTTTTTATCAATTGTATGCCAATTGGCGCATCCATTATAAACAATTCCAAACCTCAAAGGTTGTTTTTCAATAAGAGAATGGGGATTGATGAATAGCGTTGCAACGCTAACATCACTTATAAAAGGTCTTAAAAATGTTATGAAAAACAAGGTTTTGAGAAAGTCTAATCTTGTTTCTTCAGGAAAGCCTATTATCCAATTCGTGACAACTTTAATCCCTGCCAGTCTAGTCAAGATTACTGTTTTTATAGCCTCAAAAGTTGTTATGTTTTTGTTCATCTTCTTAAGAATTTTTGTAGATGCAGATTCTATGCCATAATTCAGATAGAGACATCCAGCTTTCCTCATCTTTTTAAGAAATTTATAGCTTAAACGTTCGTCTATTCTAGCACTTCCACCCCAATTAATACTGATGTTGTCTTTTATCAATAAATTGCAGAGTTTGGATAAGTTGTTCATATCGCCATTGAGCAATGAGTCATTAAACTCTAAAAATATTACTCCTTCTTTTTTTCTTTGCTTAAACTCTTCTAAGATATTCTTGGCGCTTCTCGTCCGGTATTTCATCCATATCATTGTGTCAGTGCAAAAGACGCATTTTGAAACACACCCCCTGCTTGAGAGTATTCTTAGCTTGTGATGCTTATAATCAGTGTATTTTTCAAGCTTAAAGAAAGAAAAATCTATTATTGGAAGATTATCTAGGTCCATGATTGGAGTTCTGTACTTAAAATAAGAAGTATCGCATTCATAAACACAGCCAGGAATTCTTTTCAAGTCATTTTTCTCTTCGACACGTTTAATAATTTCAAGCAGAGTCTCTTCACCCTCCCCGATAATTAGAAAATCCGCGTATTTATGTATATCATACTCAGTCTTAACAACTCTGTTTCTATTATTCTTAATAAAACACTGTGGTCCTCCAAAAATTATTTTGATTGACGGATCCTTTTTCCTAATCAGCTTTGATAACTTTATAGAAAATAAGACTGATGTTGAATGAATAGAGAAGCACACCATTTCTGGTTCGAATTGTAATATTTTAGCAGAATAATCATCAAGGAGTTTGGATGAGATAAATTTAAATTCTGAAAACTTTTCAGGGTCAGACCACAAAATAGAGTTGCTTGGTTCCCACAATGTCTTATGGTGTTTTTCAACCTTTTGATAAAGGTCAATATTAAAATCAAATATCTTTGTCTCTATTTTATTTTTAGATATATAAGTAGCTAAAAAGGCCACTCCTAAAGGTGGAGCGTCAATTCCAAAAGCGGGACATTGAACGAGACAGATTTTCATTTTATACAATAGACTCTTTATCATGACAATCAGGAATAAGACAGTTAATCACGAGATACTTGTAGATTTCTTCAGCTGCAATTTGATGGCCCTTTTGATTAGGGTGAATAAAATCAGCGGGAGAGAGTTTTAGATTAGACATTCCAAAATTTTGAAAAACAAAGAATAAATCCAAATAAACAACATCTCCCTCTTCAAGCAAATTTAAAGCCAATAAATCGTGTTTATCTCTAATTCTTGTTAAAGCAGGGAAATTTACGAACAGCAGTGATTGATTATTTGATGAGGAATACTCTTTAAACTTGTTAATGGCAATTCTCGTCATTTCAATTCCATCATTATAAATATAAAAACTAAATTTTATGTTCAATTTTGTTATAATAGAATATAAACCTAAATTAAAGTATCTGTAAATATACACCTTTTTTATTAGAAAAGAATTGATTATTTTTGGAAAGGGGATGATGACTGGAATTGGAGTACTATCTACGTGTGCTGTAAATATTAATGTTTCTTTGTTGGACTTTTTTTCCTCTATTAAAGACACATTTATAATGTCGCTGTAATCATAACCAACAAGAATCATATCAGGGTGATATAAACGACCAATATTATCCAACCACACAAACTCCTGATAAGTATTATACCCACCCACACCCGCATTAATCACTTCATACTTAATTCTGGAATCCATATTAAGCAAATATTCTAATTCTTTAACATAAGTATTATTCTGATTCACATAGACTCCATAAGTAACAGAATCTCCTAAAACCAAAATCCGAAAAGTGTTATTAGGTTTAATAAAAGAATATTCATAATCTCTTAATCCTTGTGAATTGTGAAAAACACTAAAATCAGTACTAAAATATGAAAAATTTGGTCTGCCCTCAAATAATAATTCGGGAATGGTTGATTTAACAGAAACACCGGTAATCTCACTCTGAATGATAACCTTGTCTTTTAAAAACATTCTAAGAAAAAACTCTAAAGCCACAGAATATATGATTATAATACAAATTAATAAAAACAGTTTAATATAATATGATTTTGATTTTTTCATTTTCTGACAAAAATCTTTCCTAATTGGTTCTTGACCATGTAAAATTCGGATCTATAAGAACAAAACTGCATGCAGGGTGTTTGACAGTTCTTTATCTTCTTTCTTTGTTCTTTTGCTTCTTTTGAAAACCAGATTTCTTTCAAAGTTCTTTTCTTTAAATCTCCAAATGAAACGTCACACAAGTAACTAGTTCCTATCTGTGTTACGTGAAGGCGGTTAAAACCTGCATAGCAAGGCTGAGCTTTTGGTGAAAGCATTCTCTTAAAGTATTTACGAATCAGATTCAAATTCGAGACTGTGTTCTCAATAAAGACATAGTTCTCTCTGCTTTGCTTTTTGAGTTCTATTAGTTTATCAATGACTGTGTCTAACTTGTTCAAATCATCATCCTCTATCCAGACAGAACTGCTTTTACTTCTAAGTCTTGGCTCAGTATTATCTATGACTACTGGTTGAAAATTTAAACCATCAATTCCTAGTTTTTGCGCAAGTTTAACTACTTCAGACAATTCATGAAAATTATGTTTCATTATTGTAAAAGTAGTCCCTATAGTGGGAAATTGAGTGTTATTTTTTGCTTTATAAGCGTTTAACAATTGTATATTGTTCACTGCTTTATTAAACACGCCTTTTCCTCTAATGATATCGTGCGTTTCTGAAGTTGCACCGTCAAGTGAGATGTGGATGTGAGGAAGCTTTGATTGGATTATTTTTTTAATCATGTTTTGATTAAGCAACACACCATTTGTTATGACGGTTGTATCTAGCCCTTCCTCGTTGCAAAAAACTATTAGCTTAAACAAGTCTCTCCAAAGAAAAGGCTCTCCACCCAGTATAAGAACATTTTTTATCCCCATCTTCTTTGCTTGAACAACAAATGCTTCAAGATCTTCAAGAGTTAGTTCTTTCTTCACTAGAACCTTCTTTTTATCCATGTGACACATGACACACCTAAGGTTACAGTTAAAATTAATGTTTAGCTGCAGAGTATCAGGAGGAGCTAATGGATAATTTATTTTTCTAGATATATAGAATAAAAAATTTTTACCTAACAAATAAAAACCTTTTTTCAGATTATTGAAAGAGAGATCATTCATTTTAAACAATAAATCAACACAATTTAGTCTTATTTATAAAAATTGTTAAAGAGAGAATAACTCAAACTCTAGGTTGTTCTTTTGTTAGAAAAATCTTGTCAATGAGAACTGTTTGCTCTTTTTTAAAGTCTGAAGAAGGATTTCTCTTCCACCAAATCATGTAATCTATCACACCATTTAAGTTGCCTTCCTCTGTTGATTTGAATTTCATAAGCTCAAAACGGTTTAAAGGAAGCGTAACAAGAGTCCAGTTTTCTTTAGAGGTAAATCTGAAAGTATGTCTATACCAATCATCTTCATCCGCCAACTCGACACCTCCTTGAAATTCATCAGTTGATTTATAAAAAAAGTTGAAAAAAACGTAACCTGACAAGTTGACTGGAGCAATCCTGTTAACAAACAAGTAGTCACCATCATAAATATCTGGTTTTACCAAAATCTTTAAAGATTGATTAGTCTCATAAGCATCATTAGAAATCCCAAGTTCAAAATAATCCTTATTCGCAGGGTCAAATCTTATTGATGAAAAATTGTTGTAATCAAAATTATCTATTATAAAAAAACTCACATTTTCTTTCACAGGCTGATTTTCAGATGCTTTAATCTGATCTGTTAAAGTCATGGATTCCTCTTTTGTGATTTTTGAAAAAGTATAAAGTGCTATAATAATAACTAAGCCTATAAAGAAGATTATAAGTAAGGATTTAATACTAACTTTATCATCTGCAATGACGTCAGTCTTGTCGTCCTCAAAAAAACTAGTTAATCCTTTCTTTATCTTAGAAACACTCTGTTTCTTATTTGAAACACCTTTTTTTCCCATTAGGAACACCTTTTCTTCATAATAATTCCTTAAAACTCATTTATATTTAAATTTTCTTTATTTTTGTTTAAAAAGCTTTGAATGCACATTCCAAACGCGGGATATAAACCATTTGTAGGCTCTTGAGTTGTACACTCTTTTTAAATCTGCATCTTTCTTCTTCAACTCAACATCTTTCCTTTTCAACACCGCTTCTTTCCTCTTCAATTCAACTTCCATCCTCTTCAAAGATGTTTTTAAAGTTTTGTTCTCACCCAGCAGACCCTTAAGATAATCATATTTCTCGAAGTCAATTATTTTTCTTAATTCCTTAAACAATTGTGGAAGAACCAGTTGCAGTTCTTCTTTTTCATTCTCTTTAACAAGTTTTTTCAACACATCAGGCATTATATCAAATAATAGTTCGTGTTCAACCTGAATATTCTTGTAAAACAAGTGAGAAGAAGAAATGGCTGCAGCTAATTTTTCAGGATGATGCTTTGCGACGAATAACAACCTGTTTCTTTCAACATAATATTTAAACATCTTTGAATCCGCACCAATAGTCCCAGCGTATTCATGGTATACAACACTTTCAGGCACAAAAATAAGATCCCACTTGTCTCTACATCTACGTGCATAGTCTACCTCGTCATAGTAAAAAACGAAGTCTTCATCAAAAAAACCTACATCATCTAAGCACTCCCTTCTAAAAAGGATGGATGCTCCTGACAAGCAATCTACTCTTTGCGTCTTATCATACTGTCCATCATCTTTTTCATTAAAACCCTTGTGATTAATATAAAAGTTAGGAAATTCAAGTATCCCGGTGCTGTTTATTCTTTTGTTAAAAAAAAGTATTTTGCTGCCAACAGCACCGATTTTTTCATCAGCACTTATTACAGCCACTAATTCAACCAACCAACGACTTTCAACTTTAGTATCATTATTGAGAAAAGCGACGAATTTCCCGGATGAATTTTTAATCCCTTCATTGAGTGCTTTGCAGTAATTATTGTCCTTTAACTTAACTATTTTTACTTGCTCATGATTATTCTTAACTAGTAAGACTGAACCATCTTTTGATTTGTTATCAACCATTATAATTTCCAGTTTATTTTTAGGATAATCTAGTTCAAAGAGTGAATCAAAGCATCTTTTCAAGAATCTCTCTCCGTTATGATTTACTACCACAACTGATACTCTTGGCAAGCTCTCATCATTCATTTGTAAATCCACCTTCCATCCATGTTTATTATTCCACCCAAGCTTTTTATATCTTTTTCCACAACTTTAAAACCGTACTTTTTTTCATGATAGTCAAATGGTTTAGATCCCAACTCATCGTATATTGACACTGATACTTTATATGTTCCTTTAAGCAACGGCAAGGATTTAATAACATACGTAACAACACCACTATTTTTAATAGATTCTGAAGTGACGTTATAAAAAGTCGTGTTTGGTCCTGTAATTAGATGGTCTGTTGAATCAAATATTGCTATTCCAAACATAGGCCTTTTTACATCTTTAAGAGCCTGATATATTATTTCAATACTCATACTCTTTCCAGTTTCAAAAACATTGCCATCCACACCCATTTCGTCTTTGAATAAAACTTTTTTTATTTTAATCTCTTTATCAAAGACAGTCTTAGAATCTTCAACCACTATTTTCATCATCTCGTTATTTTCCAAAGGAAACAATTCTTCTTGTAAAGCATTCTTGACAAGGTTTTTAATAAACAATTTTTCTTTCTCATCGGCATGCTCATAGCAGAAGTTTAGTAAAGCTCTTAATTCTCCAAAAAACAATTTTTTAGCTTCTCTGTTTTTTATAAGCGTTTCTAAATTATAAAAAGGGAGTATTGTGTTTGAGATGTTTCTGAATTGTTTAAACATTAATAATTGCTCAAAAAGCATTCTTAGTTTTGAAAATGCCAAGGACAATTCTTTTACCGGCTTATTAACTCTCAGCTGTTTCTTTACTAATTTTAAATCATTGTTTATAATTATAGAAAGATACTTTTTCACCATAGATGAGGATTCTCCATCCGCAACCAGCTTACCGTTATCTAAGAGTATAGCCCTATCACATTCACGAGCCACCAAACTTAAATCGTGCGTCACAAGAAGAATGGTTTTTCCCTGCCTCTTTAAATTCTCAAAGAAGACAAAACATTTTTTCTGAAACCCTTCATCACCAACAGTTAATATTTCATCTAAAAGATAAATATCAGCATCCACTTCCTTAGCTATTGAAAATGCAAGTCTTAATTTCATCCCACTAGAGAAATTTTTGATGTTAGTGTCTGTTTGTCTAATGCCAGAAAAATCAATTATGTAGGTTAAACGTTTCTTGAGTGTTTCAGTTGATAATCCAAGAATACTTCCATATAAAAAAATGTTATCTTTCAGACTTAAGCTTTCTTGAAATGCAGTTCCAAGTTCCAGCAAAGGAAGTGTTTTTCCCATCACCTTAACAGTTCCCTTGGTTGGAGATAATATTCCACCAACGATTTTAAGCAGGGTCGTTTTTCCGCATCCATTAGGTCCGATAATTCCAATTATTTCTCCTGTGTTTATTTCTAAAGATAATCTGTCAATAGCCGATATAACAACGTGTTTATCTCTTTTGAAGATTGACTTAAAAGAATGAAAAAGCGTATTCTCGCTTTTAGCATAAAAGCTAAAATTCTTCGTCACAGCATTTAACTTTATAGCAACATTCATATTTCCTCTGCAAACCTCTTTGATGATTTCTTGAAAAAAACGTACCCCACAACAAAAGTTAAAATACTAATGATTGTCGTTATGAAAATATTCTTAAGGGTTGGTATAAAGTTATCAAGCAAAGCACCCCTCATATCAACAATTATTCTAGCTAATGGGTTGAGCATGTAAAATCTCAAGTACTCAAATGGGACTAAATCAGTGGAATAAACAATAGGTGTTATCCAAAATCCTAAAAGCAGGAAAAAGTTCCAAATATGAATTACATCCTTATACCGAACATACAAAGCAGATAAAAATAATGACAATCCAAGCACCAACATGAAAAGTTCTATAAGATAAAACGGCAATACAACAGCGGTGAAATATATATTCACTTTCAAAATCACCATTAGTAAAAAGAAGATTAAAAGGTTTATTAAGAACACCACAAAGGAAGCCACGCACGAACTTATTATTATGCTTTGAGTTGGAAACTTCATCTTTCTTATAAGCTCACGATTTGAAACCATGGAGTTTATGCTCATAACTGTTCCTTCTGACAAAAAGTTCCAAGTAAGGATTCCAATCAACAAGTATAGTGGATAATTTGGGATATTAATTTTCATGAACAAAGCAAACACTATGTAAAGGGTTAATAACAACAAAAGAGGGTTAAGCAAAGACCAAAAGTATCCAAGGACAGATCCTCTATACCGAAGTTTAAAGCCTGTGATTGTTAATTGTTTTATTAGAGAAAAACGATTTGAAAACCCCATATTTAAAAATAAATAAAACTCATTTATATATCTTGTTTTTTAAAAAGCAGTTTTCTTCTTTCTCGAAGTACAAATCCAATGTTAGAAATCACCCACATCTTCGCTTTGAATATGTAAAAAAGAAGAAACAATCTGTTCCTGCCAGTTATCTTTTTATGTTTTCTAAACAACAATTCTGCCTTTGTCAATATGCTTAAACCACGATTATAATGCGAGTAGTCAAACTTGTCAAAGTTGAACAACGCACAGATATAGTTTGAAAAAACCGATGTCAAATTGAATGGGTGCAAAACACCTTTCTTTTTGATTCCAAAAAATTTTATGATTCCATAAAAAAGGTTTTTGTTTTCAAGATAAAAACGCATCTCGTTGTATGACTCTTTAAGCTTGTGAATCGCAACGGCGTCTTTCACAAACAATGATTTTAAACTAAAAATGTTTGCTCTTAAGAAGAAATCAGCGTCCTCAAGATAAATCTTGTAAGTCTCGTCAAAAAAGCAATCCATCTTTTCAACAGCGCTTTTCTTAATCATGAAACAAGCAGATATCTGAGGGTATATTTCCTCTTTGCCAACTGGGTGCATAAGCACACTGTTTTCATAAACAACTTTTGGAAATACTATTTCAAAACCTTCAATTTCATCTAAGAGCCTTCTGACACAGCCACTTTGCAGGAACACATCATTGTCAACAAACAATACAAGGTCGTTTTTTGACTCTTTAAGACCTATATTTCTTGAATAAGCAGCGCCTTTTGTACCTTTATTGTCTATGACTCTAACACCTTTTTTCAGTCTGAGAGGCTTAGATGAGTCATTAACGATGATTATTTCCACCTTGACTCTTTGCTTTTTAATAGATGCAATACACACTTTTAAATCTTCAAAGCCTGAAAGGAAAGGAATAACAACAGAAATCATAACAAACCCTCGTAAATTCTTTCAATCCTTCTTGCCACTTTTTCAACAGAGTATTTCTTAGACTTTGACAAGTTGTTCTTGCTAATCTTATTATAAGTTCTTTTGTTCCTTAAAAGAAAAGATATTCTCTCAGCCACAACTATTGGTGACTGCTCAACCACAAAACCTGCTTTGTTATCGTTTATTATATCCTCAGCAGCATTCCACTTATGGCTAACGCCAACAACTGGTAGGCCGCAAGCCATTGCTTCAATAACTACTATTCCAAAACCTTCAAGAATTGACGGGAACACAAAAATCTTTGAAGATTTCAAGTATGAATAGACCTCCTCTTGTTTTGTGAGAAAATTCTTAAATGCAACGTTTTTATCAACACCTAATCTATTTGCCAGAGCAACAAGCCTTTCTTTCTCAGGACCACTACCAATTATTAAGCAGCTTATACTTGGAAACTCTTCTTTTAAGATTCTAACAGATTTTATCAACAAATCAACATTCTTGTGAGGCAGAAGTCGTCCGCAAAAAATCAAGTCGTATCGTTCTTCAGATTTAGGAACTGAACTGATAATGTCTAATTGGAGTGCATTTGAAACAACAGTGATTTTCGCTGATTTATTTATCATTAAAAGCCTCAGTTTAGTCCTTTCAGAAACCACTATATGGCTCTTGGACATCTTAGAAGCTATTTTTTCAATAAAACGACCAAAACAACCCTTAAAACCGATGTAATAAGTCCAATAATCACTCCAAACCTCATGCCAAGTCAAAATCAAAGGAATCTTTTTAAAAACAGAGTATAACTTACACACAAACGCGTGAAAGAAAGGAAAGGCTGTGCAATCAACAAGATCAAATTCTTCCCTAAACAAAGGCCTAATAAGCTTTAAAGCAAAGATTATTGGCTCATCATAGCTTCTTCGGCTGTTTTTATACAAGCTTTTTGAGGTGTAAACACCATGCATGATAATACCATCATAGGTTATCACGTCCTGTCCTTTCCAAAGCTTTGCCCCAAAGAAATGAACTTCATGACCTCTCTTGATAAGCTCTTTTGCAAGCAAGTAATTCCTAGCCTCAGCACCACCCACGTTAAAAGGGTAAATCATATCATAAACCATGGCGATTTTCATTTTGAAAACAGACAAAGATAAAAGTATTTATAAAATTCATCGTTTAACAAAACAAATAATAACAACAAGCAAAGTTTTTTAGACCATGAAACAAAACACTAAGAATTACTGGGATTGTGTTGAAAAAAAGATTAAAAAACACCATTTGGAAGAGAACATTGCCTGGTATAAGAAAAAAGAATATATCAAGTTGATAACAGCTTGGTGTAATCAAACAAAAAACAAAACAATTCTTAAAACTGATTTGTTTGAAGAAATGTTAATTACCGATTCATTTTATGATTGGCTACAAAAAAACTTCAAAAAAGCAATAGGAATCGATATATCTTTAGAAATAGTAAAACACGCTAAAAAAAACTTTAAAAGAGGATATTTTCTGACAAAAGACGTCAGAGACACATCATTTAAAAAAGACACTTTTGATGTAATAATATCAAACTCGACACTTGATCATTTCCCAGAAAAGGACCTCATCACTGCATTAAAGGAATTAAGAAGAATACTAAAACCCACAGGAACACTTATACTAACCCTTGATAATAAAGAGAATAAAAGATATTATTTTTTCTATATTATAAACAAACAACTTCGCTTAGGACAATATTGGCAGGAGAGATGTTATTCTTTAAAAGAAATCCAGAAAATAATGGCTTCAATAGGTTTTGAAATACTAGACGTTAAAGGATTAATTCATATACCAACGCCGTTCAACAAAGTCGCGCTCATGTTAAAAAAAGTTTTTGGAAGAAAAGCAAATTTTTACATAAATAAAAAAATAAGACAGTTTGACTCAAAACAAAACAAACTTAAAACTGCATGGCAAATTGCTATAAAAGCAAAGAAAAAATAAGCTTGACAATGAAAAAAAATGTTCTTTTAATACAACCAAAATTCTTTGAGAATTTTCACATAAAACCACCAATTCCACTCATGTACATTGCAGCAGTTCTGGAAAATAACGGTTTTAATGTTACAATAATAGATACAAACATTGAGAAAGATTACATAAAAAAAATCACTGATTACATAAAGAATAAAAAACCCGAATATGTTGGCATTAGCGTCATGATAGGGCTGCAGATAATATCTGCAAAACTAATCAGTCAAAAAATTAAGAAAACAAACCCTCAAACAAACATTGTATGGGGAGGACCATTTCCAACCTGTGAGTATGAATTAGTTATTAAAGAGCCTTATGTTGACATCGTTGTTATTGGAGAAGGTGAAGATACATTTCTAGAATTGGTAAAAAATAAAGATAAAAATCTAATCAAAGGAATTATTTATAAAAATAAGAATAAGATAGTTCTTAACACTTCAAGAGAAATAATTGATATAAATCAACTCCCACCACCAGCTTTTCACCTTGTAAAGATGAAAAAATATCAAGCAGCGTATGTTCACATGACTAGAGGTTGCCCATTCAAATGCAGTTTTTGTCATATATCCTCAACAGGACCTTTCAGAGGTAAAACTCCTGAAAAAATGATGGAAGAAGTAAGTCTGATAATTAGAAATGGCTTTACAAAGATTGATTTCAGAGGAGAAGCACAACTCTGCAATAAACAAATAATAGAAACATTTTGTTCCTTAATCAGGAAAAACAATCTATCTTTAACATGGACTAGTTGGGCTCACGTCAAATACTTAAAAAACAAAGAATATGTAAGAATGTTAGCAGCAAACGGATTAAGACAAGTTCTTATAGGTGTAGAAAGTTATTCAACAGAGAAAAGAAGAGAACTAAAAAAATATTTTTCAAACGAAGAATTGTTTCAAACATTAAAAAATTGTAAAGAAGCAGGTATTTACGCAATTTTAATATTCATAATAGGATATCCTAAACAAAGAAAAGATGATATTAATAAAATACTTGATTTTGCAGATTTAATAGAAAAACAATATGGATTTCAATCATTAATATCTGTGTATAAGAATTACCCATTAACAAAATTATCAAAAAGACACAGAAAAAAAAATCTGGAAGAGTGGGCTTATACTCCATTCTTCATAAAAAGTATTAATCGTGCACCTAAAAACATTAATACATTAGAGTGTATAAGTCATTCTTTTCATTATAAACAAATTTATGAAGAAATAAATAAATCCAGAGCATCCCTGATGATAAAATTTTTAAGATTCATAGCGACAAAGAGATGCAAATATAGAATGTGGAAATTCCCTGTTGAAATCTATTTGAAAAAAATAAAGATTCTCGGAAGTGTTTTTATTGAAAAAATAAAATTAATATAAAAAATGAAAATTAAAGTTTTCAAAAAAATTAAAAAAATTCTTTACACCCATAGACCAGTAACGCTAATAGCAAATCTGATTTACAGATTTTTTGAACCAAGAACGATAGCAATTGTTGGAAGCATCGGCAAAACAACAACAAAAGAAGCACTCATAAAAATATTAGAGCAAAAGTATAAAACCAGAATCCTAAACGAAAACTCCTTGGAAGCTGATATCCAAAGATTAGTGTCTGTTATTTTCAGATTAAGAAGCAAACACCAGATATTAATTGTAGAAGCAGCCATAAATTATCCTAATGATATGAATATTTACAGTCAACTAATAAAACCTGACATCATCATATTCACAGAAATCGGTTATGCCCATGGGGAATACTTTAACAGTTCTGATTTAGATATTTACAATGAAAAAATAAAAATACTGAGTTCTTTAAAATCCAATGGTATAATAATACTCAACAAAGAAGATGTTCAACTTCAAAAACTAATAAAAAACAAGAATTATAATATTATAACGTACGGCCAAAGCATCGATTCCAACTATCAAATAAAGAATATCAAAGAAAAAAAATTGATTGAAACAAATTTTTTCTTGAATAACAATCAAAAAAAAGAAAGCATTCTTATCAAAACAGAAGTGGTGGGCCAGCACAATGTAAAAAATTTGAGTGGAGCAATCATCGCTGCTAAAAAACTAGGCTGTAGCAATTCAGAAATCATATCAAGCTTAAAAACTATGAGAAATGTTAGAGGAAGGTTGGAACTAAATAAATTGAATAAAAACATTTTGTTAATTGATGATTCTTACAATTCAAATCCATCATCTGTGAAAGCCATGTTAAAAACAATTGTTAAAGACAAAACACGCAGAAAAATACTTGTCTTCGGGGATATGTTGGAATTAGGATCAAAAGAGAAAGAATTCCACATAATGATTGCAAAGGAACTAGCCACGATCAAACCAGAAAACATTCTTTTGATTGGAAAAATAGTTATGCTGACAAAGAAAGAACTGTTAAAATTAAATTTTGATAAAAAAAAGATATTTTATTCAGAAGATTTAGAACAGATAATGAATAAAATTCTTGAGATTCTAAAGCCAAATGATATGATTGTCTTTAAAGCGTCAAATAAAATAAATTTAAACATAATCATTTCAAAACTTAAAAAAGGAATAATATTAAGATTAAACAAGAACAATAAAGATGTGCAACTACCAATAAAGAACATTAACTCTTATTTTGAAGTTGGTAACTTTAATGCTTCAAGAAAAAAAAACGAACATCAAGGAATAGATTTTCCAGCCAATATAAACACAAGAGTTTACAGCGTTGATTGTGGTGTAGTGATTTTTTCTGGCGTGAAAAAGTTGTATGGAAAAACAGTAATAATAAAACATGATAATTGTGAGAGTTGGTATGCTCATTTGAACAACATTTTCGTCCATAAAGGACAAAAGATAAAAAAAGGTTTGTTAATTGGACTAGTTGGGAGGAGTGGAAACATTCCTAATGATAATAGCGTTTATGATTATACTCATTTGCACTTTGAAATACGAAAAAACAAACACTCAATAGACCCAACAATCTATTTAAAGCTTAAATAATCACTTTTCCCCAAGGCAGATACTAAAATGTTCATAATCAAATCCTCATGACTCATCCCTGCAATTTCAGCTGATTTTGTCATCAGGCTTTCTTTGAATAATCCTGGAATACCATTCACTTCTAAAAAATAAACCTCACCTTTCTTAATGATGAAGTCAAACCTTGCAAAACCACGACACCCAAAAGATTTGAAAAGTGTCAAGGCAGTATTAATAATTCTTAATTTTGTTTCTTCTGAGAGTTTCATATCATAATCAATTTCTATAGAAGCCATTTTCTTATCTTTAAAACTCACCACAGTATTCTTCTTCAAACAAACAATTCCTAACGGTTTTGGATTGTCCAAAGTTCCAATAACACCAATACTCACTTCTTGCCCATCAATATATTCTTCAATCAAAACAGAATCATCAAAACTAAGGCATTCTTCCACGGCCAAAAAAAGACTTTTAGAGTCATTCACATAAGATAAACCCATGCTTATATAACTATGATTTCCCTTGACAATAACAGGAAATTTTAATTCTTGCTTAACTTTTGAAATATTAACCTCTTTTAAATGTCTAATCTCCAAGAATTTAGGGGCTTTAACTCCTTGCGCAATAGATATTTTTTTGCATAAAGACTTGTCAAAACAAAGAGCAACTGATAAATGGCTCGACCCAACATACTTAATATCTAAATAATCAAGCAATGCCTGAATAGTTCCTTCCTTTCTATAAATTCTACTAAAACCAATAAACACCAATGAGATATTGTGTTTTTTTAGATTCTGAAAGAGTTTTTTATCCACAAATAAAATTTTTGATTCAACCCCATTTTTTATAAGAATTTTTTGAACAATTTTGGCCAGTGACAAAAAAGATAAACTATCAACAGGCTCATTATCTACGAGTATAGCAACCCTTTGATTTGAAAGTTTAACATGTTGGCGTTTTTGTCTTTTGAACTCTAATTTAAAAAAAAATAATCTTAACTTCAAAAGAACAAACAAAACTCTGTTGAGCAAATTTGATAAATAAATCATTTTGAATCAAAAAACAACCCTTTATTAAAATTTTTCTTAAAAAAGAAGTTATAATACCTAACAAGAAACTCTAATTTACTTATGCTTTTAATCAAAGGAGCTTTTTGAATGATTGGATTAAAACTCTTTTTAAACATTCCATAACCAGTCAGTTCATCATGGAGATCAAAACCAAGCCCTCCAATCATAAACTTTGAAAAATTTGAACAAGCATATTTCTTGGCAATCTCTGATATTAATAAGTTATTTGCTTTGAGCTTTTTACCAAGAGAATTTGAACGTAAAAAACACAAAGAAAGCTTATCTTTGTACTTAGCAATTATGGCTAAAGACAAGACATAATCATCTTTATATGCAATCCAGATTTCAGCACCACCTTTCTTAGCAAATTTCCTGAATAATTCGTAAAAAAATTTGTTCTCAAATAAATCATTATAATCAGTCTTACAAAAATATGAATTTGACAATAACTCTCTAACAGCATTTTCTGAACTCGAAGATATTATGTTGACACACTGTCTTTTTGAATGAGCAATGGCGTTTCGACAAGACTTCTTAAAATTCTTCATGATGATACTATGAGGTTTTGAAAGATCAATGTGCACATTACAATAAAATTTTGACTCAACAGCAAACTCTGAAGGAAGATAAGCGAATTTATACAAAAAAAAATTCTTTTTAAAGATATCTAGCATAAAGTTTTTACAAAAAACCTTCAACGAATTATCATCTTTTTTAGAATTAATAATTACAACTGCAGGACCAAACCTATCCCCTAGTTTAAGTCTAAAAGGAATGCCAAATCTTCCTTTGAAAGAAAAACCATTAATTATCGCCACAGGAGAATTATTTTCATAAACACAAAAAACAATTGGGTTGTAACCAAAAGAAGTTACAAATTCATAATAATCTCTTGTATTACTAAAATTTGAATCAGAAGAATTATCTAAAACAAAGTTCCAATCATTATTTGAAAAATTCTTACTAACAAGAAATTTATTTTTCATTTTATATGTTCCTAAAAATATTTCCTTTTGATAATAATTTAATCATAATAATGCAATAAATCTTTTTTTGCACATAACGTGAAAAGGGTCTGTTTTAGGATAACAATAATTAATTCTTGGATTTTTTAAATAATACAATAGTTGGCTGTCTTTCAAAGACCAAAGCCTTTCTTTGCAAACATCAATGTTACAACCTTTAGTTCCTCCGGCATTCCAAGAATTATCATATGAAAAAACACCTATTAACTGTATAAATAATGATATAAAAACAAATATTAAAAATAATGTTTTCAAGCAAATGTTTTTGTTAATAATTTTAAGAATTGGTATTAGCAGAATCGATAGAAAAGGAATTACATCAAGGATAACTCTATAGCCAAAAGACCAGCCCCCATACCAATGAAGATATTTAGAATAAAACAAAACTATCGAAACCACGCATAAAAACATGAAGGATAAGAACACGTTAAACTTGTTTTTTTTCTTAAAGATAAAATATAGTGATGCAAAGCTAAAGATGAAAACGGGCGAATAAATCAACAGTCCTCTGCTAGGATTGAAAAGCAGCCCGAACAAGCCTTTAATAAGAGAATAAGACCACACAGTTTTCATATAAAATAAGTAACCTATGTCGCCAAGCAAATCATCACTAATAATACTTTTTAAAAATGATAAGTCTTTAATCTCAAAATTCATGAAAAAAGCAAAAAATAAGAATATAAAAGCAAAAAAAAATATGAAAGCAGTTTTTTGAGATGTTCTTCTTAAAATAAACTTTAATGATAAAAGAAATCCAAAAAGAATAAAGTCAAGCAATATGACAAATAACAACAATAAAAAAAAGTTTTTAACACCAAGCTGATAAAACAAGTTGTAAGCAAAGAATAAACTTGCAAAAGGCAACGTGTACAACAAGAAATTCTTCACCTGTTTTTCATAGTGAAAAACTATGTAAAAAAAGATTATTGCCGCGATGAGAATATTTGACGACCTTGAAAGAACAGCTCCAGACAACGAGAATCCAAGGTACTGTACATATTTTTCATCTTTCAAAGCACGAATAAGAAGATAAACTGATAAAGATATAAAGAAGATACTTGATGTATGACTCCACAAGTCTTGACTTGCAACAGCCCACATATTTGATGCGAAAGCAAATATCCCCGCTATTAGAAACGCACTCTTCTCATTAGACAACCTCTTAGCAGATAAGAATATGAATAAAGTAGATAGAGTGCAAAGAATAGTTGCTGTTAGTTTTGCCAGATAGGGAATAGCCCAATGACCAAAATAAATAGATGAAAAAATGCTTGCAAAAAAGAATATTGGAAGAGCAAACAAGCCATTTATAAACGTTCCCATCGCTATGTAATAACCTCTGGTATAAGACAGATAGTAAGGCTTTTTACCTACAATGTTTGGCTTATACTCCATGAAATCATCAAAGTACTCATTCAAGTATAAGTTTCCCTCGTTTAGAATGCTTAAAGGAATATAATAAGAAGGATAGTTATCAGCAGAAGTCACAACCCTAAAATTAATGTTATAAACAATAAAAACGAGAATTAAGAAGTAAACAAGTTTTTTTCTTTTAAAATGATTTTTTAATGAAAACAAGTATTTAGACGCATCCATACATCTAGTTTTAAAAACGGAATTTAAATAGTTTATCAAGACATGGGCCCGCGGAGATTTGAACTCCGGACCACTCGATCTCTGAAATTGCTCAAAAATATGAATTTTTGGCAACACTTATGCGAAGCATTTCGTGTTATCAGTCGAGCACTCAACCAGGCTAAGCTACGGGCCCAATTTTTAGTAAAAATTAAGTGAAAATGTGGGACTTTTAGGTCCCACGACGCCTCCGACCAGGATCGAACTGGCGACCTTGCGGTCTCTGCACGATTTTAACAGCCGCACGCTCTACCGCTAAGCTACGGAGGCATATGTATGCTTGACGAGCCAAAGCGAGGAAACATACTTTCCCAATCAACCCTGAAAAGAGTTGCCGCTTGAGCTACGAAAGCAAGTACACTCCAGAACAAGTGCTTTATTTATATAATTTTTGTTAAAATAGTCAAGGACTTTAGTTTTAGGACAAAGTTTATATATTAGTTCATCTTAAGAATATAAGGTGATAAATATGATTTCTGGTAAAGAAAAAGAGCGTGAATTAATTATTAAATTGTCTAAAGAAAATAAAACTTGTCG